>NZ_POUB01000319.1 GCF_003236335.1 Micromonospora deserti
GGGTGGGGGCGTGCCCTCCTGGCCGGGCAGCGAGGGGTGCGGCGGTGGGGCTGCCGGTCCGGGAGCGGTCATGAGAGCAGGGTAGTGCCCGCGGGCTCAGCGGTAAGGACCTGCGGCCCGATCACTGGCCACGACGACGACGTCCCCGCCCGGTGCGGCGCTGGCCAGCGCCTCGTACGCGGAGGGCTCGTCGAGCGACTCGGCGAGCAGCGGCACCGCCGTGATCTTGACGTCGAAGCCCCCGAGGGCCCGCCGGTAGGTGCCGACCGACTCCCACTCGGTGACCAGGCACCAGTGCCGCGGGTCGTCCAGCGCCCGCACCAACTGGCCGCGCAGGTAGCCGGGGCGGGCCGCGAGCGCCGCGAGGGCGGCGTGCGCCCGTTCGGTGAAGGCGTCCGCGACATCGGTCTCGACCACGAACCGGTTGGTCACCAGCACCGGCGTTCCTCCTCGTAGAGTCTGTGGGATGCAGCGTACGCAGAGCCGGATGCCGGGCTGGCTGGCCCGGGCGAACCCGACGACGGTGTTCCTGATCACGCTGGTGCTGGTGCTGGCCGCGTTCTTCGCCCCCGGCGTGGTCGGCGGGCTGCTCATGCTGCTGCTCGCCGCGGGCGTGGCGACCCTGCTGGTGGCCACCTGGTCGGTGCAGACGCCGCCGACCCGCGCGATCCGGCTGGTCGTGCTCACCCTGCTGGTCACCGCGGGCCTGGCGAAGCTGCTCTGACATGCAAGCATGCGTTTTTGACAATCATTCTCGTTGTCACGGACAGTTGATGTCATGACCATCCGCTCAGCTCCGCGCGCCCTGGCCGCCGCCACCACCGCCCTGCTCGCCCTGGGCGGCGTCGCGGCCTGCTCCGACGACACCGCCGGCGCCGACCCGCAGCGGGTCGACGTGGTGGCCGCCTTCTACCCGCTGCAGTTCCTCGCCGAGCGGATCGGCGGCGACGCGGTCACGGTGACCAACCTGGTCAAGCCCGGGGCGGAGCCGCACGACCTGGAGCTCAACGCGGGCCAGGTCGGGCAGGTCAGCCAGGCGGAGCTGATCGTCTACCTCAAGGGCTTCCAGCCGGCGGTGGACGAGGCGGTCGAGCAGAACGCCGCCGACCGCGCGTTCGACGTGACCACCGTGCAGCCGCTGCTGGACGCCGCCGCCGGCGGGCACGAGCACGAGGGCGAGGCCGAGGAGCCGGGCCACGAGGAGGAGAGCGGCGGCAAGGATCCGCACCTCTGGCTCGACCCGACCCGGCTGGCCACGGTCGGTGACCAGCTCGCCGAGCGGCTGGGCCGGGCCGACCCGGAGCGGGCCGCCGACTACACCGCCCGCGCCGCCGCGCTCCGCACCGAGCTGGAGAAGCTGGACGCCGAGTTCGCGGCGGGGCTGAAGACCTGCCAGCGCCGGGAGATCGTGGTCAGTCACACCGCGTTCGGCTACCTCGCCGAGCGCTACCAACTGGAGCAGATCGGCATCACCGGGCTGAGCCCGGAGACCGAGCCCGCCCCGCAGCGGCTGGCCGAGGTGGCCGAGGAGGCGCGGGAGCACAAGGCCACCACGATCTTCTTCGAGACGCTGGTCAGCCCGAAGGTCGCCGAGACCATCGCCGGTGAGGTCGGCGCGAAGACGGCGGTGCTGGATCCGATCGAGGGGCTGTCCGCCGACAACGGTGGGGACTACCTTTCGGTGATGCGTACCAACCTACAGACCCTGAGGACGGCGTTGAGCTGCTCGTGAGCGCCCCTGTCATCACCGTCACGCACGGGGTGGTCGGCTACGACGGCCGCCCCGTGCTGCGTGACGCCTCACTGACCGTGACCCCCGGCGAGGTGGTCGCGGTACTCGGCGCCAACGGCTCCGGCAAGTCGACCCTGATCCGCGCCGTGCTCGGCCTGGTGCCGCTCAGCTCCGGGTCGGTCACCCTCTTCGGCCGCCCGCTGCGACGGTTCCGCCAATGGCAGCGGATCGGGTACGTCCCGCAGCGGCTGGGCGCCGGCAGCGGCGTACCGGCCACCGTCGGCGAGGTGGTCGCCGCCGGCCGGCTGGCCCGGCGCGGCGTGCTGCGCCCGCCCGGCGTCGCCGACCGGGCCGCGGTGGCCGCCGCGCTGGCGGCCGTCGGGCTCACCGACCGGGCCGGCGACCCGGTCGCCACCCTCTCCGGCGGGCAGCAACAGCGCACCCTGATCGCCCGGGCCCTGGCCGGCCAGCCCGAACTGCTGGTCCTCGACGAGCCCACGGCCGGGGTCGACGCGGCCAGCCAGGAGGCGTTCGCCGGGGCGCTGCGCGACTTCGTCGACGGCGGCGGAACGGTCCTGCTGGTGGCCCACGAGCTGGGACCGCTGCGGCCGTTGATCAGCCGGGCCGTCGTCGTACACCAGGGCGGGATCTGCCACGACGGTGCGGTGCCCGAGCCGGCCGGCCACCACGCGGAGCCCGACCACGACCACGTGCACCCGCACGGCCCCGACGAGCCCGCCGGGCTGTGGAGCAGGTGACCATGGAACTCTTCCAGTACCCGTACATGCAGCGGGCCCTGATCGCCGCGCTCGTCATCGGCCTGGCCGCCCCCGCCCTCGGCATCTACCTGGTGCAGCGGCGGCTGGCGCTGATCGGCGACGGGGTCGGGCACGTGGCGCTCACCGGCGTCGGCGCCGGCCTGCTGCTCAACCGGTCCCCGGTGCTGGTCGCGGTGATCGTGGCGACGCTCGGCGCGGTCGCGATCGAACTGGTCCGCGCCCGCGGCCGGACCTCCGGCGACCTGGCCCTCGCCCTGCTCTTCTACGGCGGCATCGCCGGAGGCGTGATGCTGGTCGGGCTCTCCGACAGCACCAGCGCCAACCTCAACGCGTACCTCTTCGGGTCGCTGACCACCATCTCGCCGACGGACCTGACCACCATCGCGGTGCTCGGCGTGGCGATCCTGGTCACCATGCTGGCGCTGCGCCCGGCGCTCTTCGCGGTCTGCCACGACGAGGAGTACGCCCGGGTCTCCGGCCTGCCGGTGCGCACGCTCAACCTGCTGCTCGCGGTCGCCACGGCGGTCACCGTGACGATCGCCATGCGGGCCGTGGGGGTACTGCTGATCAGCGCGCTGATGGTGGTGCCGGTCGCCGCCGCGCAGCAGGTCGCCCGGGGTTTCCGCAGCACGATGGCGGCGGCCATGACGCTCGGCCTGTTCGCCGCCGGCTCGGGGGTCTGGGTGGCCGCGAACGTCGACACCGCCCCCGGCGCCTCGGTGGTGCTGATGGCGATCGCCTCGTTCGTGGTGGTCGCCGTCCTCGGGGCGGCCTGGCGAGGGCTGCGCCGGCGCGGCGCGCCGGCGGTGGCGCCGGTGCCCGAGCCGCACGAGGTGGTGCTTCACTGATCCTGCTCAGCGGCGGGTCGGCGGGGTTGGTTACCGTTGCAGGGTGACCGGCGGATCAGGCTATGACGCCTTCGAGGGCGCGAGCGAGCTGTTGCGTGCCCTGTCGGCGCCGATCCGGCTGGCCATCGTCAGCGAGCTCGCCGCGGGAGAGCGGTGCGTGCACGAGCTGGTGGACAAGCTCGCCGTGGCGCAGCCGCTGGTCTCCCAGCACCTGCGGGTGCTGCGCGGCGCCGGCGTGGTCCGCGGCTCC
The DNA here is from genome assembly GCF_003236335.1 of Micromonospora deserti. Lineage (GTDB taxonomy): Bacteria > Actinomycetota > Actinomycetes > Mycobacteriales > Micromonosporaceae > Micromonospora > Micromonospora deserti. The sequence continues at coordinate 3,610 of NZ_POUB01000319.1, forward strand.
CGCCGCGGGCGGGAGATCGCGTACACCCTGGTCGACGAGCACGTGGCGCACATCGTGGCCGACGCGGTGAGCCACGCCGGGGAGGGGTCGTGAGCAGCCCGGTACGCCACACCCGGCAGCGCTCGGCGGTGAGCGCGCTGCTGGCCGAGGTCGAGGGCTTCCACAGCGCGCAGGACCTGCACGCGATGCTGCGGGAGCGCGGCGAGCGGGTGGGGCTGACCACGGTCTACCGGACGTTGCAGGGGCTGGCCGACGCCGGCGAGATCGACGTGATGCGCCCACCGGGTGGCGAGCACCTCTACCGGCGGTGCAGCGAGGGGCACCACCACCACCTGGTCTGCCGGGGCTGCGGCCGCACCGTCGAGGTGGCCGGGCCGGCGGTGGAGAGCTGGGCCGGTCGGGTGGCGGCCCAGCACGGCTTCACCGACGTCAGCCACACCCTGGAGATCTTCGGCGCCTGTCCGTCCTGCGCGGGCTGAGGCCACGCGCGGGGCGGCGCCGCGACGGATGCCGGGCACGGCCGTCCGTGGCACGCTGTCCGGCGTGAAGATCTACGCCGATCGCTTCCCGACCGCCGTCCGACAGTTGATCACCGACCTGCTCGTCGTCGCCTGGGTGTACGGGGCGGTCCGCGGCGCGCTGTGGCTGCACGACCTGGTCCAGCAGCTCGCCGTACCCGGGCGGAAGCTGGAGGAGGCCGGCGGCGGCCTCGCCGACAACCTGGCCGAGGCCGGCGGCAAGGTCGGCCGGGTACCGCTGGCCGGCGACGAGCTGACCGCGCCGTTCGAGCGGGCCGCCGGCGCCGCCCGGTCACTGGCCGAGGCGGGCCGGGACCAGCAGGAGCTGGTCGACCAGCTGGCCCTCGCCCTCACCGTCGCCGTGCTGGTCGTCCCGCTCGGCCTGGTGCTCTTCGGCTGGTTGCCGCTGCGGGTGCGCTGGATGCGCCGGGCCGGCGCCGCGGCGAGGCTCGCCGCCGCGCCCGCCGGGCGGGACCTGCTCGCGTTGCGCGCGCTGGCCGCCCAGCCGCTGGACCGGCTGACCCGGATCGCGCCGGATGTGGCCGAGGCGTGGCGGCGCGGCGACGATGCCACCGTGGACGCGCTGGCCGCCCTGGAGCTGCGGCGACTCGGCCTGCGCGGCGGCCGCTAAGGTCATCGGGTGTTCTACTTCCTGGTCGCCGTCGCCGTCCTGCTGCTCGCGTACGCCGCCGCCCTGGTCAGCCTCGTCCGCAGGGGGCGGCGGATCCCGCCCGCGGCGTACCTGGGGCTGGCGGTGCTCAACGGGCTGATCCTCGCGGCGATCCTGGCCTGGGCGATCGCCCGCTGACCCGCCCGCCCGGCGCCGCCGCCGGGCGGGCGCCGGCGTGGTCATCGGTGAGGGGTGGCGGGTCGCGGTGCCCGCGCGCCGGGCGACCGCGACACGCCGACGAACGTCTCGACCACCGGCCTGACCGCCTGGGGCCGGCCCCGGGCGGTCAGGCCGGTGGCGGGACCCGGCGGCGGACGTCGGAGGCGGTGGACGGGCCGGGCGACCAGCCAGCCACCCAGGGAAGATCGGCGGGCGGGGTGATCACGCCCTCCTCCAGCCCGGCGTACCGGCCGGCGAGGATACGCTTCGCGGCGGCGGTGTCGACCGAGTCGGTGTTCGCCCAGAGCGCGGTGAACAGCGCGTCGACCCGGACCCGGGCCTGCCGGCAGAAGAGGTCGGCCAGCTCCACGTTCTCCGGTCGGGTGTCCTGCTCGGCGTACGCCCGGACGCAGACCGCGGACATCGCGAACAGCTCCGCCCCGATGTCGACCACCCGGCCGAGGAACGCCTGCTTGCGCTCCATCTTCCCCTGCCACCGGGACATCGCGTAGAACGTCGACCGGGCCAGCTTGCGGCTGGCCCGCTCCACCTGGCGCAGGTGCCCGGCGAGTGGACCGAACTCGACATACGCCCGAGGGGCCTGGCCCTTGCCGACGGCCAGGGTGGGCAGCCACTTCGCGTAGAACGCCCCAGCCCGCGCGCCCGCCCTCGCCTTGCGGCCGAGGCCGGCGTCCGGGTCGATGATGTCCCCGGCGACGGAGAGGTGCGCGTCGACCGCCTCCCGGGCGATGAGCAGGTGCATGATCTCCGTGGAGCCCTCGAAGATGCGGTTGATCCGCAGGTCCCGCAGCAACTGCTCGACGGCGGCCGGGCGTTCGCCCCGCGCCGCGAGGGACTCGGCGGTCTCGTAGCCGCGGCCACCCCGGATCTGGATCAGCTCGTCGGCGATTCGCCAGGCCATCTCGCTGGCGTAGAGCTTGACCAGCGCCGCCTCGATCCGGATGTCGTTGCGGTCGTCGTCGGCGAGCAGGCAGCACAGGTCGAGCATGGTCTCCATGCCGTACGTGGTGGCGGCGATGAAGGACAGCTTCTGGGCCACCGCCTCGTGCTCACCGACCGGCCGGCCCCACTGCACCCGCTCGGC
>NZ_POUB01000031.1 GCF_003236335.1 Micromonospora deserti
GGGCGGCACGGGCCGATCCTCGGGACATGGGGGAACGTCGTCACGGCCAGGGGTGGCCGAGCCCATCGTAGGAGTATCCGCCGGCCGGGTGAAGGTCAGTCGAGGACGCGGTGCCCGGCCCGCTCCAGCGCGGCGGTCGCCTCGCCGAGGCGGACCGCGGGGACCAGCAGGTAGTCGGTGTCGTACGTGGAGAAGGCCACCGCGCTGACCCGGGCCTCGGCGAGCGGCTCGACGAGGGCGGCCAGGGTGCCGGTGACGGCGAGGTCGAGCGGCCCGGCCACCCGCAGGCAGCGCCAGGCGGTCTCCGTGGCGGCCTGCTCAGGGGCGCGGTGGGCGGGGCAGATCACCGAGATCCCGTCGGCGGTCCAGCTCACCGTGACGACGTCGCCGTCGCTCAGCCCGCCCGACATCCCGGGCGGCAGGGTGGAGCCGGCGGCCAACCGGCACACGGCGTACTCCCCTGGCAGCAGAGCGATATCGAGCATGAGGGCACCTTACGGCCTGGGTGAGGGCCGGCCCCAGCTTCGCCGCGTGCGGCGAACGCCACATGCCGTCGCAGGTCAGACCTCGGAGAAGAAGGTGAGCGAGCCAGCGACCGCCCCGTCGGTGAGCACCGGGGTGGAGATCGCGTCCACGGTCGCGTCCGCCGACGCCCCCTGAACGCGGAGCAACCCTCGGGCGAGCCGCCCGGAGGAGAGGGCCAGCAGCGGTGGGATCTTGTCCGGCTCGGTCAGCTCGCCCCGGTTGGCGGTGAAGTCGAGCAGCCGCAGCCCGCCGTCGAGCAGCGGCAGCCCGATCACGTCCTCCGGGGCGCCGAGGCAGAGCAGCTCGCACCCGGAGGCGGAGACGGCCACCACCCTGGTGTCGGCGTCGATCAGCAGGCACGGCTCGTCTGCCCGGGAGACGGTGCAGGACCACTGCCCGAAGTTGTCGAACTCGTGCTCTGTCGATGTCCCTGCGGCCGGCATGAACACTTCCGAGAGCGAGAGTTCGACGTGCGCCACCGAGCCTCCTATATACACCGACGGACCGTCCACGCTAGCCGGTCATCAGCCCTGTCGCCGAACGCGCTGGAGTCACCGGGCCGCCGGTGGTGGTGGATGCCCTGACCGGGCGGCAGGCGACGGCGCGACGACGGCTGCCGACCGGCCCCGGGGCGCGTGGCGTCGTCGGTGACGTTACCGCCGGTTGGCCGGCTTGTCAGCGGCCGTTCGGTCGTCGTCGTACCACCGGTAGTCGGCCGCCGCGCGGTAGCCGCCGTTCAGCCAGGTGCCCGGGTGCTGTGCGACCCGGGAGAGCTTGTCGGCGGTGGCCGGGCTGATCCGGTTGCCGCCCGCGACGAGCAGCCGGTCCAGCTCGCGGTGGGTCGCCATGAGGCAGTCCTTCGGGAGGCCGTAGACGCTGATGACGCCGGAGCCGACGAAGGTCAGCACCGGTGTCACCGGGATCGGCAGCCCCACCGCGTCGGAGAGCGCCTTGCTCGCGCGCTTGGCGTCGCGGCGGGCCTCGGCCACATAGGGCGGTCGCTTGCCGTTGATCTGGACCACGTCACCGGCCACCAGCACCCGGGCCCGCCCGTGGTCGGCGATGGTGACCGCGAAGAGCCCGCTCGGCCCGATGGCGAGGAAGCCGGCGCGGTCGTCCTGGCCGTGGTGGAGCAGGGCGTCGGCGACGTCCGTCCGGGGCCACTCGATGACGTGCCACGCGGGCCCGAGGTGGTCGAGCTGGCCGAGCGCCCGTGCGCCGGCCGCCTCCAGCCGCCGGGCACCCCGCTCGGCCCGCCGGCGACGGGCCCACTCCAACGGGGACGGACGGGCTGGTGTGAGGACCCCGGGCGACTCGACCCGGGGGTGCGGCACCGCCACGGGTGGCAGTGCCCGGGCGGACGGTACGGCTCGACGAGCGGGAAAGACAGTCATCGCGACCTCCGGCAAAAGGTCCCTCGAAGTTATGTCCTCACTACCCTACGTTGCCAGTCCCCCGGGTCGGCAAGTTGGAGCGCCGGAGTGAGTGCGGATGAATGCCATATTCATCCACAGATGTTTTCCCGGATGCCGCCAAACCCTGTCCTACGCTGCGAGGGTGACCCACTACGTGGACAGCGAGGTCGGCCGGCTCGGTACGGTGCTGCTGCACCGCCCCGGTCCCGAACTCGCCCGGCTCACCCCCCGCAACAACGACTCGCTGCTCTTCGACGCCATCCCCTGGGTGGGCCGCGCGCAGGAGGAGCACGACGCGTTCGCCGCCGCCCTGCGCGAGCGCGGGGTCGAGGTGCTCTATCTCTCCACCCTGCTGGCCGAGACGCTCGCCGTCGCCCAGGCGCGGGCCGAGCTGACCGAGCTGGTGCTGCGCTCGCCGCGGCTCGGCGACTCGTTGCGCGCCCGGGTCGCCGACCACCTGGCCTATCTCGACCCGGCCGCGCTCGCCGACGTGTTCATCGCCGGGCTGGCCCACGAGGAGCTGCGGATCAGCCGGGACCGGCCGGGCGGCTTGGTCTACACCCTGATGGACCGGCACGACTTCGTCATCGACCCGCTGCCCAACCTGCTCTTCACCCGGGACTCCTCGGTCTGGGTCGGTGACCGGGTCGGGGTGACCAGCCTGGCCATGCCGGCCCGGCGGCGGGAGACCTCCCTGACCGACGCCATCTACCGCCACCACCCGCGCTTCGCCGGCACCGACTTCGTCTACCACCCTGAGCTGGAGCACCTGGAGGGCGGCGACGTGCTGCTCCTCGCACCCGGCGTGCTGGCGGTCGGGGTGGGCGAGCGGACCACCCCGGCCGGCGCCGAGCGCCTCGCCCGGCAGGTCTTCGCCGCCGGGCTGGCGCACACCATCCTGGTCGTGCCGATCGCCCAGGAACGGGCCACCATGCACCTGGACACGGTCTGCACGATGGTCGACGTCGACGCCGTACTGATGTACCCGAACATCGCCAGCACGTTGTCGGCGTACACCGTCATCGCCGGCGCGGACGGCGAGGACCCGCGGGTGGACGGCCCGGCGCCGTTCCTGCGGGCCGCGGCGGACGCGATGGACCTCGACCAGCTCCGGGTGATCGACACCGGCCTCGACCCGGTCACCGCCGAGCGGGAGCAGTGGGACGACGGCAACAACACCCTCGCCCTCGGGCCCCGGCTCTGCGTCGGCTACGAACGCAACACGGAGACCAATGCCCAGCTGGAGCGGGCCGGCATCGAGGTGATCCCGATCGCCGGCTCCGAGCTCGGTTCCGGCCGGGGCGGACCGCGCTGCATGTCCTGCCCGCTGGTCCGCGAGCCGCTGCGCCCCTCCGGCCCCGCGGCCGTCAGCGCAGGGTGAGCTGGCGGCCGAGCAGGCCGTGCCGGGCGCGGCGACCGGCCGCGTCCAGCGGGATGGGGCCGCCGAGCGCCTCGGCGTACCGCTTGGCGAAGTCAGCGACCGGCTGCTCCCAGTCGGCCGCCGGAATCTCCTCGGGCAGGTCCCAGACCGGCACCAGCCGGCCGTGGGCCCGGAACATGCCGGCGAACCGGGTGTTCTCGCCGAGGGTCAGCGTGCCGGCGGCGCTCAGCCGGGCCAGCGCGTCGAGCGCCGCGTCCTCGTCGTCGGGCAGTACCCAGCGCACATGCGCCTTCTCCGGCACCTGGCACCAGTAGGCGGACCGCGCGGCGGCGAGCCGCACGGTCGGGTAGATGGCGGCGTTGGCCCGCTCCAGGGACGCCTGCACGGTGGGGTCGTCGCCGGCCCCCGGGTCGAGCCAGAACTCGAACCCGTCGTGCATGGTGATCTCCAGCGGGCCGTCGGCCAGCACGTCCTGCAGCCGGGGGCCGGGGCCGGGCAGCGGCGGGACCGCGACCGGGCGGCCCGGCTCGGCCCGCAGCGCGCAGAGCAGCGCCTCAGCCAGGTCGCGCGACACGTCACCGGACTGCAGGTGACGCTGCAGACCGATGAAGATCCGGCCGTCCGGCTTGGTCATCGCCGGGGTGGCCATGGGCAGCACCGTGGCCAGGGTGATCTCCCGTTCGCCGAACTCCGCCACCAGCGCGGGGGAGAGCCGCAGCGGAGCGGACGCGGCCGGCACCAGCTCGCGCAGGGCGATCCACTCCGGCTCGTCGGTCAGACCCTCGAACGGGCGGGGCACGAAAATGTCCCGCACCTTCTCCCGCTTCGGGGTGGCTTCGGCGGCCCGCTGGCTCTTTCGACGCTTGCTCACGGCGAGACAGCCTAGAGGCCGGACCGGAGCGGCGTGGGGAGGACCCGCCTTCGGTGGCCGTTCAGCCGGCCGTGACGAGGCTCGGCGACGGGGCCGGGTCGAACTCGGCCCACACGCTCTGCCCCAGGCCGTCCCGTTCGACGCCCCAGCGGCTGGCCAGGCCGGCGACGATGTGCAGGCCCCGGCCGTCGGTCGCGTCCGGGGCGGCTACCCGGATCCGCGGCCCCGCCGCCGCGCCGCCGTCGGTCACCCGGAGCTGCACCAGCTGGCCGTCGGCCGACGGCCGCAGCCGCCAGGCCACCCGGACTACCCCGCCGGGCAGCGGGTCGGCGTGCCGGACGGCGTTGCCGACCAGCTCGGCCAAAACCGCCACCAGATCCGCCAGCAGGGCCGGGGGTACGACCTCGGCCAGCTCGTCGGCGAGCCTGCGCCGGGCCAGCCGCGCCCCGGTGGCGTGGTGCGGCACGACCACGCACCACGCCCGTTCGACAGCTCTCGTCGACACCTTCGCCCCTTCACGCCCCCGTGGCCGCCGCCGGTCAACCGCGGCGCAGCCGCACCTCTGCGACCGTACCGCCACCGGCCCTCGGACGGAGGGATACCCATCCATTCTGCCGTTCAACGATCCGGCGGACGAGATAGAGGCCGAGCCCGGCCCCCGGGTAGCGCCGGCGGTCACCGGACTCCCCCTGCCAGAACCGGTCGAACGCCCGCTCGACGTGCTCCGGCCGGATGCCGATGCCCCGGTCGCTGACCCGGAAGGAGACGGTCTGCCCGTCGGCGGTCGCGGTGATCTCGATGGGCGAGCCGGGCGGCGAGTACTTGCCGGCGTTCGTGCTCAGTTCGGTCAGCACGGTGGCCAGGCTCGGCCGGTGACCGAGCGCCTTGGGCAGGTCGGCCGGCAGGTGGATCAGGATCCGGTGCCGCAACTCGGCCGGCAGGTCGGCCGCGGCGGCCCGCAGCGCGTCGCCGAGGTCGTACGGGGCGGGCGGGTCGTCCCCCGGCCCCGCCTCGGCGGCGGAGGAGAGCAGCCGGTCGACCAGCCGGGCCAGCTCGTTGGCGCGCTGCCCGATCACCCGGGCGGCCTGCCGCCGGTCGGTCTCGGTCAGCGACTCCCAGTGGTCGGTCAGGGTGTCCGCGTACCCCTTGATCACGGTGACCGGGGTGCGGAGCTCGTGGCTGGTCACCGCGACGAAGAGGTCCCGGTCGTGGTCACGGCGCTGCTGGTCGGTGATGTCGCGGAAGGTGACCACCCGCAGGACGCCGGGTCCGGGCAGCTCGCCGGAGGTGATCCGCAGCCAGCGACCGTCCGGCAGCCGGTGGTCGAGCACCTGGCCGGGCGGGGGCAGTGGGAAGGGCAGCGGCTGGTTGAGCGCCTGCCCGGCGGGACGGCCGGTGACCTGCGCGGCGGCCGGGTTCCAGAGTCGGACGTAACTCTCCCGGTCGACCACGGCCAGCCCGTCGGCGAGCGCCGCCACCACCGGACCGTCGCCGTGCACCGGCAGGCCGGTCTGGTCGCCGTACATGTGGGCGATGCAGGAGGCGAGGTAGCCGAGCACCCCGTGCTGCTCCGCGCCCGGCTCCTCGTCGCCGTGGTAGAGCGCGTGCAGGCTGCCGACGATCAGCCCGCCGATCTCCGCCCGGGCGACCACCACCCGGAGCAGGCCGCGTTCGGCAAGCTCGCCGGCGAGCTTGCCGGTGACGTGGTCCAGCCTGGCCTGATGCACCCGGGGGCCGGCGAGCAGGCAGCCGGTGGCCTGGTTGTCGAGGGGCAGCGGGCGGCCGACGGTCCACTCGGCCGCGCCAGTCGCGGAGATCACCCGGCCGCCGCTCGGGGCGAACTCGACGAACGCCATGCCCGCCGCACCGAGCGCCGACTGGGCCACCCGGAGCAGCTGGGTCAGGACCGGAAGACCGCTGTCACCAGAGTTGATCATCTCGATCACCACGGTGTGGCCCGCGATGAGAGCGGGGTAGTCGGTGCGCTCCGGCATGTCCCCGAGTGTGCCCCGCCGGTCGGATTCCGGACACCCCCGGCCGGCCGACTCCCGGGCCATGGGAGGGCGGCCGGGGCCACCCGTCGCCCCCACCCGGTGGTGCCGGTGGTGGGCGGTCAGCGGCCCAGGCGGGCCAGTGCCTGCGCCGGCCGGTCGGTGATGATCCCGTCCGCCCCGGTGGCCAGGACGAGCTCCAGGTCGGCCGGCTCGTTGACGGTCCAGACGTACACCTGGCTGCCGGCCGCGCGCAGCGCCGGCACCAGCTGGGGACGGGCCCGGACCAGGCCGATGCCGGGCCCGGCGATCCGGGTGCCGAACGGCAGCCGGCCGAGCCGCAGCCAGCGCGGCAGGACCTCCAGCAGCAGCACGGTGGGCAGCGCGGGCGCCAGGTCGCGGATCCGCCGGACGGCCAGCGGCGAGAAGGACATGACGGTGACCCGGACCGGGTCGTCCGGTGCTGGTTCGGTCAGGCCGTACCGGCGCAGCAGGGCGACCAGCTGGCGCTCCACGTTCCCGCCGTACCGGGAGGGGTGCTTGGTCTCCACCAGCAGCCGGACTGGTCGACCGGCGGCCAGCACGGCGTCGAGCAGCCGCTGGAGGGTGAGCAGTCGGGTGTGCGATTCGTCGAGCACCTCGTCGCCGTCGGCCGGTACGCAGCCCGGGTGCCAGGACCCGAAGTCCAGCGTCTCCAGCTCGGCGAGGGTACGCGCGCTGACCAGGCCGCGACCGTTGCTGGTCCGGTCGAGCCGGCGGTCGTGCACGCAGACCAGATGCCCGTCCCGGGTCAGCCGCACGTCGCACTCCAGCCCGTCAGCGCCCTCGTCGAGGGCGCGCAGGTAGGCGGCGAGGGTGTGTTCCGGGAGGTCGTACGAGGAGCCGCGGTGCGCGAAGACCAGGGGGTCGCCCATGCGCCGTCCTAGAGGACCCGGCCCGGCTGCCCGTCCCCGCCGACCACCGGTCGCCCGGCGGCGGCCCATTCGCCCATCCCGCCCTCGACGTTGCGTACCTGCTCCCAGCCGTTGCGCACGAGGTAGGCGACGACCTGCGCGGATCGGCCGCCGGAGCGGCAGATGACCGCCACGTCGCGGTCGGTGGGCACCTCGGCCAGCCGCGACGGCAGCTCCATCATCGGCAGGTGGTGGGCGCCGGGGGCGTGGCCGGCGGCCCACTCGTCGTCCTCCCGGACGTCGAGCAGGTAGGTGTCGTCGGCGATCTCGGGCACGGTCACGGTGGGAACCTGGGGTCCGAACACGGGTACCAAGCCTAGATCCTCGCCGGGGCGGACGCCGCCGGGCCTGGCGCGGGGGTGTCACAACCGGGTGACCCAGCGGGGGTTGGCCCGGGCCCACTCCGGCACCCGGGTGCCGCGAACCGCCTCGAACAGCCCGTTTCCGCCGTTGTCGAGGACCACGTACGACACCTGGTCGATGGTCTGCGGGTGGGACGGGACCTGCACGCCGCGCAGGGCGTCGGCCGGCAGGTCGTGCAACGCGAGCAGCAGGTCCTCCAGGGGTACGCCGTTGGTGTCCACGGTCAGCGAGCCACCCACCGCCCGGATGACCTGGTCGAGCTTGACCGGGTTGGTGCGCAGCCGGGTCTCGCCCGCGCGTTCCAGCATCGCCCGGAGCAGCTGCTGCTGGTGGGTCTGCCGGTCGTAGTCGCCGCCCGGCAGGTCGTAGCGCTGCCGGACGTAGTCCAGGGCCTGGCCGCCGTCCATCTGCTGGCAGCCGGGGTGGAAGACCCGGCCGGTGTGGATCGAGCGGACCTCGGTGTCGACGCACATCCGGACCCCGCCGAGCAGGTCGATGACCTTGCGGAAGCCGGAGAAGTCGATCAGGGCCGCGCCGTCGAACCGGATCCCGGTCAGCCGGGCCAGGGTGGCCGACAGCAGCCGGGTGCCCGCCAGGCCACCGCCGCCGTGCTCGTACGCAGCGTTGATCTTGTCCGGTCCGCCGCCGAAGCCGTTGCCCGCCGGGATGGCGACCAGCAGGTCGCGGGGGACGGAGACCAGGTACGCCTCCCGGCCGCCGGCTGGGACGTGCACGATGAGGATGGTGTCCGACCGCTTGCCCACGGCGCTGCCGCTCTGCCACCGGTCGGTACCGACCAGCAGGTAGTTCAGCGACCCGTCGAGATCGGTCCGCTCGCGCCGCGCGGTCGGGTCGAGCAGTTGCTCCTTGACCACCGAGCGGTCGTACCGGTCGCCGAGCGTCCGGAGGCCGATCACCGCGAGCCCGGCCAGCAGCACCAGGGCCAGCCCGAGGCCGAGCAGGAGGCGCGGCCACCGGGTGCGACGGGCGGCCCGGGTGTCCGCCCCGGTCCGCCCGTGTCCGTTCCGTCCGGATCTGGACGTGGCGCCTCCCCACAGCCCGTACGTGAATCCTCCTCACGTCAGGCTACGAGCCGGGCCCTGCCCGGCAGGCCGGTTCCGCCGGATCCGACGGCGGCCGGCTCGCCGGCCGCCGTCGCGACAACCGGGGCGGCCGGGGCGGCCGGCGGGGGTCGGCCGGCCTACTTGCGGGTGGAGATCACCTCGGGGTTGGCGAAGACGAACTCGGCGAGCTTGTCCTCCTTGACCGCGTGGAACATGTCCAGGGTCTGCTCGCTGAGCGCTTCCCGGTTGTTCCCGTTGCCGTGGAACGTGCCGCCGTTGGTCTTCAGCATGGTCAGGTCGTTGCCGGTGACCCCGCGCATGGTGAAGACGAAGTCGGCCACCGGCACCCCGCCGGTGTCCAGGATGAAGGCCTTGCCGGCCGCCTTGATCAGCTCGTTGAGCTTGAGCGGGTTGGTCAGCATCCCGTTCTGGGTGGCCTTGCGGGCCATCGCCTTGATCAGCTGTTGCTGGTTCTGCTGGCGGTCGTAGTCGCCGTCCTTGAGGCCGTAGCGCTGCCGGGAGTAGTCCAGGGCCGCCCAGCCCTCCATCTCGCGGCAGCCCTTCTTGTGCACCACCGGCGTCATCGGCTTGCCGGTCTTCTTGCCGTCCGCGTTCCACATCGGCTTTCCGCCGACGTACGACATGTGGTGCGACCTGACCTCCTGGCTGACGCAGATGCGGACCGAGCCCAGGGTGTCGATGACGTTCTTGAAGCCGCCGAAGTTGATGATCGCGGCGCCGTCGAAGCTGACTCCGGTCATCTTCTTGATCGTCTGCGCCATCAGTTGGGCGCCACCTTCCCAGCCGCCGCCGTTGCGGGCGCCGGCCTGGAACGCCGCGTTGATCTTGTCGACGCCGCCCGGGTAGCCGCTCTTCTTGAAAGCCGGGATCTGCGCCTCGGTGTCGCGGGGGATCGAGATCAGGTACGCCTGGTCGTGCGTCGCCGGGATGTGCAGCACGATGATGCTGTCCGCCCGGACGTCGTCGGCTGCCCAGCGCTCCCGGGCGTCCACGCCGAGCAGCAGCATGTCGATCGGGCCGTCGAGGTTCTTGCCGCCCTCGGCGCCCGACTTGCCGGCGTCGCCGAGCAGGTTGCGCTGGGCGATGTTGCCGGTGGCCTTGTCGATCAACGCCTTGCTGCCGACGATCGCGATCCCGCTGGTCATCATCAGCACGGCGCCGAGGGCCACGGTGAGTCGGGCCCAGAGAGGGTCCTTGCGGCGTGACCGCTTCGTCGCGGGACCGCCGTCGGGCTTACCGCCCTTACCGGGCAGCGCCGGCGCGGGCTGCGCCGGAATGGTCGTGGCCGCCCGGGGCGGCTGCTGCGACGGAGGGCGACGGCTGGTCTGAACCGGCATGCGTGCTCCAGCTCGCGTGATCAGGGGGCGGGATCACTGTACGGATGCTTTCCCGTCCTGGCGAGTTCGTCTCGCGTCCAATTTCCGTTCGTCCGTCGGCCATGCAGGCACATTGTCCGAATGTACAGATCAATGCAACCGATTGGCGGTTGGCTCCCAGGAAGGGCAAAGCCGGCCCGCCGACCGGTGATGACGTCCGTCGACCTCTGCGCCGTCGCCACCCGCGCCGCTCTCCGCCGGCACGGCGGCGACCGGCGCCGGTGGGTCCGCGGGCCGGGGCGGATCAGCCGCCGCTGCTGTCCGTCTTCTGGTTGGCCTTGACCCACTCGGCCATCGTGTCCGCGCTCATCGCCTTGTACATGGCCAGCGCCTTCTCCCGGTCCGAGACCACCACGGACTCGCCGTTGATGGTCTGACTACCGAGGTGCGGGCTGGTGACGAAGGTGAGGTTCTCGCTCCGCAGGTTGCGGAACTGCACCGCCATGTCGACCAGCGAGAAGCCCTGGTCGACCGTGACCGCCGCGGTCACCGACTTGAGGAAGTCGTTCAGCTTCTTCGGGTTGGTCAGCGTGCCCGTACTGGCCGCCTTGTCCATCAGCGCGCGGAGGAACTCCTGCTGGTGGCGCATCCGGGCGAAGTCGCCGTCCGGGAACTGCTTCCGCTGCCGGATCCAGTCCAGCGCCTCGGCGCCGTCCATGTGGTTGGTGCCCTTGGTGAACGTCCGGTACGGCTTGTGGATCGAGGTGATGGTCCGCTCCACGGTCAGGTCGACGCCGCCGAGCGCGTCGGTGACCTGCTTGAACCCGCCGAAGTCGATCGCCATGACGTGGTCGAGCCGGACGTCGGTGAAGCACTCCACCGTTCGCACGGCCAGTGGCAGCCCACCGAACGCGAACGCCGCGTTGATCTTCCCACGCTGGCCGGAGCCGCAGTCCGCGTTGGCCCTCTCCGGGATCGGCACGTAGAGGTCGCGCGGGATGGAGACCAGGTAGGCCTCCTGGTGGTTGGCCGGGATGTGCATCACGATGATCGTGTCGGCCCGCCACTTGCCGGCCTGGTCGACCGGGGCGTCCGGGTCCCGGGAGTCGCTGCCGACCAGCAGGATGTTCAGCGCGCCGTCCACCGCCTTGGCCGGCCGGCCCCCCGTGATCTCCGAGAAGGGGTCGGTGCGGGCCAGGTCGTTGTTGAGGTTGCGGGCGTACAGCCAGGCGCCCGCGCCGCCGAGCAGCGCCAGCACCAGCACGGCGACGCCGGCGACCAGCCCGATGCGGCCCCACCGCGGGCGTGCCCCGCGCCGGCGCGGCCCACCGGGCGCACCCGGACCACCCGGGCCACCGGGACCGACCGGGCCGGACGGGCCACCCGGGCCGGCGAAGGCCGGCTCGTCGTCCGGTGACGGGTACCAGCGGGTCTCGGCGGGACGGGCACGCCCGGCGGTGCCCCGGCCGGAGCCGGGCACCGACGCGCGCCCGGCGCTGCGGTGCAGGTGCGGGAGCGGGACACCGGCGGGCGTGGTCGCTGACATGCAACTCAGGGTACGTAGCCGCGGCCAGTGTCGCCCTCAGGCGACGCCGGCGTTGCGACGGCGCCGTGGCTGGCCGGTTACCCTAGCCGCTCGCGGAAGTACTCGATCGTGCGTCGTAGGCCGTCTTCGGGCGTCACGGTCGGCTCGTATCCGAGCAGTTCGCGGGCGAGGGTCAGGTCGGGGCGGCGCATCTCCGGGTCGTCGGCGCTGCGGGTGATGTAGGTCACCTCGGAGCTGCTGCCGCAGAGTGACACGATCGTCTCGGCGAGTTGCCGCATGCTCATCTCGTGCTCGGTCCCGCAGTTGACCGGCCCGGTCTCGGCGGAGTCGAGCAGCAGCAGGATGCCGTGGACGAGGTCCTCGACATAGCAGATCGACCGGGTCTGGTTGCCGGTGCCGTGCACGGTGATCGGTTCGCCGCGCAGCGCCTGGGAGATGAAGGTGGGGATGGCCCGCCCGTCGTCCGGGCGCATCCGCGGGCCGTACGTGTTGAAGATCCGCACGATGGCGGCGTCGAGGCCGCGGTAGCGGTGGTAGGCCATGGTGGCCGCCTCGGCGAAGCGCTTCGCCTCGTCGTAGACGCTGCGTACGCCGATCGGGTTGACGTTGCCCCAGTAGGTCTCGCGCTGCGGGTGCTCCTTCGGGTCCCCGTACGCCTCGGAGGTGGAGGCCATCAGGAACCGCGCGCCGTCGGCGACCGCCCGGTCCAGCAGGTGCAGGGTGGCCACCGAGCCGACCCGGAGGATCTCCACCGGCAACTGGGCGAAGTCGGTGGGGCTCGCCGGGGAGGCCATGTGCAGGATCGCGTCGAACCGCTCGGCCAGCGCCGGATGGTGGGTCGGCAGCCCGTCGGAGACGTCCGCCTCGACCAGGGTGAAGGTCGGCCTGTCCAACAGGTGGGCGACGTTCTCCTTGGACCCGGTGACGAAGTTGTCCACCGCGACCACCGTGCAGCCACGGCGGATCAGGGCGTCCACCAGGTGCGACGGGACGAAACCGGCACCGCCGGTGACGAGGATGCGGTGACCCGGTCCGAAGCGCGCAGCAACCGTCATGCCGGTCAGCCTACTCAGCCGGCCGGGTCATCCGGTGCCACCCGTACCGCGACGCGACGGGCCCCTCCCGGTGAGCGGGAGGGGCCCTACGGCCGGCACGGCGGCGCCGGGCCGCCGTCACTCAGTGCGCGCCGGCGCCGGTGAGCGAACGCACCTCCAGTTCCGCGTACTTCTCCTCGTCACGCTCCTTCGAGATGATCGTGCCGATCCAGCCGCAGAGGAAGCCGAACGGGATCGAGAGGATGCCCGGGTTGGACAGCGGGAACCACTGCCAGTCCTGCTCGGGGAACATCGCCGTCGGTGCCCCGGAGACCACCGGTGAGAAGAACACCAGCAGTACAGCGGAGAGCAGGCCGCCGTAGATGGCCCAGACCGCGCCGGAGGTGTTGAACCGCTTCCAGAACAGGCTGTAGAGGATCGCCGGCAGGTTGCCCGAGGCGGCCACCGCGAAGGCGAGCGCCACCAGGAAGGCCACGTTCAGGTTCTGCGCGAAGATCGACAGGGCGATGGCGACCGCGCCGATCACCAGGGCGGAGATCCGGGCGACCGCCACCTCCCGCCGCTCCGAGGCGGCTCCGTTCTTGATCACATTTGCGTAGAAGTCGTGCGCCAGGCTGGACGAGGAGGCCAGGGTCAGGCCGGCCACCACGGCCAGGATGGTGGCGAAGGCGACCGCCGCGATGATCGCGAGCAGGGTGGCCCCGCCCAGGTCGCCGCCGAGGAAGTCGATGCCGAGCGCCTCCGCCAACTGCGGCGCGGCGGTGTTGCCGGCCCGGTCCTGGGCGGTGATCGCCTCGCTGCCCACCAGCGCCGCGGCGCCGAAGCCGAGCGCCAGGGTGAGCAGGTAGAAGGTACCGATGATGCCGATCGCCCAGAGCACGCTCTTGCGGGCCGCCCGGGCCGTCGGGACGGTGTAGAAACGGATCAGGATGTGCGGCAGGCCGGCGGTGCCGAGCACCAGGGCGATGCCGAGGGAGAGCAGGTCCATCTTGTGGTAGAAGGTCTGCGTCGCGTTGCCGGCCACCTCGACGCCGTAGCGCAGCCCCGGTTCGAGGAACGCGCTGCCCTTGCCTGACGACGAGGCCGCGTCGCCGAGCAGCGACGACAGGTTGAACTTGTACTTCGCCAGCACCAGCAGGGTCATCACCAGCGCGCCGCCCATCAGCAGGAACGCCTTGACGATCTGCACGTAGGTGGTGCCCTTCATCCCGCCCACCGTGACGTAGATGATCATCAGGGCGCCGACCATGATGATGGTGGCGATCTTGGCGGCGTCCGCGTCCATGCCGAGGAACGTCGTCCCCGGCCTGATGCCGAGCAGCAGCGCGACCAGCGCGCCGGCGCCCACCATCTGGGCCAGCAGGTAGAAGATCGACACGGTAATGGTGGAGACCGCCGCGGCGGTGCGCACCGGCCGCTGGCGCATCCGGAAGGCCAGCACGTCGGCCATCGTGTACCGGCCGGAGTTGCGCAGCAGCTCCGCGACGAGCAGCAGCGCCACCAGCCAGGCGACCAGGAAGCCGATCGAGTAGAGGAAGCCGTCGTAGCCGTAGAGGGCGATGATGCCGGCGATGCCGAGGAACGAGGCCGCCGACATGTAGTCGCCGCCGATCGCCATGCCGTTCTGGAAGCCGGAGAAGGAGCGGCCGCCGGCGTAGAAGTCGGTGGCCGTCTTGGTCTGCCGGCTGGCCCAGATCGTGATGGCCAGGGTCACCGCCACGAAGACCAGGAACAGCGTGATGGTCAGGTTGCGGGCGGTGGTGTCACCCGCCTCAGCCGCGAGGACCATGCTCATGGGTCACCTCCCCGATCTCGTTGCGGATCCGGTCGGCGACGGGGTCGATCTTCCGGTCGGCGTACCGGGAGTAGAGCCAGGCGATGACGAAGGTGGAGACGAACTGGAGCAGGCCGAAGACGAGGGCGACGTTGATGTTGCCGAAGAGCTTCGTGCCCATGAAGTCCCGCGCGTACGCGGACAGGATCACGTAGAGCGCGTACCACAAGAAGAACGCGACGGTCATCGGGAAGACGAAGCCGCGCAGCGCGCGACGCAACCCGGCGAACTCGTCCGAGCGTTGGACGGCGAGGTACCGCTCCGGCGTCGAAGCGGTCGGCGCGGGTGTGTCCGTGGACATTTGTGGATCACCACCTTCACAGGCGTCGGGGTTTTCGCGCACCGTAGGTAGCCGGCTCCCCGACGGGAAGGGTGAGATCGGCGCCGGTCGGCGGCTGCGCCGAACGGCACGGTGGCTGCGCCGAGTGACCCAGGTCACCCCGACGAGCGGTCGGCCCGCGGGACGGTTCGGCGGCCCGGCCCGGTGATCAGACCAACTGGCGGTACCGGCCCCGGTAGTGCAGCAGCGGTTCCGTCTCCTCGGCCAGCTCGACGGTCTCGATGGTGGCCTCGACCAGCAGGCCCCAGCCGTACTCGCGGGCGGTGTCGAGGCGGCAGCCGGCCCAGCCGCCGGCGTCCGTCGGGACCGGGCCGTAGGGGGTGTCGGTCCAGGCGCCGGTGGCGAAGAGGCCGCCGGGCGACGGGAAGAGGCCGGCGAACCGGTCGGCGAGCTGCCGGTGCGCCGGCCCCAGCGGAGCCACCGCGAACCGGCCCGCCTCCTCGGCCGCCGCCCACAGGTCGGACTCCGCGTCGACCAGGCCCAGCAGCCGGTCCGGCTCACCCTCCGCGATCAGGGTGGACGACACGGTCAGGCCGGCCGGCCCGGGCGCCGTCCAGAGCGTCACCGGCGCGGCCAGCCGACCCCGCAACCGGCGTACCGGGGAGCGCTGCTCGGCCGGCACGGCGAACGGGTCGATGTGGTGGATCTCGGCACCGGGCTCTTGATTCACGTGAAACATTGTGCCGCCCGCCGCTGCCCGCCGGGCGGGGTCCGCCTCGTGATGTGCGCCGTCTCCCGTCCCACCCGACCGCTCGCCGGGCACCTGGGCGCGCGCCCAGGAGAGGAACCGCTCGTGCAGGTCGGCCGGCGGGGAGTGGGCGTTGAGCTGGCCGAGCTGGGCGGCCGCCTCCGCCATCAACGTGCCCAGGTAGACCAGCAGTGACGGGCGGTCCGCGCGGTACTCCACCAGCAGGGCGAGCCGGGCCGGTTGGCACGGCCAGTGCGCGCCGCAGGCCCGGCACCGCCACAGCGGTCGCATCGGCAGGTGCGGCACGAACCGGCTCACCGGCGCCCTCCCGCGCTGGGGAGGATGAAGGCTCCGGTCACCAGCGACCGCCGTTGGCCCGCCAGGTCTGCGCCGGGGTCAGCCAGCCGGCCCGGCCCGGCCGCGGCACCGCTACCGTCGGCCATGCCGCCCAGGCCGGTGGTTCCTGCGGCCGGGCCGGGACCCGGTTGGGCGCCGCCGCGCCCGGCACCGCACCCGGTGCCGGTCGGGTCGCCAGACGGTACGACCTCCCTGCGGCGTTCCTCCGGAACGGAGCGAACATGCTGGCCTCCTTCACACGTCGGGGGCCGCCCCGGACGGGGGATGTGACCGGGGCAGCCCGACGCAGGACCGGCCGCCGGGTCGTCGCCTCCACCGGCCGGGCCGCGCGCCCTCCACCCTGGACTCGCCGGGCCGGACGGGGGAGGATGCCAGGGCTTACTACGCAACGCGGTCGCGTACTTACCGGAGAGGTAAGGATGAACGTCGAGATGTGGATCCGGGCGCTGAAGGCGGCCCGAGCCGGCGCGGACGTCTCGCAGGAAGGGCTGGCCGCCCTGATCAAGTGGAGCCCGTCCACCGTCGCCGCCATCGAGACCGGCCGTCGCCGGCCCACGATGGAGTTCGCCGTCGCCGCCGACCAGGCCCTCGGCACCGGCGGCCTCCTCGCCGAGCTCCTGCAAGCGGCTGACCGGCAGCGTCTCCCGTCCTGGTTCGTGCCGTGGCGGACCCACGAGCAGCAGGCGACCCGGCTCTGCGAGTTTGAGCCCTGCCTGGTCCCCGGGCTGCTCCAGACCGAGGACTACGCCCGAGCGGTGATTTCGGCAGGCGGGCTGCACTCGGCCGCGACGGTTGCCGAGTTGGTTGCGGTGAGGATGGAACGGCAGCAGTTGTTGCATCGCGATGAGCCACCGCTCTGCGTCTTCGTCCTCGACGAGAATGCACTCCGTCGGCCGATCGGCGGACCGGCGGTGCTTGACGCGCAGCTTGGCCGACTGCTGGACCTGGCCGCCCTGCCTTCCGTCCGGCTACACGTGATATCCCTCGACGTCGGGGCGCACGTCGGCCTGATCGGCGGGTTCCTGCTGGCTGAACTACCGGATGGCGAGCGGGTGACCTACGTGGAGGATGTCGCTCGCGGACACGTCATCGACGATCCGGAAGTCGTCCGCTTGATCGATCGCAAGTGGGATAGCCTGCTGGGCGAAGCGCTGTCCACGAGCGCCTCGCTGGATCTGCTCCGGAAGCTGAAGGTGACGCCATGACCGCCGCGCAGCCACGCTGGCGCACGTCGACCCGATCCGGCGACACAGGTGGAGCATGCGTCGAGGTGGCCGGCAATCTGCCGGGGGTCGTGCTGGTGCGGGATAGCAAGGACCGGTCCGGGCCTACGCTCCGGTTCGCCCCGGACGCCTGGCGCTCGTTCCTCGGCGTGCTCCGCACGACCCGCCCCGACTGAGCATCCTGCGAGATCCACGCCCGCCGCAGGCACTGGTGGCCCCGCCCCATGCGGAGCCACCAGTGCCATCGGAGGTGCGGGAGACGGCAGGTCCTGGGAAGTGCTGCCTCGCGGGGGTGAGGAGGCAGCACCGTCCCAGAAGTGCGCTTGACGGTGTCAGTTGGAATTGAGGACAGTTGTCCAGCTCGAGCAGCCATTCCACTGATTGGTTGAAGACTTGTAGAGGCACGCGCGCCAAGTAAGGTAACTGCCCTGGCCGAAAGCGCCGTTAGGGTAGGTGGAGTTCTCGTAGTAGTTCTTGTCGCAAACGGCCCTCGTGTGGCCGCCCGATTTGTTTATGCAGATCCCCTCACGGGCGAGCAACCAGTTACCGTTCTGGTCCTGGAGGTAGTTCTTCCAGTGGGTGGCCGCCGACCAGCCGTCGATATCGGTGTCAGCGACCCACCACTTGTCGCCGTACGCCTCGAAACAGGCCATCACACCTGACTTCGATGCATAAGGGCAGTCGGCAGGAGGGTAGCTGTAGGTGTGCACACCGGTGTCCCACTCTAATGCGGTGGCGGAAATCTCATCCGACTGTGTCGTCGCCGGATCGGCTGACGAGGCGTGTGCCGCCGTTGCGCCCGTGGTGATCAGCAAAGCTGCTGCAGCTACCGTCACAGATATTCTCATCCCCAGCGCCTCCTAAATGATCTTGTTGGCGTATTCGATGCGCAGCAGAGGCGGCCCTGGCCGCATGACGCACCCAGCCTCGTCGGTCATACTCTGGGGGATATTAGTGAGACGGGTGGCGTTGCGTGGTTCGTCCTGGCCTGGAGGGTTTGTGGGCTCCCGCAGCAGGGTGTCCGAGTCGTTAGTTTATCGGCGTCGGCACCCGGCGTCGACCCATCGAACGCCGTCGACCACAACTCGTTGGTCTGGGCGTGCACCTGGCATGCCACCGGACCTTCGCCTGGCGTGGTGAGTGAGGTCTGCGTGTCGATCCGGTCGTGCCAAGAAGTCGGCGACCTCGATTTGGACGAGTTGCTCAGCCGGGAGGCTGTGCCACAGCCGCCATGCCTCCACGACGGGCATCAGCGGCGCGGGGTGACGGTGGCGAGCAGTTCGGGCTGGCGGCGGTCCAGCACGTCGCCGGCAAGGTACGCGCCGAGCAGCGCCGCGCCCAGGCCGTACGCCGCGCCGACGGGCAGGGCCAGCCAGAGCCAGGCGTCGCCGAGCAGCGCCGCGGCCACCACCATCGGCGCCGCGGCGACCGCGGTGGCGAGCATCGCCAGCAGGGTGAGGAAGCTCTTCGCCACCCCGGCGCCGCTGTTCAACGCGAACGGGTTGCTCGTCTCCGGCAGCGAGTATGCCCCGAGCACCGAGATGAAGCAGTTGACCGCCAGCCCCGCCCCGTAGGCGGCGACCAGGGTGCCGGCCATCAGCCCGATCCAGCCCGGCTCGCCGAGCACTACCGCGAGTACGACCGACACCACGCCCAGCATCGGCAGTACGTAGATCGAGAACGCGGTCATCCGGGCGCGCAGCTCCAGCTGCCCGGGCACTCCCGCCACCACGTGCGCGGCGTACCCGCTGCCGTCGAAGCCGAACTGATTGGCCAGGGTCACCGCGGCGAGCAGGCCCACGAAGAGCATCGACAAGCTGACCAGCACCGGCGAGGTGTCTCCCGCGGCGGTGAGGCCCTGCTCGCTGTCGACGGTGAAGCCCGAGCCGCCCAGGTTGACCATGACCGGCACGAAGATGCCGACCACCGCGATGGTGATCAGGTTGGCCCGCCGCCGCGCGTCCCGCCACCAGTAGCGGGCCTCCCTGGCGACCAGCGCGCCGAGCCGGTCCCGGCGGGCCCAGCCGACGGCGCGGGGGAAGAGCTGGGCGACCGCCCCGCCGGTGGCGTCGCGCCGCGCCGGGGCGCGGCCGGCGCTCGCCGAGCCCACCATGGCCGATTCCAGCGAACGCGACCACCATGCCAGCAGCGCCACCACGGCCAGCGCGGTGATCAGCAGCTTGACCGGGGCCGCCCAGACCCGCCCCTGCGCCACGTCGATGCCGGCCGTCCACGGCGCGCCGAACGGCGTCCAGCCGACCACCTCGGCCACCCCGGTGAGCCGGTCCCAGTCGGCGTCGCGGACCGCGGCGACGCCCACCAGTTGCAGCGGCCCGAGCAGCGCGGCAGCCGCGGCCAGCAGCACGGCGGCCAGGTCACGCACCCGGCGGGAGCGCAGCATCGTGGCGAAGGCGCTGGTGACCGCCCGGGCGGCCGCGATGCAGAGCAGCAGCCCGCCGACCACCCCCACGGCGGCGACTCCGGCGGCCGGCCAGCCGCCCAGCGCGCCGGCGGTGACCACCAGCCCGGAGAGCGCCAGCAGCACCGCGACCGCGGGCACGCTCACCAGGGCGGCGGCGAACAGGCCGGTGACCAGGGTGCGGCGGGGCAGTGGCAGCAGCGCGAAGCGGGCCGGGTCGAGGGTCTCGTCGACGCCGAAGAAGACCAGCGGCAGCAGCAGCCAGCCCAGCACCGCCAGGCCGCCGCCGAAGGCCGCGACCAGCAGGGCGTACCGGCCGTCGCCGGCCAGGCCGGGGGCGGCGAACAGCAGGAAGCCGGTGCCGGCGAACCAGAGCGCCACCAGCGAGCCGACCACGAACAGCGCGATCCGCCAGCCCTGGCCCCGGAAGTTGTTGCCCATCACCCGCAGCTTGAGCCGGACGAAGTGCCGTACGGATACCCTCCGGGCCGGCGCGGCCGGCACGCTCACCGGGACAGCCACGCCAGCTCCTCGCCGGTCGCCGTCCGGCCGCCGACGACCTCGACGAAGACCTGCTCCAGGGACCGCTCGCCGCGCACCTCCGGCAGGGTGCCGACCCGCTTGATGACGCCGCCGGCCAGGATCGCCACGTGCGAGCAGAGCCGCTCGACGACCTCCATCACGTGGCTGGAGAAGACCACCGTGCCGCCGCCGGCGACGTAGCGCTGGAGGATGTCCCGGATCAACGCGGCCGAGACCGGGTCGACCGCCTCGAACGGCTCGTCCAGCACGAGCAGCCGGGGCCCGTGCAACAGCGCGCAGGCCAGGCCGATCTTCTTCTTCATGCCCGCCGAGTAGTCCACCACCAGGGTTCGCCCGGCGTCGCCGAGCGCGAGCACGTCCAGCAGCTCGGCCGCCCGCTGGTCGACCACCGCCGGATCCATGCCGCGCAGCAGCCCGTGGTACGCGAGCAGCTCCGCACCGCTGAGCCGGTCGAAGAGGCGTACGCCGTCCGGCATCACGCCGAGCAGCTGCTTCGCCCCGGCCGGGTCGGCCCAGACGTCGTGCCCGAGCACCCACGCGCCCCCGGCGTCGGGCCGGAGCAGCCCCACCGCCATCGACAGGGTGGTGGTCTTCCCGGCGCCGTTCGGGCCGAGCAGGCCGTAGAACGATCCGGCCGGGACGTCCAGATCGACGCCGGCCACCGCGACCTTGCCGTCGAAACTCTTCGCCAGGCCACGCAGTGCGAGGGCCGGGTGCTCAGCAGTCATGACCTCGAACCTAGCTCTCCCCCGCCAGGGAGCGCTCCGGCCGGGGAACGACCTCGCCCTCCTTCTCAGGCAGGAGCTTCTTCGACTCGGGGCGTACCACGGGCGGTCAGCGGTCGAGGGGAAGTGACGCATCGGTTCCCGCCGGGCGTCGCCGGCCCCCCGCGTCCGACGGGAAGTGGAAAGATCACCGCAGCCCCGCTATCCGAGGAGGACCCCGATGACCGCGCCGGCCCGCTCCCGTCAGCAGCGCTGGAAGGACACCCTGCACCGGCTGGAGAACGACGTCGACGTCTGGGTCGCCACCGCCGACCCCGACGGCACGCCGTACCTGGTGCCGCTCTCCTTTCTCTGGGACGGTGACACGCTGCTGCTGGCCACCCTGGCGACCAGCCCCACCGGCCGGAACCTGCGTGACACCGGCCGGGTCCGCCTCGGGATCGGCCTGACCCGGGACGTCGTCCTCGTGGACGGCACGGTGGAGACGCTGACGCCCGACGATCTTCCCGACGGGGTGGGCGACGCGTTCGCCGCGAAGACCGGTTTCGACCCGCGCCGGTCGACCGGCTCCTACAGCTATTTCCGGGTACGCCCCCGGCGGGTGCAGGCGTGGCGGGAGGAAGACGAGATCGCCGGCCGTGACCTCGTCCGGGACGGCCGCCGGATCGTGGACTGACTGTGAGCATGGCGCAGCTCAAAGCGGGTGCTACAGCCGCAGCGCCTCGGGCGCGTGCAGGCGGAGCATGGTGGCCCCGACGTCGGCCGGCGCCCTGCGTCGGGACGCCACCGAGACGGCCACCATCACGGTGAAGGCCAGCGGCACCGTCCAGGCGGCCGGCTGCCCGGTGAGCGTGGCCGGCCACCCGGACAGCTCCGGGCCGAGCACGGTGACCAGCACGGACGCGATCGCCGCGCCGCCGCCGGCCAGCACCCCAGCCGCGGCGCCCAGGTCGGTCAGCCCCCGCCACCAGATGCCGAGCACCAGCAGCGGGCAGAAGCTGGACGCGGCGACCGCGAAGGCCAGCCCCACCACCTGCGACACGTCCAGCCCGGAGACGTTCAGCGCGAGCACCGCGGGCACACCCCCGGCGATCACCGTGGCCAGCCGGAAGCCACGGACCGAGCCGCGCCCGAGCACGTCCGTGGAGATCACCCCGGCGACGCTGGTGAGCAGCCCCGACGAGGTGGAGAGGAAGGCCGCGAAGGCGCCCGCCGCGACCAGCGCGGCGAGCAGCCGGCCGGTGGTGCCGTCGCCGAGCGCGGCACCGGGGAGCAGTACCACCACCGCGTCGGTCTGCCCGGTGAGCAGCAGTTGTGGCGTGTAGATCCGGCCGAGTACGCCGTAGATGGTGGGTAGCAGGTAGAAGGCGCCGACCAGGGCGAGCACCACCAGGGTGGTGCGCCGGGCGGCGGCGCCGTCCGGGTTGGTGTAGAAGCGCACCAGCACGTGCGGCAGCCCCATGGTGCCGAGGAAGGTGGCCAGGATCAGGGAGTACGTGGCGAACAGGCCACGGTCGTCGTCCCCGGCGGTGCTGGGCAGCAGCCAGTCGGCCGCGTCGGTGGCCACGCCGGAGACCTCCGGCACCGGGTCGCCGGCCGCGAAGGACAGCTCGTCGCCGGGGCGTACCTCCCGGGTCTGGCCGTCGGGCAGGGTGAGGGTCGCGCGGTGCTCGACCACGACGGTGGTCGACGTCCGGAAAATCGGGCCGTCGGGCGGGGTCACCGCCGGGCGGGCGTCGGCCTGCCACTGCAGCGCCAGGAAGATCGCCGGTACGGCGAGCGCGGTCAACTTCAGCCAGTACTGGAACGCCTGCACGAAGGTGACCGCCCGCATGCCGCCGAGCGCCACGTTCGCGGTGACCACCACGGCCACCAGCAGGGCACCCACCGGATACGCCGCCCCGGTCACCGTGGCCAGCGTCAGCCCCGCCCCCTGCAACTGCGGCACCAGGTAGAGCCAGCCGATGAAGATGACGAAGACGGTGGCCAGGATGCGCAGCCGGCGGGAGCCGAGCCGCAGCTCGCAGAAGTCGGGCAGGGTGAACGCGCCGGAGCGGCGCAGCGGCGCGGCCACGAAGAGCAGCAGGGCGAGGTAGCCGGCGGCGAAGCCGACCGGGTACCAGAGCACGTCCACGCCGTACTTCAGGATGAGCCCGGCGATGCCGAGGAAGGACGCCGCGGAGAGGTACTCCCCGCCGATCGCGGCGGCGTTCCAGGTGGGGCTGACCGCCCGGGAGGCGACCAGGAAGTCGGAGGTGGTGCGGGCCAAGCGCAGCCCGTAGAAGCCGATGGCGACGGTGATCAGGGTGACCGCGACGATCGCCGGGACGACGTAGCCGTTGCCCACCTCAGCGCTCCGGCCGCTGGACCAGGTCGGTGAAGTCCTGCTCGTTTCGTTCGGCCAGCCGCACGTACGCCCAGCCGACCGCGATCAGGAACGGGAACGAGGCGACCCCGAGCAGCAGCCAGGGCAGGTTGACCCCGAGCACGGTGACCCGGCCGACCGAGGGCGCGATGGCGAACAGCCACGGCAGCCCGCCGAGCCCGATCGCCACCACCAGGGACATCCGCAGGGCGAGCGCGAACTGGGCCCGGACCAGCCCGCGCACCAGCGCCTCGCCGACCCGGGTCTGCTGGGCCAGCTCGGCGCGGGTGCGGTCGGCCCGGTCGTCCCGGCGGGACACCTCGGCCAGCACGATCCGCGTCCGCGGCAGCGCTTCCGGTGCCCGGGGCGCCGGTACGACGTCGTCGGTAGCGGTCACCTGGGCAGTCTCGCCTGCTCAGCGGGATTGTCAAGGGTTGTCCACCGGGGCTGTGGACAACCTGTGGAAAACGCCTCACCCCTGTGGACAAGTGCGATCCGGGCCCGAATTAAGACACCATTAAGTCCTGATTCGTCCATCGATTGTGTTATTCCGAGTCACCGGTTTCGGCCTTGCCGGTGTTGAACCCGGCCCCTACTCTGAGACGGCAATTCCCAATTCCTCTCCAGACACGGGGTTTCTATGCGCAAATTCCGCACCCTGCTCGGCGTCTCTCTCGCCGGCGCATGTGCACTCGCCGTGCTGCCGGGTACGGCGTCCGCGGCTCCCGCCGCGCCGCAGGCGGCCGCGGCCGTCCTCGACGACGTCACCGGCGCCTACTACCCGGTCTCGCCCGCCCGCCTGATGGACACCCGCAACGGCACCGGTGGGCGGACGGGTGCCCTCGGCGCGGGCCAGAAGTTCGACCTCCAGGTCTCCGGCCGTGGCGGCATCCCGTCCACCGGCGTCGGGGCGGTCGTGCTGAACGTGACCGTCACCGGCCCGACCATGAACAGCTACCTCACCGCCTACCCGGCGGGCGAGGCGCGGCCGACGGCATCGTCGATCAACTTCCCCAAGGGCTGGCTCGGCTCGAACAGCGTCACGGTGAAGCTCGGCAGCGGTGGCAAGGTGTCGATCTACAACCACCTCGGCTCGACCCACGTGGTGGTGGACGTGGTCGGCTTCTACGCCGTCGACAACAGCCTCACCGACCGCGCCGGCAACCAGTACCAGCCGTACCTGCCCACGCGGCTCTGGGACACCCGCAACGACGGCACCGGCAAGATGCCGGCCGGGTCCTGGATCGATTACTCCCTCGACTTCGATGAGTACAACTCGAACGTCAAGACGGTGATCGTCAACCTCACCGCGGTGTCCCCGGCGAAGTCGGGCTTCCTGACCGCCTGGTCGGGCGTCGGCAGCCGGCCGACCGCCTCCACGGTCAACTACCTGGTGGCCAAGAACGTACCGAACCTGGCCTACATCAAGACCACGCCGTGCCTCGGCACCGGCGACGACTGGTGGTGCACCGCCGGCGCGCCGAAGTGGCGGGTCTACACCTCGCAGTCCGCGCACATCGTCACCGACCTGGTCGGCGTGATGGACGACGGCGCGATGGAGTACGGCCTGCGGTTCAAGCCGATGAGCCCGACCCGGATCGTGGACACCCGGATCGGCCAGGGCGCGTCCGTGTTCGGCCCGGGCTCGGTCCGCACGATCACCCCGCCGGCTGAGATGGTCAGCGAGGACACCGGCGTGCTGGCGCTCAACGTCACCGCCGTCGCGCCGAGCAACAACACGGTGATCACCCTCTGGCCGGCCGGCTACGACCTGCCCAAGCCGGAGTCCAGCAACCTCAACCCGTACGCCGGCGTGACGGTGTCGGGCGGGGCGCTCACCCCGGTCGGCCCGGACGGCAGCTTCAACATGCACAACCTGTCCGGTACGACGCACATGGTGACCGACGTGGTTGGCACGTTCTACTACCCGGCGCCGGTGGCGGGCACCTCCGTCCCCACCGCCAAGGCCGGCTCGGTCCGGCCGGAGGCGACCGGTTCGCACAGCCCGGTATCGACCGGCAAGTAAGGCACCATCGTCGAAGGGCGCCCCGGCTGCTGGCCGGGGCGCCCTTCCGCTTCCGCGTCCCCGGTGTCACGGTCTCGCCGGGGACCTCGCGAAGCACGTCGCTGGCGGTTGCCGGGGCGCCACCCTGTCATACCGGCCGGATCCAAGCGGGACACGCTTCCACCAAGATGCCGGCGCTGTTTGTCCGGCCGATCCGCTGTCCCTAGGCTGACTCGGCCCTCCCACTCTTATCCTTCTCTATCTACGGGTCCTCATGCCCAGATTCCGCACCCTCCTCGGCGTGGCCATCGCCGCGGCATCGGCGACGGCCGCCTTGCCGGCGGTGGCGCTCGCCGCGCCCACCGCCCCGCACACGGCCCTCACCGTCGACCTGGGCGATCACAGCCCCACGCTGGTAAACAGGTCCGTCGTGTACGACGGGGAGACGTCGGCCGTCACGGTCACCCCCTCGGCAGGGGAGCGGCTGACCATCCGGGCGGAGGCCGCCGGCTCGTACGTCAGCATCGTCGTCGCACCCCCGGTGGGCCAGCAGTGGATGGGGGACGGGGAGCTCTACGGGGTTACGCGGACGGGCGACGGCACCTTCGCGCAGTTCGAGATGACCTCGGACGGCAGGAGCTGCGACGGCGCCGGATCGCTCCAGGTCGACGAGGTGTACCACGCGGCCGAGGGCGTGCTCAGCTCGTTCGCTGCCTTCTACCAGTACAGCTGCCCCGGCGACTTCGGGCTGATGAGTGGGGAGATCCGCTACCAGTCCGAGCTCGGCTACATCGCCGCGATCGCCGAGCCCGGCGTGGTGGACTTCGGCGCCCAGGAGGCGAACGCCGACAGTCCGACCCGTACGGTCACCTTCCGCTCCGCCGGCAGCGACCCGATGGACTTCGGCCGGGCCACCATCGGCGAGCCCACCCGTGCGGCCTTCTCGGTCGTCGGCTCGACCTGCCAGGACCGGACCCTGGCACCGGGCGAGACCTGCACGGTGACAGTGCGCTCCCACCCGACCGAGGTGGGTCAGCAGCTCGCACCGCTCCTGGTGGCCACCGACCGGGGCGCGGGCCGGGTGCGGCTGTCGGTCGACGGCTTCGTCGGCGGCGTCATCGGCACCTACTATCCGCTCGCCCCCCAGCGGCTGATGGACACCCGCAGCGGCCTGGGCGCGCCCAAGGCCAAGATCGGCGCCGGTCAGCGGGTCGACCTTCAGGTGACCGGGCGTGGCGGGGTTCCGGCCAGCGGTGTCGGTTCGGTGGTGCTGAACACGACGGTCACCGGCCCGACGGCGAACAGCTACCTCACCGCCTACCCCGCCGGTGAGAGCCGTCCCACCGCCTCGTCGATCAACTTCGCGCCGGGCTGGCTGGGCTCCAACAACGTCACCGTCAAGGTCGGCGCGGGCGGCAAGGTCTCCATCTACAACCACGCCGGCTCGACGGACGTGGTCGTCGACGTCGTCGGCTTCTACGCCGCCGACAACGCGCTCAAGGCCAGCCTGGGTACGGGTGGGCAGTACCACCCGCTGGCACCGACCCGGCTGCTCGATACCCGCAAGACCGGCGGTGCCGTGCCGGCGGGCCAGGTCAGGCAGACCTGGGTCAGCTTCGACGCCCAGGCCGATCCGCGCGTGCGGGCCGTGGTCCTGAACATCACGGCGGTGGCGCCGACCAAGGCAGGCTTCCTGAGCGCCTGGTCCGGGACAGGCCCCGTCCCGGTCTCCTCGACGGTCAACTACGGCGCCGGCAAGGTGGTGCCGAACCTGGCGATCGTGCCGACCCGCGTCTGCGCCGACTGCGTGTCTGGGAGGACGGTGCCCGCCTTCTCCGTCTACACCTCGCAGACGACGCACATCGTGATCGACATCGTCGGAGTGATCGACGACGCGACGCTCGCGGACGGGCTCCGGTTCAAGCCGATGAGCCCGACCCGCCTGGTGGACAGCCGGATCGGCTCGGGCTTCCTCGGACCACTGCCGGCCGGCGAGACCAGGGCGATCACCGCCTGGCGGAGCATGGTCACCGACATCACCGAGGCGCTCGCGATGAACGTCACGGCCGTCGTCCCCACGGCGGACACGGTGGTGACCGTCTGGCCGGCCGACGTCGGGCTGGAAAAGCCGACCGCGAGCAACCTGAACCCGGCCGCCGGGCAGATCGTCTCGAACGCCGTCATCAGCGGCATCGGCCCGCAGGACCGGTTCAACATGCACAACCTCTCCGGGAGCACGCACCTGGTCAGCGACGTGGTCGGCACCTTCTACCGCTACCTGGGCACGGCGAGCACGGGCACCGCCGGTGCCGCCCTGGCCGGCGAGCGCGGGCTGTCCGTGGTTGCCTCCGGCGTCGCGGCGCCGGCCCGGGCGTAGCTGGTCACCCCCGGCACAAGGGGCGTCCCGGTCCGACCGGGACGCCCCTTCGTCGTTGTCGGCACGATCAGAAGTGGACACGCGACGCCTACCGGCGCTGTCGGATGCCGGACAGGCCGTCGATGGTGGCGCGGTTCTGGACGCCAGGACTCACCGTTCACACCACACCGGAACGCCGGACAGGCTGGTCGTGGCTTGCTGCCATAGATGGGCACCTTTAGTCTGAGCTCGCGAATCCCTCTCCTCCCCCGGGGTCTCCATGCGCACGTTCCGCACCCTGCTCACCATGACCGTGGCCGGTGCGTGCGCGCTGGCTGCCCTGGCGGCGGTGAGATCGGCGGAGCCGACCGCGGCCACCGCGTCGGCCGCCGAGTCGGTCGTCGGGATGTACTACCCGCTGGCGCCTGAGCGGCTGATGGACACCCGCAGCGGGCTCGGTGGCCGCACGGGGGCGCTCGGCGCCCGCGAGGTGGTCGACCTCCAGGTGACCGGGCAGGGCGGGGTGCCGCCGGCCGGCGTCGGCTCGGTCGTGCTGAACGTGACGGTGACCGGCCCGACCGCTGACAGCTACCTCACCCTCTACCCGGCGGGCCAGAGCCGGCCGACCGCGTCGTCGATCAACTTCGCGGCAGGCTGGCTCGGGTCGAACAACGTCACGGTCAAGCTCTCCGCCGACGGGCGGGTCGCGGTCTACCACCACGCCGGCTCGACGCACGTGGTGGTCGACGTGGTCGGCTTCCACGCCGGCAGTGACGGCGTGCAGTCGAGCCACGGCCGGGGCGGGCAGTACCAGCGGGTGGAGCCGACCCGGCTGGTCGACACTCGCCAGGAGGGCGGCGCCGTGGAGACGAACACCCGGATCAACCGCTGGGTCGACCTGGGCCCGGCCAGCCCGCGGGTGAAGGCGCTGGTCCTGAACGTCACTGCGGTCGCGCCGGCCGAGGCCGGTTTCCTGACGGCGTGGTCCGGCGTCACCCCGGTGCCGGTCGCGTCGACGGTCAACTACCTGGCCGGCAGGGTGGTGCCGAACCTGGCCCACGTGGAGACCGCAACGTGCCACGACTGCGGTCCCTGGTACGGCGTACCGACCTTCTCCGTGTACACCTCGAAGACCAGCAACATCGTGGTCGACCTGGTCGGGGTGATCGACGACGGCAGCCTTCCCGGCGGGCTGCGGCTCACCGCGGCGAGCCCGACCCGGATCGTGGACAGCCGCACCGGCCTGGGCACCTCGGGCGCGCTGGGCGCCAACGTGACCCGGACGGTGCGGGCACCCGCCACGGTGGTCACCGACGCGACCCGGATGCTGGCGACGAACGTGACCGCGGTGGCCCCGACGACCGGCACGGTCATCACGGTATGGCCGGCCGAGGCGGGCCTGGCCAAGCCCACCGCCAGCAACCTCAACCCGGCCGCCGGGCAGACCGTCTCGAACGCGGTGCTGGCCGGCATCGGCCCGACCGACTTGTTCCACGTGCACAACCTCGCCGGCAGCACCCACCTGGTGGTCGACGTGGTGGGCACCTTCCACGTCCCGGCCGGCACGACGACACCGGACCCGGCGCCGCTGCGGGTGCTCGCCACCGGCGGCTACTGAAGCGCTGCTCAACGCCTACAGTCACACCGGCAGCGCCCACCGGGCCACCGACGTGGTGGATTCGTTCTGGCGCTACGGCGAGGAAGCCGCGACGAAAGGTTTCTTGCCGCCGGTCAGGAGCGCCTCTACTCTGTGCCGACGATCTTTCTCGTCCTCATTAGAGGTATCCATGCGCATGTTCCGCTCACTGCTCGGCGCCTCCGTCGCGCTGGCAGGTGTGGTCACCGGCCTGCCGGAAGTCGCCTCCGCCGCGCCGACCGCCTCCTTCACCGCCGTCACCGCCGATCGCGGCGACCACGGCTTCAACCCCGTCCCGGCCCCCGACGTCTGGACCCCGGACAACGCGGCGGTCAGCGGCTATCCAGCCCAGGGCGAAACGCTCCGCCTGAAGGCCGTCCGGGGCGAGCAGTACATTGACGTCGTCCTGCTCCCGCCCACGGGGTCGGTGTGGGTCGCGGGCCGGACGTACCCGGCCGCACGCTCGGCGGACTCCGACCATGCCAAGATCGAAATCACCACGCCGGGCCAAGGTTGCAACACGGTCGCCGGCTCGGTCGCCGTGGCCGAGATCGCCCGCGATCCGGACACGCAGTTGATCAGCTCCTTCGCGGCGTCGTACGAGTACCACTGCGACGGTGACCCGGGCACCCTGAGCGGGGAACTCCGCTGGAATTCGACGGTGGACTATGTCGCGGCCGTGCCCAGCCCGGCCCAGGTCGACCTGGGCAGCCTGGCGGTCGGTGATGCGGCGGCGACGCGTACGGTCAGCTTCGCGTCCCGCGGCAGCGTGCCGGAGGTCTTCGGTGCGGCGCGCCTGGCCGGGTCCGGTGCGGGCCAGTTCGCCGTCACCGCGGACAACTGCTCCGGCCGTACGGTCGCGCCGGGTGACAGCTGCACGGTCACCGTCGCCACCCGGGCCACCTTGACCGGCTGGCACACCGCCAACCTCGTCCTGCCCGACAACAGCAGTCACGGGCAGCGCGTGGTGCCGCTGACCTATCGCGCCGCCTACGGCGTCACCGGCATGTACTACCCGCTGCCGCCGCAACGACTGATGGACACCCGCTCCGGCCTGGGTGCGCCCAAGGCGAAGATCGGCGCCGGGCAGACCGTCGACCTCGTGGTGGAGGGCCGGGGCGGCGTACCCGTCGGGGTCGGCTCGGCGGTGCTGAACGTGACGGTGACCAATCCGACGGCCGCCAGTTTCCTCAACGTCTACCCGGCGGGCGAGACCCGCCCCAACGCCTCGTCGATCAACTTCCCGGCGGGGTGGCTCGGCTCCAACAACGTCACCGTCAAGGTCGGCGCCGACGGCAAGGTGTCCATCTACAACCGCAACGGCAGCACCGACGTGGTGGTCGACGTGGTCGGTTTCTACGCCGGTGACCACCTCGACCTCGGCAAGGTCGGCGTCGGCGGACAGTACGGCGCGCTGGACCCGACCCGGTTGTTCGACTCGCGGCTGAAGGGGGGTGCCGTGCCGGCGGGGGGCGCCGTGCAGCTCTGGAGTGACTTCGGCCCGGAGCTGAGCAGCCACGTCCGGGGGCTGGTCCTCAACGTCACGGCGGTCAACCCGGTCAAGGCCGGCTTCCTCACCGTCTGGTCGGGGGAGGGGGCCGTGCCGACCTCGTCGACCGTCAACTACGGCGCCGGCAAGGTGGTGCCGAACCTGACGATCGTCAAGACGAGCTCCTGCACCGACTGCGGTACGGGACACGCCGTCCCGTCGTTCGCCGTCTACACGTCGCAGACGTCCAACATCGTGGTGGACGTGGTCGGTGTCATGGACGACGGGCAGGTCCCCGACGGCATGCGGTTCCGCCCGCTGAGGCCGACCCGGATCCTGGACAGCCGCGTCGGGCTGGGCATCAACGGCGCCGTCGGCCCGAACGTGACCCGGTCGGTCAGCGCGTACTCGGAGGTTCCCTCGGACACCGAGGCCCTGGTGACGAACATGACCGCGGTTTCGCCGACGAACAACACCGTGATCACGGTGTGGCCGGCGGACATGGGTCTGCCCAAGCCGACGTCGAGCAACCTGAATCCGGCTGCGGGGCAGACGGTTTCCAACGCCGTGATCACCGGCATCGGCCCGGCCTACCAGTTCGACGTGCACAACCTCTCCGGCAGCACCCACCTGGTGGCCGACGTCGTCGGCACGTTCCACCGCCACCCGGGTACGGCGAGCGGTACGGCGCCCCGTGGCACTTCGCACTTCGCCGTTCTCGGCTCCGGTAGCCGGGCGCACCGCTGATCGTCCGCGCCGAAGGGCGCCCCGGTCTGTCCGGGGCGCCCTTCGCTATCGGGAAGCTTCCTGGCGCACCGCTCAGGCGAGCCCGACCCGCTCGGGACGGGCGGAGGCGGAGCCGAGCCAGGTGTGCGGGTTGCCGTACCAGCACCAGCCGAGCTTCGGCGCGCCCTGGCTGATCCAGATCGCCGGCACCCGCTTGTCGTCGCAGCGGGAGCCGACCAGCGAGAAACACTTGTTCTTCGCCAGCGCCGCCGGGTGCAGCGTGACGAAGGCGAGCCCCTCGTCGATGGTGAGCGGCAGCCGGTCCTGGCCCGTGATCACCTCCATGGCGGCGGAGGGGGCCAGGTTGAGGGTCTCCTCGCCCCGGTCCACGTCGAAGAGCAGGTACGCCGGCCCGGCCGGCACCTCCAGCTCCTTGATCGGGTCGAAGCGCGGCAGGTCGCCCTCGGCGTAGTGCCGGTCCAGGAAACCGGGTTTGCGCTTGCCGGCCAGCGTGGTCAGGGCCAGCCGGTCCTCGACCGGCACCAGGTCCCGCGTGATCACCAGCAGGAACGGCACCCGGGCGTCGGTGGGTGCGGGCAGCTCCGCCGCCCCGGCGACGGCCGCCGCGCGCAGCGGCGCGACCAGGTCGCGGAAGGTGTCCTCGGTGAGGTCGGCGAGCGCCGGGTAGCCCAGCTCCACCAGGCGGTCGAGCTGGCGGTCGAATTCGGTCGCGGCGTCGAACAAGGCGGCCTCCATTCATCGTACGGAGTACCGTACAGCGTACGCCTTGTCGGGGGTTATTCCCGCTTCACCGGTTCCAGTCCTGCTTCGCCGCCCGCACCAGCTTGTCCTTCAGCTCCCGGGTGTGCCGCCGGCTCACCGGCAGCTCCGTCGAGTCGACCACCACCACGTAGCCCGAGTTCACCAGCCGTAGTTCGGCGATCAGCTTCAGCTGCACCAGAAACGACCGGTGGATCCGGACGAACCCGGCGTCCGCCCAGCGCTCCGCGAGGGTGGCCAGCGACACCCGGACCAGGTGCGACCCGTCGGCGGTGTGCAGCCGGGCGTAGTCGCCCTGCGCCTCCACCCAGCGCACCGCCGAGCGGGGCAGCATCCGGGTGGTGCCGGCCAGCTCGATCGGGATGGTCGGGTCCTCCTCGGTCCGGGCCAGCGCCGCCGGGTGCGCCGGCACCACCCGCGAGCCGATCACCCGGCGCAGCGACTCGGCGAGCCGCTCGGCCCGCACCGGCTTGCGGACGTAGTCGGTGGCGCCCAGGTCGAACGCGTCCACCGCGCCGTCGTCGTACGCGGTGACGAAGACGATCGCCGGCGGCCGGGCGAACCGGCGCAGCACCCGCGCCAGCTCCATGCCGTCCAGGCCGGGCATCCGGATGTCCAGGAAAACCACGTCCACGTCGCCGTCGCGGAGCACCCGCAGCGCCTCCGTGGCGTCGCCCGCCGTGTGCAGCCGAGCCACCCGCGGGTCGGCCCGCAGGTGGTACGCCAGCTCGTCCAGCGCCGGCGGCTCGTCGTCCACCGCCAGCACCCTGAGGAACGCGCTGGCGGTCACGCCGCCGAGCCGGTCGGTTCGCTCGCCGCGCTCGCTCATGAACCCGCCCGTACGCCGGCGTGGAACTTCGGTACCCGCATGCTCACCTTCGTACCCGAGCCGAGGCCCGTCTCCACGACCAGGCCGAAGCCGTCCCCGAAGACGGACCGCAGCCGCTCGTCGACGTTGGAGAGGCCGACGTGCCCGCCCGGGTCGTCGCCCGGGTCCCCGGCGGCCCCGGCCAGCTCGGCGATGCCGGCGGTCAGCGCGGTCGGATCCATCCCCACCCCGTCGTCCTCCACCGTGATGTGGCACTCGGTGCCCGCGTCCCGGGCCTCGATGCACACCATGCCCGTGCCCGGCTTCCGGGACAACCCGTGCCGGACCGCGTTCTCCACCAGCGGCTGCAGGCAGAGGAAGGGCAGGGTCACCGGCAGCACCTCCGGGGCGATCTGCAGCCGCACCTGGAGCCGGTCGCCGAAGCGGGCCCGCTCGATGGTCAGGTAGCGGTCGATCGAGCGCAGCTCCTCGGCCAGCGTGGTGAACTCGCCGTGCGCCCGGAACGAGTAGCGGGTGAACTCAGCGAACTCCAGGATCAGCTCCCGGGCCCGGTCCGGGTCGGTGCGTACGAAGGAGCCGATCGCGGTCAGCGCGTTGTAGATGAAGTGCGGGCTGATCTGCGCGCGCAGCGCGCGCACCTCGGCGCGGGCCAGCCGCTCCCGGGACGAGTCCAGCTCGGCCAGGGCGAGCTGGTTGCCGGCCCAGTGCGCGGTCTCCAGGGTGGCCTGCACCAGCCCGGGCGCCGGCTGGTCGTCGGCGACCGCGACCAGCACGCCCGCAACCCGCCGGTCGGGGCCGGTCAGCGGCGCCACCACCGCCCCCCGGATCGGGCAGTCCACCCGGTCGCAGGACAACTCCGAATCGCCGAGCACCGTCGACCGGCCGGCCGCCACCACCCGTCGGGCCGCCGCGACCAGTTGCGCCTCGTGGTGCCCGCCGCGCCCGTCCAGGGCGAGCAGCGCCTCCCGGTCGGTCAGCGCCAGGCCGGCCGCGCCGACCAGGGCCCTCAGGTGGCGTACGGCCTTCGCCGCGTTCGCCGCGGTCAACCCGGCGCGCAGCGGCTCGGCGGCCAGCCCGGCGGTGTGCAGCACCTCGTAGGTGGCCCGCTGGGTCGCGGTGGCGATGCCCCGCCGCCCCCGCAGGCGGATCACCGCGAACAGGGCCGCGGCCAGCGCGGTGACCAGCGAGACGACGCCGAAGACGGCGGAGAGATTGGCGCCCACCCAGCGATCCTGGCCCCTGCGGGGCGCCACGCCAAGAGTCAGTACGCACCCTTGCGGGCGAGCACCACCCCGACCGTCCGCCACAGGATGCTCAAATCGTACGCCAGCGACCAGTTGTCGACGTAGTAAAGGTCCAGCCGGACCGCCTCGTCCCAGGACAGGTCGGAGCGGCCGGAGACCTGCCACAGCCCGGTCATGCCCGGCCGCACCAGCAGCCGGCGGCGCACGTCGCCCAGGAAGTCACCGTCGTCGGCCGGCAGCGGACGCGGCCCGACCAGCGACATCTCGCCCTTGAGCACGTTGATCAGCTGCGGCAGCTCGTCCAGCGACGAGGCCCGCAGAAAGCGGCCCACCGGGAAGACCCGGGGGTCCTGCTTCATCTTGAACAGCATGCCGTCGGTATCGTTCTGGTCGACCAGGCTGGCCAGCCGGTCCTCCGCGTCGACGTACATGGTGCGGAACTTCCAGACCCGGAAGATGCGGCCCTCGTGGCCCACCCGGGGCTGGCGGAAGAAGACCGGACCGGGGTCGGAGATCCGGATCGCGGCGGCGATGGTCACGAAGACCGGGATCAGCAGCAGCAGGCCGAGCCCGGCGGCGATCCGGTCCATCAGGCTCTTGGCCAGCAGCGCCGGGCCCGACAGGGTCGGCTCCTCGACGTGCAGCAGCGGCAGGCCCTCGATCGGCCGGATGTGCACCCGGGGCCCGGCGATGTCGGTCAGCTGCGGGGCGACCACCAGGTCGACCCCGGAGCCCTCCAGCTGCCAGGCCAGCCGGCGCAGCTCACCCGGCTCGGCGCTGGCCGACCCGCAGACCGCGATGGTGTCGCCGCCGACCTCCCGGACCAGGGCCAGCACGTCGCGGCCCGCGTACACCGGGACCGGGGTGTCCATGCCCCGGGCCGCCGCGTAGCCGTCGGTGATGTGGATGGCCACCGGCACCAGGCCGGCGGCCGGGCTGCGGGTGACCGCCGTGTAGACCTCCAGGCACTCCGGCAGGGTGCCGACCAGCACCATCCGGTGGCCGGCCTGGCCGATGTTGCGCCGCACCACGTGCAGCACGAAGCGGGCCAGGATACGGCCGAACAGGATCAGCACCAGCGCGCCGAGCAGCGCGGTGCCGACGGTGTACCGGGACAGGTCGGTCTTGGTGGCGAAGGCCAGGAAGGAGACCGTCGCGGCGACCGCCACGCCGCCCCGGATCACCCGCTTGAACTCGTCCGGGCCGAGCCCGAGATATCGGCGGTCGTAGGCCCCGTTGAACCAGAGGATGACCACCCAGCCGAGCGGCAGCAGCAGGAACGCCACGGTGAAGAACCAGGTCGGGTCCTCCTGGGCGTTGTAGAAGCCGGCCCGTGCCTGGTCGAAGGTCTGGATCGCGGTGAAGCTGGCGAACGCCGCCGCCGCGAAATCGAGCAGCAGCAGGATCGCGGTATAGGGACGGTGCCAGCGGGAGACGCGGCGCCGGGCCCGGGCCCACGCCGATCGGGGTACGCCGTTGTGGGACGGCGGCGTCGGCGGCTGGATCTCGAAGCTGTCGACGTGCCGCACGAGTTTGCTCCGGCCTGTGTTGGTTACCGGGCGCTGGAGGCTTGTCGTCACCTCACCCATGTCCTCCCGCATGACACGTGCCGCTCACTCGCCGTGAGGGCCCGGGTCGCCCACCGTCCCAGTCTCCCACGCGTACACCGGCCCGAGGGACGTTGCGCCGGGCTGGTGCTGAGTGGGATCTGGCCGGCTCCGCGCCATTTCAGAAGC
Source organism: Micromonospora deserti (assembly GCF_003236335.1). Classification (GTDB taxonomy): domain Bacteria; phylum Actinomycetota; class Actinomycetes; order Mycobacteriales; family Micromonosporaceae; genus Micromonospora; species Micromonospora deserti. Next base: position 35,797 of record NZ_POUB01000031.1, read on the forward strand.
CGGGGACCGAGCCACTATACCGATGGATGGCCCCCCGCGTAGAGCCGTAGACGGGAGCATCGACGCAGGATGGCTGATTCCTCTCCGTAATCGGGGAGTGGCGTTACTCACCGTACCAACCGGGACAACCGACGGTCAGCGAGCGGCTTGCCGCCGGTCTGGCAGGTCGGGCAGTACTGGAGGCTGGAGTCGGCGAAGGAAACCTCACGGACGGTGTCCCCGCACACCGGGCAGGGCTGCCCGGTACGCGCGTGCACCTTCAACCCGGAGCGCTTCTCGCCCTTCAGCTCCGCCGCCCGCTGGCCGAGCGAGCGGCGCACCGCGTCGCCGAGCACCTGCCGCGTCGCGCTGTGTAGGGCGGCCAGCTGGGCGTCGGTCAACCGGTCGGTCAGCGCGAACGGCGACAGCTTCGCCGTGTGCAGGATCTCGTCGGAGTACGCGTTGCCGACGCCGGCGAGCACCGTCTGGTCGGTCAACATGCCCTTGACCTGCCCCCGGCGGCTGCGCAGCCGCTCCCGGAAGGTGGCCAGGTCGGCGGCGAGCGCGTCCGGGCCCAGCTTGGCCACCCCGGGCACCGTCGCCGGATCGGCCACCAGATAGCCGGCGAGGCTCTTCTGGGTGCCGGCCTCGGTCAGGTCGAAGCCGGAGCCGTCGTCGAGGCGTACCCGCAGCGCGATCGGCCCCTTGCCGGGGCGCAGCGGGGCGGCGGACGGGAAACCCTCCCGGTAGTGCAGCCAGCCCGCCCGGGCCAGGTGGACCACCAGGTGCAGGTCGCCGTCGAGGACCACGTCCAGGAACTTGCCGTGCCGCCGGGCGTCCACCACCGCCCGGCCGGCCGCGGCCGTGGGCGCCGGGTCGTACGTCTTCAGGGCGCTGATCGCGGCGACCTCCAGCCGGTCGACACGCCGCCCCACCGCGCGCTCGCGCAGGTAACCGGCGAGCGCCTCAACCTCCGGAAGTTCGGGCACCAGCCAACGGTAGCCTTCTTTCCCATGAGCGCGAGGAACGAGCTCGCGAGTCCCTGCCGTGAGCGTGAGGAGTGAGCTTGCGAGCCCCGCGGTCGCGAGCAGAGACGGGCACGGCCGCGAACGAAAGGCGAGCCCAGTGAGAATCGTGGTGGCGCACAACCGGTACCGGGAAGCCCAGCCGTCCGGCGAGAACACCATCGTCGACGCGGAGATCGCCCAGCTGACCGCGGCCGGCGTCGAGGTGCTGCCGTTCATCCGCAGCTCGGACGAGATCCCGACGATGCCGAAGACGGCCAAGGCGCTGTTGCCGGTCTCGCCGATCTACGCCCCTCGCGCCCAGCAGGAGCTGAGCCGGTTGATCACCGAGCACCGGCCGGACGTGCTTCACCTGCACAACCCGTACCCCCTGCTCTCGCCGTGGGTGGTGCGAACCGCCCACCGGCACGGCGTGCCGGTGGTGCAGACGGTGCACAACTATCGGCAGGTCTGCTCCTCCGGGCTCTACTTCCGCGACGGGATGATCTGCCAGGACTGCCGGGGGCGGGCACTGGGCGTGCCGGCGATCGTGCACCGCTGCTACCGGGGGTCGCGGGCGCAGAGCGCGCTGATGGCCACCACCCTGGCCGTGCACCGGCCCACCTGGCGCTCGGTGGACCGGTTCATCGCGTTGACCTCGGCGGTCGCCGAGCACCTGCGCGACTACGGCATCCCGGCCGAGCGGATCGTGGTGAAGCCGAACGCCATTCCCGACCCGGGCCGGCCCGCCCCGCTCGGCACCGGATTCCTCTTCCTCGGCCGGCTCTCTCCCGAGAAGGGGCTGGACCTGCTGCTGGACGCCTGGCGGCGGCACCCCGACGGCGCGCTCGGCCCGTTGCGGATCGCCGGTGACGGCGAGCTGCGCCCGCTGGTCGAGGCGGCGGCGGCCGAGCGGGCGGACGTGACCTTCCTCGGCCCGCTGGACCGGGCCGGGGTGCGTGCGGCGCTGTCGGCGAGCGCCGTGGTGCTCGCCACCTCCACCTGGCACGACGTGCTGCCCACGGTGATCATCGAGGCGCTGGCCGCCGGCCGGCCGGTGCTCGGCACCGCGCTCGGCGGCATCCCGTATCTGGTGGGGGCGGCCACCCCCCGGCTCCCCGCAGGCACCGGCCCGGCCACCGCCGCCTCCGCTC
>NZ_POUB01000320.1 GCF_003236335.1 Micromonospora deserti
GTCGGGGGTGAGGCGGGCCCGGAGGGCCTCCCCGACCACGTCGGGGACGTGGGCGGAGATGTCGCCACCCCACTTGGCCACGTCCTTGACCAGGCTGGAGGAGAGAAACGAGTAGAGCGGGTTGGTCGGCATGAAGAGCGTCTCGACGCCGGCCAGGCCGATGTTCATCTGGGCCATCTGCAACTCGTAGTCGAAGTCGCTGACCGCGCGCAGACCCTTGATCAGCACGCTCGCCTGCTGCGCACGGCAGAAGTCGACCAGCAGGCCGCGGAACGACTCGACCCGGACGTTGTCGTAGGAGGCGGTCACCTCGCGGAGCATGTCGATCCGCTCCTCGACCGTGAACAGGCCGCTCTTCGCCTGGTTCACCAGCACGCCGACGATCACCTCGTCGAAGAGCCGACTGGCCCGACCGATGATGTCGAGGTGTCCGTTGGTGACCGGATCGAACGACCCGGGACACACCGCACGTCTCATGATCGGCGACCGTACCAAAGGGTGGTCTCGCCGTACCGGCGACTGCGCTCACCGGTGACGCCCTGCACCCACCGGACCGGGCCGCTGCGGCTGGACCGCTCCACCACCACCAGGGCGTCCGGGGCCAGCCAGCCGCCGCCGACCAGCGCGGCGAGCATCGCGGTGACCTCCGGGTCCGGCATCGCGTACGGCGGGTCGGCGAAGACCACGTCGTACGGGTCGCCGTCGGGACCGGCCGCGAGCACCGTGGCGACCTTGCCGGTGACCAACCGGGCCGCGGGGGCGGCCCGCAGGGTCGCCACGTTCTCCCGGATCACCCGCGCCGCCCGCGGGTCGGACTCGACCAGCAGCACGTGCGCGGCCCCCCGGGACAGCGCCTCCAGACCGACGGCTCCGGAGCCGGCGTACAGGTCGGCGAAGCGTGACCCCACCAGGTCAACCTCGGCCTGCACGGCGCTGAACAGCGCCTCCCGGACCCGATCGGAGGTGGGCCGGGTGCCGGCGCCGGGCGGCGCGGCGATCCGCCGCCCGCCGAGGGTGCCGGCCACGATCCGGGTCACCGTCTTCTCCCGCTCATGGACCCGACGCTACGCGAGCCGGGGACCACCCCGGCCGACACCGGGGGTACCCGTGTCGCGCCGGATCGATCACCACGCGTATATCAATGATCTCACATTCATAACGACATCCTTAAGCGTTGCTGAGCGCTATCTCACCCGCGTCGATCTCGCTAGGGTCTGCCCGGTGCCGGCGACGGACCGCCGGCCACGGCACGGGGAGGCGTCCGCACCGGGCCGCGCGGCGTCCGTTCACGCCCGCCCACCGTCCTCCCCGCACCGACACCCCTACCGCTTCCTCACCCCGGGAGTACGCGTGATCCGTACCAAGCTGTCGCTGCGGCGACCACTGGCTGTTCTGGGGGCCGCCCTACTCGGCCTCACCGGAGCCGTCACGCTGGCCGCCCCGGCCAGCGCACACCACACCACGATCACCGCCACCGCCGCCTGCGACCAGCTCAGTGGCGAGCGCGTCATCACGTGGAAGGTGGAGAACAGCGAGCGGAACAAGACCGCCACCATCACGAAGGTCACCGCCGACCCGGCCACCCCGGTGACCGTGACCGTGGCGGGCGCCGAGAGCAAGCCGCTGGACACCGTGGTCATCCCGAAGGGCGACTACGTCGAGGCGACCCAGCGGGTGCCCGGCGACACCGCCCGCGCCACCCTCACGGTGGACGCGGTCTGGCAGAAGAACAACGCCCGGGCGAGCAACAACGGCAGCATCGACCTGTCCGCCGACCAGTCCTGCTCCCCCGCACCGAAGTGCGTCGACGCCAGCCAGGCGAAGTACAGCCACACCTTCGACGGCCCGAAGGGCACCGCGACCGTCAAGCTCGACGGCGACCTGCCGCTGTGCGGCGACAGCAAGCAGTGGTTCACCCTGGTGTCCTACTTCGCGCCGCGACCGGAGTTCGCCACCCCGCAGTACGTCTACGGCACCCCCGACAGCGACTGGATCGGCGGCGGCACCCAGACCGAGATCGAGCTCAACGTCGAGATCCCGGACTGCCACACCCAGGTCGACCTGATCTGGGGCGGCGTCGACGAGGTCATCGACCCGCTGGTCGAGGACGGCAAGCGGTACGGCGACAAGAAGCTCGGCTCGAAGGGCGCCCCCGGCAACCGGTCCACCGGCCCACGGGGCTGGTACAACGGCGGCGACAAGAGCTGCACCACGCCGGCCGCGACCTTCGCGTCCAACTGCGACGGCACCGTCACCGTCTCGCTGAGCAACGACGGCAAGACCTCCAAGTACCCGGTCGAGTTCGAGGTCCGGGGCGAGAACGGCTGGTCCAAGAAGGTCACCGTCGAGCCGGGCAAGGCCGACAACGGCGTCGAGGTGCCCGCCGCGCAGGCCGGCAAGGTCGAGGTGCTGGTCGACGGCAAGGTCATCGAGAACGGCACGTACGGCTGGGATCGCTCCGCGGACTGCCCGCTGCCCACGGTGACCACCGAGGCGGACTGCGACACCTTCTCGCTGACCGCCACGAACCCGGAGGGTGGCCAGCCCGCCAAGGTGGTGTTCACCTACGGCGAGAAGACCGAGACCCGTACCGTCGAGCCGGGCGCGTCGGAGACGGTGACCTTCGCCGCCGGCAAGGCGGAGTCGGCCATCGTCGTGCTGCCCGGTCTTGAGCTGGAGATGGAGGTCGCGTACGCCCCCGAGGGTGACTGCGGTGGCGGTGGTGGCGGCGAGGAGCCCGGCCTGCCGGTGACCGGCGCGGCGGCCGGCGGCATCGCCGCGGGCGCGCTGGCCCTGCTGGCCCTGGGCGCGGTGCTCTTCGTCGTGGCCCGGCGGCGTCGGGTGCACTTCACCGCGTGAGCTGAGCCGGCCTGAGCGCGGAGGGCGCGTCGACCCACCCGGGTCGGCGCGCCCTCCGCGTCCGGCCCCGGGTCGGCGTGCCTCGTCCGGCAACCCGATCCGGGGTCAGCCCTTCTCCAGGTACTCCGCGCGTTCCTCGTCGACCAGGGCGGCCACCGAGGCGGCCAACGCCGGATGGCGGGACAGCTCCGGATCCTCCTCGACCAGGGCGATCGCCTCGGCCCGGGCGTCGCGGATCAGATCCGCGTCGCGCAGCAGCGACAGCAGGCGCAGGTGGGAGCGGCGCCCGGACTGGGTGGCGCCCAGCACGTCACCCTCACGGCGCTGTTCCAGATCCAGTTCGGCGAGCTTGAACCCGTCGGTGGTGGAGGCGACCGCGTCCAGCCGCTCGCGCGCCGGGGTGCCCTCGGTCGCCTCGGTGACCAGCAGGCACAGCCCGGCGGCGGCGCCCCGGCCGACCCGGCCGCGCAGCTGGTGCAGCTGGGAGACGCCGAACCGGTCGGCGTCCAGCACGATCATCACGGTCGCGTTCGGCACGTCGACGCCGACCTCGACCACGGTGGTGGCCACCAGCACGTCGAGGTCACCGGCGGCGAAGGAGCGCATCACCGCGTCCTTCTCGTCCGCCGGCAGCCGGCCGTGCAGCACGCCGATCCGGAGCCCGTGCAGCGGCCCGTCGGCGAGCAGCGGGGCCACCTCGGTCACCGCCAGGGGCGGCCGGCGACCGGAGTCGTCCTCCCGAGGCGCCTCCTCCTCGCTGGCCGGGCCGGGTTCGGCATCCGGCGCCTCCGCGGTGGCCGCGCCGGCCCCGGAACCCGAATCCCCGATGCGCGGGCAGACCACGTACGCCTGATGGCCGGCGGCGACCTCCTCGCGCAGCCGGCGCCAGGCCCGGTCCAGGAAGGCCGGCTTCTCCGCCGCCGGCACCACGTGGGAGGCGATCGGGGACCGGCCGCGCGGCAGCTGCGACAGGGTGGAGACCTCCAGGTCGCCGTAGACGGTCATCGCCACCGTGCGCGGGATGGGGGTGGCCGTCATGACCAGCACGTGCGGCGGCTGGTCGGCCTTGGCGCGCAGCGCGTCACGCTGCTCGACGCCGAACCGGTGCTGCTCGTCGACCACGACCAGGCCGAGGTCGGCGAAGTCGACCCCCTCGTACAGCAGGGCGTGGGTGCCCAGCACGATGCCGGCGGCGCCGCTGGCGACCTCGGCCAGCGCGCGTCGCCGCGCCGCCGCGCCGAGCGAGCCGGTGACCAGCTCCACCCGGGTGGCGTGCTCGGCGGCGCCCAGTTCCCCGGCCCGGCCCAGCGGGCCGAGCAGGTCGAGCATGCCGCGGTGGTGCTGGGCGGCGAGCACCTCGGTCGGGGCGAGCAGGGCCGCCTGCCCACCCGCGTCGACCACCTGGAGCATCGCGCGCAGGGCGACCACCGTCTTGCCGGAGCCGACCTCGCCCTGCAACAGCCGGTGCATCGGGTGCGGGGTGGCCAGGTCGGCGGCGATCTCGCCGCCGACGTCCCGCTGGCCGGGGGTCAGCTCGTACGGCAGGCGGGCGTCGAAGGCGTCGAGCAGCCCGCCGGCCTCCGCCGGGCGGGGCCGGGCCGGCCAGTCGGCCGCCCGGTGCTTGCGCTGCACCAGGGTCAGCTGCACGGCGAACGCCTCGTCCCACTTCAGCCGGCGCCGGGCCCGGTAGAGGTCCTCCTTGCTGGACGGCCGGTGGATCTCGCGCAGCGCGGTGCCGAGGCCGATCAGGTTGCGGGCGGCGCGCACGGTGGCCGGCAACGGATCCTCCGGCGGGGTGACGGTGTCCAACACCACCCGCACGCACCGGGCGATCACCCAGGTCGGCACGGCCGCGGCGGCCGGGTAGACCGGGATCAGCGCGCCGGCGAACTCCTCGATCTCCTCGTTCGCCGCCGCCTCGCCGTCGCCGCCCTCGCCGAGCAGCACGTACTCCGGGCCGTTGAGCTGCCGCTTGCCGCGGAACTCGGTGACCTTGCCGGCGAACAGCCCCCACCGGCCCGGGCGCAGCTCCCGCTCGCGCCAGGTCTGGTTGCCGAAGAAGGTCAGGGTCAGGGTGCCGCCGGAGTCGTCGCCGACGGTGACCTCCAACAGGTTGCCCCGGCGCTGGCGCATCGGGCGCACCGCCGTGCGCCGCACCTGGGCCAGCACGGTGACCTGCTCGCCGACATCGAGCGACCGGATGTCGGTGTGCTCGCCGCGCTCGTCGTAGCGGCGCGGGAAGTGGTAGATCAGGTCGCCGGCGGTGTGCAGGTCGAGGTGGCTGGCGAGGGCCTTCGCGGTCTTCTCGCCGACCAGCTTCTTCAGCGGGGTGTCCACGGTGGCCGTGCCGGACGTCATGTCACTCGACCCCCACCAGGAGCGGATAGTACGGCTGCCCGCCCGGGTACGCCTGCACCTCGACGAACGGCCAGCGCCGGCCGACGTGCTCGCGTACCGCGTCGGCCAGCCCGTCCGGGGCATCCGCCCCGGAGAGCAGGGTGACCAGCTCGCCGCCGCCGCCGAGCATCCGGTCGACCACGGCGACGCAGGTGTCGACCAGATCCCTGCCGATCAGGTGCACCTCTCCCTCGACCAGCGCCAGCACGTCGCCGGGCAGGCACGGGCCGGCCACGGTCAGCGCCTCCCGGCTGGCGTAGCAGACCTCGGCGTAGCGGCAGGCCCCGGCCGCCTCGGCCATCGCGATCACGTCGTCCTCGAAGCGCCGGCCCGGGTCGCGGACGGCGAGGGCGGCCAGCGCCTGCACCGGGGATCGGGTGGGCACCACGCTCACCTTGACACCGAGCCGGTGCGCCTCCTTGGCCGCCTCGCTCGCCACGGCCTGGGTGTTCGGATCGTTCGGCAGCACCACCACCCGGGCGGCGCCGGTGACCCGGACCGCGTCCAGCAGCTCGCCGGTGGACGGGTTGGCCGGCACCACGGTCGCCCCCTCCCCGGCGAAGAGTTCCGCGATGCCCGCGCCGGCGGCCACCACCACGGCCGCCCGGCCCTCGGGAGCCCGGCCCTCGGGAGCCCGGCCCTCGGGAGCCCGGCCCTCGGGAGCCCGGCCCTCGGGAGCCCGGCCCGGCCCGGGCTCCGGGGCCGGGCCGGCCTGGTCGGCGAAGCGGGTCACCGAAATCCGGTGCGGCCGGCCGGCCACCACCCCCGCCT
>NZ_POUB01000321.1 GCF_003236335.1 Micromonospora deserti
TGGGCATCAGGTCAATCAAGACAAGCGCGGAGGTCATGAAGGTGATCATAAAGCCGGGCCTGGGCGGCGGCAGCCCTGGAGCCTCATACCCATTGACCAGCTCAGACTTAGGACTCATTCATCTAGGGCCCTTCGCTAAGGGCGGCCATACTGTGGATCAAGAATGGAAAGGTGCCTTCTGAGCTAGCAAGACAGGACTTGCTGAGGTCCCAGTCCATCCCGGACGGAAGGCACCTGCCAGGTGAAGGTTACCGGAACCCGCCCGAAGATCACCGTGAGCGCCGATGGTCGCGGCGTGGTGGGACACGCCGGCGCTCGGCTGTTGGCCGATGTCGCTGATGCGACCGGGTTGACCGGCGCGTTCGGTGAAGCCCTCGCAGGGATACGGCAGCGGCAGGGCGGGCATGACCCGGGCCGGGTCGTGGTGGACGTCGCGGTGATGATCGCTGACGGTGGCCAGGCGATCGCCGACCTGGCGGTGCCGCGGGACCAAGCGGAGTTGTTCGGACAGGTAGCCTCGGATCCGACCGCATGGCGGGCGCTGTCTGGTGTGGACAGTGATGCTATGGCTCGGTTGCGGGTGGCCCGCGCTACGGCACGGGAACTGGTGTGGGCGCAGGCGGCCGAGACCCGCGGCGGGCTACCGGCCTCGACGGTGGCCGGGCTGACGATCCCCGGACCGGTACTCGATCTGGACGCCTCCATCGTGATCTGTCATTCGGACAAAGCGCCGGCGTCCAAGACGTAGAAGATGACCTTTGGGTATCACCCGTTGTTCTGCTTCCTGGACGGCACCCGCGAGGCGTTGTCCATGCGCGAGCAGCACGACGGGGCGATCGGCTGGCAGCGGAAGAACGCCAACGTCCCCGACGGCTATCTTTAGCCGGCGTACGGCGCGAAGCTGACCGTGCTCGCCGACCCGTTCGGGTAGCCGGCTGGTTGCGGCTGGGTGGATGCGCTGCGGGTTGCCAGGCGCACCCTCTGGCCGGGGCGAGTAACCGCAGCTCAAGTATCTCCTCGGACGCCAGTGGCCGAGCCGACGATGAACGCCGCGCGAGCCGCTTCAGCCCATCACTTACGGTAGTCCAAAGTGTTCCATCATCGGTGCGAATGGGGTTGAAGGTGCCCACAACCATCACGTTCCGTGAACCAATTGGTTGATGACCATCAATCATGGTTGGCAAGATCTTTTGTGGGCCGCCCGGGACTCGAACCCCTCAACCCTGTGACGCCCAAACCGTCGCTGATCGGTTCTTGCTTCGTCGGGGTTACCCTCTACCAGCACCGTCAAGATGTCCGATTGTTCTGCTATGCCGCCGAGGGCAAGACGGTGAAGAACCGCCTCCACCTCGACCTGGAGCCCACCGACCGGACCCGGGACGAGGAGGTCGAACGGCTGCTCGGCATCGGCGCGGCGCAGGTCGCCGACCAGCGCCGGCCGGACGGTTCCGGTTGGGTGGTGCTCGCCGACCCCGAGGGCAACGAGTTCTGCGTGCTGCGTAGCGCCGCCGAGCGCGCCGCGGCACCGGCCCCGGACGCCGGGGTCGGCCCCGCCGGGCAGGCGCCCTCGGCATGACGGCGGGCTGACCGGCTTGCCGTCGGCCTGAACCGGGCCGGGCCCCTGCCGCCGCGCGGCAGGGGCCCGACTCGTGGGTCGCAGGCTCAGGAGCGCTGCTCGACCTGGCCCCGGATGGTGGCGAACTCCGACTTCGCCTCCGCCCCGGACTTGAAGAACATCACGATCATGCCGACGCTGCCTTTGTCGGCCCAGACGCAGACGCCCAGCGGCACGTCCTCGGTCTTGCCGTCGCCGCAGCGGGCGTCCCCGCCGAGCGGGCCGGGCTCGACCGCCGCCATGCCCGTGACCGCCAGCTCGGTGGAGAGGCCGGTGACCGCGTCGTCGAGCTCCTTCTTCGGGTCGGCCATGAGACCCGACGCGGCGGCGATCATGACCAGGTCCTGATTGGCCGGGTCACCGTAGAAGGCGCCGACGGCACCGGTCTCGTTCTGCACGCTCGACTTCATCTCGCTGACCATCTGGTCGGAGAGTGACTGCAGCTCGGCGTCGTTGATCTTCGGTCGGCCGGCCAGGGTCTCCGGGGCGACCACCCGCGTGTTGGCCGCGTCCACCGCGTCGCCGACCTCGTCCTTGAGGGCGAAGTAGCTGACCGCCGCGCCGCCGAGGCAGAGCACCAGCAGCACGGCGAACACGATCAGCAGGACCTTGCCCACGCCGGACTTCTTCTTCGGCGGCGGGCCGGCGAGGGCGTTCGGGTCCCCGTACCCGGGCTGCGGCGGCGGGAAGCCGCCCTGCGGCGGCGGGAAGCCGCCGGGCTGCTGCGGCGCAGGGTCGCCCCCCGGCTGCTGAGGGTACGAGCCGTACGCCGGCTCGGTCGGATGGTTGCCCTGTGGGTGGGACATCAGTCAGCTCCAGATGAGAGTAAGGACGGGTGATCGTAGCCAGTCCGGCCGGATCCCGTCGCGTTGCCCCGTGCCCGAATGACAAAGACGATCGCGGGGGAGCGGTGGTGGATCAGGCGGCGGGCAGGCTGGCCACCCCGCGCGGCAGGAAACGCCGGCCGGTGACCCGCTCGGAGCTGCCGGTCCGGTCCAGGTAGGGCGTGACGCCGCCCAGGTGGAACGGCCAGCCGGCGCCGAGGATCATGCACAGGTCGATGTCCTGTGCTTCGGCGACGACACCCTCGTCGAGCATCAGCCGGATCTCCTGCGCCAGCGCGTCGAGCGCGTTCTGCCGCACCTGCTCGGCGGTCAGCGGCTGGTCGCCGACCACCAGCAGCTTGGCCACCTCGGCGTTCACCTCGTCGTCGACCACGATCGGCTGGCCCGAGTCGGCGATCCGCTTGAGGTTCTCGCTGACGCCGAACCGGTCCGGGAACGCCGCGTGCAGGGTGCCGCCCACGTGGTACGCCACCGCCGGGCCGACCAGCTGGAGCAGGGCGAGCGGGCGCATCGGCAGGCCCAGCGGGTCCAACGCGCCGTTCGCCACGTCCAGCGGGGTGCCGGCGTCGACGGCGGCGAAGACGGTGCCGAGGAAGCGGGTGAGCAGCCGGTTGACCACGAACGCCGGGGCGTCCTTGACCAGCACCGACGACTTCTTCAGCTGCTTGCCGACGGCGAACGCGGTGGCCAGGGTGGCCTCGTCGGTCCGCTCGCCCCGGACGATCTCCAGCAGCGGCAGCACCGCGACCGGGTTGAAGAAGTGGAAGCCGACCACCCGCTCGGGGTGCTCCAGGTCCTCGGCCATCGCGCTGATCGACAGGCTGGAGGTGTTGGTGGCGAGCACCGCCTCCGGCTTGACGATCTTCTCCAGCTCGGCCCAGACCTGCTTCTTGACGCCCAGGTCCTCGAAGACGGCCTCGATGACGAAGTCGGCGTCGGCGAAGACGGACTTGTCGACCGAGCCGCTGACCAGGCCGTACAGCTTGGCGGCGGTGCCCTTGTCCATCCGGCCCTTGCTGACCGACTTCTCGATCTGCTGGTGCACGTAGGCCACGCCCTTGTCCACCCGGGCCTGGTCCAGGTCGGTCATCACGACCGGCACCTGGAGGCGGCGGGCGAACAGCAGGGCGAGCTGGCTGGCCATCAGGCCGGCGCCGACGATGCCGACCTTGGTGACCGGGCGGGCCAGCCCCTTGTCCGGCGCGCCGGCCGGCCGCTTCGCCCGCCGCTGCACCAGGTCGAACGCGTACAGGCCGCTGCGCAGCTCCTCGGAGAAGACCAGGTCGGCCAGGGCCTCGTCCTCGGCGGCGGTGCCGGTGGCGAAGTCGGCGTCCTTCGCCGTCTCCAGCAGGTCCAGCGCCCGGTACGCCGCCGGGACCGCCCCGTGCAGCCGCGCGTCGAGGGTCTGCCGGGCGAAGTAGAGCACGCCGGCCCACATGTCCTTGTCGACCTCGGGCCGGGTCACGGTGACCTGGCCCCGGACCACGCCGGCGGCCCACTCCAGGGACCGCTCCAGGAAGTCCGCCGGCTCCAGCAGCACATCGGCGATGCCCATCTCGGCCGCCTGCTTCGGCTTGAGCATCTTGTTCTGCATCAGCGGGTTCTGGATGATCACCTGGGTCGCGGCGGGGATGCCGATCAGGTTCGGCAGCAGCTGGGTGCCGCCCCAGCCGGGGACCAGGCCGAGCGAGACCTCGGGAAGCGCCAGCGCCGCCGCACCGCCGGAAAGCGTCCGGTAGTGACAGTGCAGGGCCAGCTCCAGGCCGCCGCCCATCGCCGCGCCGTTGACGAAGGCGAAGGTCGGGATCTCGCTGTCCTTCAGGCGGGCGAAGACCCGGTGGCCGAGCCGGCCGATCTCCAGCGCCTGCTCGCGGTTCTCCAGCGCCGGCAGGCCGACGATGTCCGCGCCCACGCAGAAGATGTACGGCTTGCCGGTGACCGCGATGAACGCCGGGTTCGCGGCCAGGGCGGCGGTGATCGCCTCGTCGAGGCTGGTCAGCCCGGCCGGACCGAAGGTGTTCGGCTTGGTGTGGTCGAAGCCGTTGTCCAGGGTGATCAGGGCGGCGGGACGGTCCAGTCCCGGTACGTTCACCTGGCGCAGCAGTGCCTTGGTGACGACCTCGTTCGGTGCGGCGAGCGCGCTCACTTGTTGCCACCCTCCCAGTGCGGGTTCTCCCAGATCACGGTGCCGCCCATGCCGATGCCCACGCACATGGCGGTGAGGCCGTAGCGGACCTCGGGGTGCTCGGCGAACTGCCGGGCGAGCTGGGTCATCAGCCGCACGCCTGAGGAGGCGAGCGGGTGACCGATGGCGATCGCGCCGCCCCACCGGTTGACCCGCGGGTCGTCGTCGGCGATGCCGAAGTGGTCGAGGAAGGCGAGCACCTGTACGGCGAACGCCTCGTTCAGCTCGAACAGGCCGATGTCGTCGATGGTCAGGCCGGCGATGCGCAGCGCCTTCTCGGTCGACGGGATGGGGCCGACGCCCATCACCTCGGGCTCGACGCCGACGAAGCCGTACGACACCAGCCGCATGGCGATCGGGAGGCCCAGCTCGCGGGCGGTCTCCTCGGCGGCGAGCAGGCTGGCGGTGGCGCCGTCGTTCAGGCCGGCCGCGTTGCCCGCGGTGACCTTGCCGTGCGGGCGGAACGGCGTCTTCAGGGTGGCGAGCTTCTCCATCGAGGTGTCCCGGGGTGCCTCGTCCACCGTGGCCAGACCCCAGCCGGCCTCCGGGTCGCGGACGGCGACCGGCACCAGGTCGCCCTGGAGCTTGCCGTTGGCGTACGCCTTCGCGGTCTTCTGCTGCGAGGCGAGCGCGAACGCGTCGGTGCGCTCCTTGGTGATGTGCGGGACCCGGTCGTGCAGGTTCTCCGCGGTCGCGCCCATGACCAGCGCGGACGGGTCGACCAGCTTCTCCGCGATGATCCGCGGGTTGGGGTCGACGCCCTCGCCCATCGGGTGGTGGCCCATGTGCTCGACGCCGCCGGCGATGGCGACGTCGTACGCGCCCATCGCGATGCCGCTGGCGACCGTGGTCACCGCGGTCATCGCGCCGGCGCACATCCGGTCGATGGCGAAGCCGGGGACCGTCTTGGGGAGGCCGGCCAGCAGGGCGGCGGTCCGGCCGATGGTGAGTCCCTGGTCGCCGATCTGGGTGGTGGCGGCGATGGCGACCTCCTCGACCCGCTCCGGCGGCAGCTGCGGGTTACGGCGCAGCAGCTCGCGGATGCAGCGGATCACCAGGTCGTCGGCGCGGGTGTTGGCGTACATGCCACCCGCCTTGCCGAACGGGGTGCGGACGCCGTCGACGAAGACGACATCCCGAACTTCACGGGGCACTTGGAGCCTCCTTGCCGGCACGGGCGTGTTCCCCCGGATGCTACTCGCCAGTAACCAACGTCGGCACCCACTCCCGTGTGGCCCACCCCACACTCCCGCTTCACCACTCCGTCGCGTTGATCATGAAGTTGTTGTCGTCTGGCCCGGCGTGTCGCGGCAACAACTTCATGATCAAACGGCCCCGGGGAGGGCTGGTGGCGGGGG
>NZ_POUB01000322.1 GCF_003236335.1 Micromonospora deserti
GGTGCTGGTGCCCGCGCGGGGGCGGGGGCGCCCAGCCGAGATCGGGGGCGGCGACGCCGTACCCGTTGCCCTGCTGCGCCGGGCGGTCGCCGTACGGCGCCGGTCCGCCGGCGCCCGGCGACACCTCGTCCGGCTCCTGGCCGGGGTGGTGCGTGCCCTCGGACGTCATGCGTGCGCCTCCTCCATCGCCTGTCGGCCGCCGGCGCCGGTGGTCCGCTCGCCAGGGCGGCCGGCGTCGCCGGTGGTGCCGGCCGTGCCGGCTCCCCGCACCGTATCCGGTGACCGCTCGAGGGCTGGCGGGGAGCACCGGCCGTCGCTCCGCGTCGCCGAACCGTGTCGATCGGTTCCGGTCGGCTCGATCTGGACGGGGTCGGCGGGCGACGGCCGAGCCCCACCGTACCGGGCGCTGCGGCGAGGTGGAATCCCGGTGTCAATCGGTGTGAAACGCCGACGACCCGCCTGGGTGGACCGGGCGGGTCGTCGATGTGGAGGAGGTGCGGAAGGTCGGGTGGCGTCAGCTCATGTGACGCTGGGCGATGGCGAGGATCTCGTCGCGAACCGCGGGCGAGTTGGCGGAGCGCAGCGCGTGCTCGATGGCGCGGGCGCGGCGGTTGGCGTCGCGGCGGTTGCGGATTCGCTCGATCATGCTCATGGTGTCTCTGCTCCTGGCTATTCGGTTGTCAGCCCCTTGATGTCTCCATTGAAGCGCACGACGTGAGCAACGTCCATCGATTATTAGGTGAGCTGAGACACCTGCCTAAGAATCTTAGGCTACTGCTGGCAACGCCAGCAGTTTTCTTCATCCAACGGCAACGGCCGGTGTGCCGGGCGTTCACCCTGCGCACACCGGCCGTCGCTGGTGCCGGAAACCCGTCAGGTCCAGGCGAGCAGCGCCGCCTCCGGATCGGCGAGGAAGTCCCCCACGTCGCGCAGGAACTTCGAGCCGAGCTCACCATCGATGATCCGGTGGTCGAAGGAGAGCCCCAGCGTGGTGACCTGACGCGGGCGGACCTTGCCCTTGTGCACCCAGGGCATCTCACGCACCGCGCCGAAGGCCAGGATCGCCGACTCGCCCGGGGGCAGGATCGGCGTGCCGGTGTCCACCCCGAACACCCCGACATTGGTGATCGTCAAGGTGCCGCCGGACATGTCGGCCGGGCTGGTGCGACCCGCCTTCGCCGTCTGCACCAGGTCGGTCAGTGCGTCCGCCAGTTCGCGAAGCGACAGCCGTCCCGCGTCCTTGATGTTCGGCACGATCAGACCGCGCTCGGTGGCCGCCGCGATGCCCAGGTTGACGTACTCCTTGACGACGATCTCGTCGCCGGCCCAGGTCGAGTTGACCATCGGGTGCCGCCTGACCGCGAGCAGCACGGCCTTGGCCACCAGCAGCAGCGGCGACACCCGCACGTCGCGCCACTCCCGCCGGGTGCGCAGCCGGTCCAGCGCCTTCATCGCCCGGGTCACGTCGACGGTCAGGAACTCCGTGACGTGCGGGGCGGTGAACGCCGAGCGGGACATGTTCTCGGCGGTGAGCTTGCGTACCCCCTTGACGGGGATGCGCTGTTCGCGGTCGGCGCCGAAGCGCGCCGCCGCCACGGCCGGCGCGGCACCGGCGAGCAGCTCGGCCGGCGCGGCCCCGCTCGCCGCCCGCTGCACGTCCTCCCGGGTGATCGAGCCCTGCGGACCGGACCCGGTCAGGGTGCGCAGGTCGACGCCGAGGTCCTTGGCGAGCTTGCGCACCGGCGGCTTCGCCAGCACCAGCCCGCCGGTCGGTGCGGCGTGCCCGTTGGTGCCCGCCGCCGGCGCGGTCGGGACCGGCGCGGTCGGGACCGGCGCGGCCGGGGCCGGCGCCGCGGCCGGCTGGGCCTGCTCCGGGACCGCACCCTTGCGGGGGCGGCGCTTCGCCGCGGTGGTCCGCGGGCCGTAGCCGACCAGCACCGCCGTACGTCCGCCCGGGGCGGGCCCCCCGATCAGGCCCGGCTCGACCATGCCCTCGGCCGGGGCCACCTCGACCGCGGCCAGCGAGGCCGCCGACGGGGTGGGCAGGTCTCCGCCCGGCGCGGCGGTCGACGGCGCGTCCACCGGCCCGGCGCCCGGGTCGGTGTCGATCGCGATGATCGGCGTGCCCACCTCGACCGTGGTGCCCTCGCTGTGGAAGATCGCCTGCACCCGGCCGGCCCACTTCGCCGGGATCTCGACGGCCGCCTTGGCCGTCTCCACCTCGACGATCGGCTGGTTCAGCTCGATGGTGTCGCCGACCTTGACCAGCCAGCTGAGGATCTCGCCCTCGGTCAGGCCCTCGCCCAGGTCGGGCAGGTTGAACTCCTTGATCCGGGACATGCCGCTCACCAGCCGAAGGTGCGGTCGACGGCGTCGAGCACCCGGTCGAGGTCGGGTAGGTACTCCTCCTCCACCCGGGCGGCCGGGTAGGGGGTGTCGAAGCCGGTCACCCGCAGCACCGGGGACTCCAGGGAGTAGAAGCACTCCTCGGTGATCCGGGCCGCGATCTCGGCGCCGAGGCCGACGTTGGACGGTGCCTCGTGCACCACGACGGCCCGGCCGGTGCGCTTCACCGACTCGTAGACCGCGCCGAGGTCCAGCGGGGAGAGCGTCCGCAGGTCGATGACCTCCAGTTCCCGGCCGTCCTCGGCGGCGGCGGTCGCGGCGTCCAGGCAGGTCCGCACCATCGGCCCGTACGCCAGCACGGTGGCGTCGGTGCCGGGCCGCGCGACCCGGGCGGCGTGCAGCGGGTACGCGTCGGCCAGCGGCGCGTCCAGGTCCACCGCCCCCTTCTCCCAGTAGCGCCGCTTCGGCTCCAGGAAGACGATCGGGTCGTCGGAGGCGATGGCCTGCTGGATCATCACGTACGCGTCCTGCGGGTTGGCGCAGGAGACGACCTTCAGGCCGGCGGTGTGGGCGAAGTACGCCTCGGGCGACTCCGAGTGGTGCTCGACCGCGCCG
The DNA here is from genome assembly GCF_003236335.1 of Micromonospora deserti. Lineage (GTDB taxonomy): Bacteria > Actinomycetota > Actinomycetes > Mycobacteriales > Micromonosporaceae > Micromonospora > Micromonospora deserti. The sequence continues at coordinate 2,962 of NZ_POUB01000322.1, forward strand.
ATGCCGCCGCCGAACGGGATCCGGATCACCATCGGGATCCGTAGCTTGCCACGCGAGCGGTAGTGCATCTTCGCGACCTGCGACACGATCTGGTCGTACGCCGGGTAGACGAAGCCGTCGAACTGGATCTCGCAGACCGGACGATAGCCGCGGATGGCCAGGCCGACCGCCGTGCCGATGATGCCGGACTCGGCCAGCGGGGTGTCGATCACCCGCTGGTCGCCGAAGTCCTTCTGCAGGCCGTCGGTGATCCGGAAGACGCCGCCGAGCTTGCCGACGTCCTCGCCCATGATGACGACCTTCGGGTCGCTCTCCAGAGCGCGACGCAGACCGGTGTTCAGGGCCTTGCCGAGGGTGAGGGTCTCCGTGGCCATCAGTGGGCGCTCCCCTCGAACGACTCCAGGTACCGGCTGAACTGCTCCCGCTGCTGGTCCAGCAGCGGCGATCCGTTGGGGTAGACGTGGTCGAACAGGGTGTCCGGCTCCGGGTTCGGCATGGCCAGCACCCGCTCGCGCAGGTGCACCGACTCGCGGCGGGCCTGCTCGTCGACCTCGGCGAAGAAGTCGGCGTCGGCGAGCTGCTGGTTGGTCAGGAACGCCTTCATCCGGGCGATCGGGTCCTTGGCCTGCCACGCCTCGACCTCGCTGGCGATGCGGTAGCGGGTCGGGTCGTCGGAGGTGGTGTGCGCCCCCATCCGGTAGGTGTATGCCTCGATCAGGCTCGGGCCCTGCCCGTACCGGGCGTTGTCCAGCGCGGTGCGGGTCACCGCGTACGTGGCCAGCACGTCGTTGCCGTCCACCCGGATGCCGGGGAATCCGAAGCCGGCGGCCCGCTGGTAGAGGGGGATGCGGGTCTGCCGCTCCAGCGGCTCCGAGATGGCGTACTGGTTGTTCTGGCAGAAGAAGACCATCGGCGCGTTGAACACGCCGGCCCAGACGAACGCCTCGTTCACGTCGCCCTGGCTGGTGGCGCCGTCGCCGAAGTAGGCGATCACCGCCTCGCCCTCGTCGGTGCCGGTCTTGCCGTCCATGGCGATGCCCATGGCGTACCCGGTCGCGTGCAGGGTCTGTGCCCCGATCACGATCGTGTACATGTTGAACTTGAACTCGTTCGGGTCCCAGCCGCCCTGGTCGACGCCGCGGAACAGGCCGAGCGGCATGATCGGGTCGATGCCCCGGCAGTAGAGGACGCCGTGCTCCCGGTAGGTCGGGAAGGCCATGTCCTGCGTCCGTAGCGCCCGGCCGGAACCGACCTGGGCCGCCTCCTGGCCCAGCAGGCTGGCCCAGATGCCCAGCTCACCCTGCCGTTGCAGGGCGGTGGCCTCGGCGTCCAGCTTCCGAACCAGCACCAGATCGCGGTACAGCCCGCGGTACTCCTCGTCGGTGAAGTCGGCGCGGTACTCGATGCCGTCCGGCCCGGTCACGCTCTCGATCCGCTCGCCCTCGGGGGTGAGCAGCTGCACCAGCTCCGGGTCGCCGCTCGCGCGCTTCCTGGTCCGGGGTGTGGCCCGCCGGCCGCGGGTGGTGACCCCGGGGTCGCCCTTTGCCATCCGTCTCTCCCTGTCGTGTCTGCGTCGGCACCGGGGGGTCACCCGGCCGCGCAACTCGTGCGCCTGTCCGGCTGCTGCCGGACCGGTTCCTGGCGACCGCGCCTAGCCCCGGTGGGGGTTGCCGCGCGGCGTGAGCCGGATTCTTGGCCGAACCCGGTTCGGGAGCGCCGGCGACCAACCGCGCCTTCCGCGAGGGTGCGCGGAGGTCGCGGCTGCGTTGCCGTCGTGGTCCATATTCGCATCACAGGTGAGCGGGCCCACAGTCCGGCCGGCCCGGATCGGGCCCGCGCCCACTTCGTTACCGCATGCGCCGGCTGTCGGTTCGAGCGACGCCCGGCCGATCCGGCGATGGTTCGTCACCGTTCGGCCATATACGCGTGTCGACACGCTGTAAGAGGTTGGCCTACGTAGCGTCACTGAGCCAGGCTGACCGGGTGCGATCGCGCCGAGCGGGCGATTTGCCGCTTCCGGGCCGCCTCGCCGGTTGCCGGGATTCCGCGATGACGACGACGAGGGGTGTGCGGTGTCCGAGCCAGGTGAAGATCCCGGTGCGCCGCTCCTCGGCCGGCACCGGCCGGCCGCCGGTTACCGGCGGGTGGTCGGCGCGCACCGCGCGCCCGGCGTCGGCGGGCCGTCCCGGGGTTACCTCTTCACCGTCGCCCTGCTTGCCGGCACCGCGTCCATGCCGATCCTCGCCGCCATCAGCACGGGGTCGGCCACCGTCGGAAGCTCGGCCCTGCCGGACAGCAGCACCCCGTTCATCCCGACGCCCTCGGTGGGCCCGGTGGTGATCCCGCTGCCGGTGGCGAGCCAACCGGCGCTGACGGCCACGACTCCGGCCCCGTCCGTGACCGCGGCGCCGCCGACCGCTCGGCCGACCGGGCCGCGTACGCCGGTGGTGCCGGGAGCGGCGCCGCACGCGCCGGCACCGGGGTCGGCGCGGCATCCCGAGCCGCCACCGGCATCGCGGCCGCCGCGCGGGACGTCGGCCCCGGTCCCGTCGCCGAGCGCCAGTCCCTCGCCGACCGCGTCGCCGACCGGCGGGTCGGCCTCCTCGCCGGAGCCGACCGCCACCCTCTCCGTGCCGCCACCAGACTCGTCGCCGACCGGCACTCCGACGGCGACCGAGTCACCGGACGACCCGGCCACGCCGACCGGCGCATCAGCCCCGCCCGCCAGCGCCACCGTCGGCCCGACCGTAACGCCCCACCCGACGGTGGTGCCTGGCCGAACTGCGGCACCCCGCCCGGCTGCGGCGCCCGGCCCGGTCGTGAGGGCCACCGGCCGTCCGACCGTGGTGCTCGCCCCGGCCGCCATCGACAGCCTGGCCTTGAATGGCGGCGCGGCCTTGAATGGCGGCGCGGCCTTGAATGGCGGCGCGGCCTTGAATGGCGGCGCGGCCTTGAATGGCGGCGCGGCCTTGAATGGCGGCGCGGCCTTGAATGGCGGCCCGGGGGTCAGCCCCTGGTG
>NZ_POUB01000323.1 GCF_003236335.1 Micromonospora deserti
CCTCCGCGCCCCCCGCCGGCGCGCCCACCGCGCTGTCGTTCACCGCTCGCTCGCTCGATGTGCCCTCGTCGCCGCCCGACGCGCCGCAGCCGGCGAGTGCGAGCACGGCCGCCAGTCCCGCCGCGGTCAGCAGCGCACTCCACCGGCTTCGTCCGATTCCGTTCATCCCGCTCCGATCTCCGTGGCCCCTCCGGCGGGGGCGATCGGTCAGACGAGGCGCGGTGCCACGCCCGTTCCGGCAGACTGCGCTGAGGACGTCACGATTCGATAATCGAGGAGTCACGAATGCGCCTGACCAAGTACGGCCACTCCTGCGTACGCGTCGAGCACGACGGCGGAGTGCTGGTCATCGACCCGGGGGTGTTCAGCGAGCGGGAGGCCCTGGACGGGGTCGACGCCGTACTGATCACCCACGAGCACCCCGACCACGTCGACGTCGAGGCACTGACCGCCCAGCGCGACCGGCGGCCGTTCACCGTGCACGGGCCGGCCTCGCTCTCCTCCACACTGGACGGCCTGGCCGACGTGTTCACCCCGGTGACGCCGGGCCAGTCGTTCACCGCCGCCGGCGTCCCGGTACGCGCCTACGGCGGCCGGCACGCCGTGATTCACCCCGACATCCCGGTGGTGGACAACCTGGCGTATCTGGTAGACGACCGGGTCTACCACCCCGGCGACTCGTTGGTCGTGCCGGACGTGCAGGTCGACACCCTCTTCCTGCCGATCCACGCCCCGTGGACGAAGTTCTCCGAGTCGCTGGACTTCCTCCGCGCGGTCGCCCCGCGCCGGGCGTACGCACTGCACGACGGGCTGCTCAACGACAACGGGCTGGGCGTGCTGAACAGCAACTTCACCCGGCTGTCGGAGGTGGACTACCGACGGCTCGAACCGGGCACCCGGATCGACGCCTGAGCGCGATGCCTGGCCCACCCCGAGAGCTGGTGCACCGGCTCTACACCACCCCACCGGACCGGTTCGTCGCCATCCGCGACGAGGCGGCCGCGGAGGCCCGCCGGGCCGGCGACCCGAAGGCCGCCCGGGAGATCGCCAAGCTGCGCCGGCCCACCGTGGCCGCCTGGCTGGTCAACCTGCTCGCCCTCGAACGCGCCGAACTGGTCGCCGACCTGGTCCAGCTCGCCGAGGCGCTGCGCTCCGCCCAGCGGGAGCTGCGGGGCCCCCGGCTGCGCGAGCTCTCCGCCCAGCGGCGCGCGGTGGTCGGCGCGCTCGTCACCGAGGCCCGCAAGCTCGCGGCCGCCACCGAGGGGGCCCCACCGGCCGGGAAACTGCCGCTGGCCGAGGTGGAGGCCACCCTCAACGCGGCGCTCTCGGACACGGAGGTGGCCGAGCAGGTCCGCACCGGCCGGCTGCTGCGGGCCGCCAGCTACGCCGGCTTCGGCGAGGTGCCCCGGCCGCAGCTGCGCCTGGTCACCGGCGGGGAGGAGCCGGAACCGGAACGCGCCCCGCCGGAGCGCAGGCGCGAGGACCGGACCGCCCGGCGGGTCGAGCAGGCCGAGCGGGCCGCCCGGGCGGAACGGGCCCGGCAACGCCGGGCGGTGGAGAAGGAGCTGACGCGGGCGCGTACCGACCTGGACCGGGCCGAGGCGGAGCTGGCCGGAGCGACGGCGGCCGAGCGGGACGGCGTGGCCGACCTCGACGCGATCGAGGCGGAGCTGGCCGAGTTGGAGCGGCGACGGGCCGTCGCCGAACAGGAGCTGAGCCGGGCCAGACTCACCCGCCGGGCAGCCGAACGGACCGTCACCGCGGCCCGGCGCCGCACCGGCGAGGTCGAGGCGGCGCTGGAGGCGCTCGACGCCGAAGAGGGGGCTGCCGGCCCGGGCGCCGGCCGGGCAGACTGACCGCTGTGGACGGAGGGGCCGGGCGGGGAGTGGGCGGATGACGCCGGAGCAGGTCGCCACCGCCAGCAAACCGATCGTGCTCGAACTCGGCGACGCGTTCACCCGCTGCCCCACCACCCTGCGCCGGGCCCGGCTGCTCGGCATCTCCGGCTGGGCGTTCTACGTCACCGGCCGCGCCGGGGCGCTCGGCGACGTCCGGGCCGAGACGGTGGCAGCGGCGCTGGGTTTCCTCGCTCCGGACGCCGTCGCCGACGGCTGGGACGCCGCCCTGCGGACGGTACGGCCCGTCGAGGTGGCCGCCGCCACCCTCGACGAGTGCTGCCGCTGGGGGACCGCCAACCTCGACGCCGTGCCCGGGGTGGCCCGGCTCGCCGGGCTGCTCGGCCACGCGGTCCAGCTGGCGGACGCCACCGGCATGCCACTCTTCGCCGCATGGCGGGCCATGCCGGTGCCGGAGATGAGCGCGGGCGGCCGGGCCGCCATCGGGCTGCGCCTGCTCCGGGAGCACTACGCCGGGGCGCACCTGCTCGCGGTCCGGGCCAGCGGGATGACTCCGCTGGAAGCCGTGCTGGCCGGCCCGGAGGGGGAGGCGGGTGCGGCGGCGTGCGGCTGGCCGCCGCCGTACCCCCCGGTCGGTCCGCTGGTGCGGCGGCGGCTCTGGGCCGAGGCGGTGACCGACCGGCTGGTCGCCGCCGCGTTCGCGGGGCTCGGCCCGGCCGGCGGGACGGAACTGGTGGAGCTGCTGACCGCCACCCGGGCCCACCTGCACCGCGCCAGCTGAGCCCAGGTGGAGCAGCTCCGGGCGGAACGCGTCCTTCGCCGCGATTCAGCCCACCCGGCCGGCGGACGCGGTGACCCGGCCGGGTGCCGGGCGGACGACCGCCGTCGGCGGGCGGGTGGTCCGCGAGGGCGCGCAGGTGGTCATCGGCGACCGCCCCGACGGCCGGCGATGACCCCGACGGCCGGCGATAAATCGGCGGCGCTTCCCGGGCGTGCCTGTCAGGATCGCCTCCGTGACCCTCCCCGCGGGCTGGACCGTCCACCGCCCCACCCTCGACGACGTGCCGGCGATCCTGGCGGTGGTGCGCGCTGCCGACACCTTCGCTATCGGCTACCCCGATTTCGACGCCGAGGACGTGCGTGGCGCGCTGACCGCGCTGAACGTCGACCCGAGCCGGGACTCCTGGGTGGTGACCGATCCGAATGGCGCGCTGGTGGCCTGGGCGATCCTGGAGAACCCGACTGGGGTGGGGCGGGAGTTCGTCGACGTGTTCGTCGACCCGGACCGGGGCGCACCGGTGCGGGCGCCGCTGCTGGCCCGGCAGTTGGACCGGGTGGCTGGGCGGGCCGCCGAGCGTGGCCTGTCGAGCCTGACCGTGCGGTGCGCCGCGTACCCACCAGAGCGACGGTGGGCCGATGAGCTGGCCGACGCGGGGTTCGGCTTCGTCAAGCGTTACCAGGTCATGAGCCGGTCTCTGGCGGGGGTGCCCGCCGAGCCGCCGGCATCACCGCCCGGGGTGACGGTCCGGCCGCTGCGCCCCGGCGACGAGTCGGAGCTGCGCGACTTCCACCGGATCTACGACACCGCCTTCCGCGACACCGCGGACTACGAGCCGCTGACCTATGACCGCTGGCGGGCCCGGATCGGGGCCGACTCGGCCTGGGACGAATGGTTCGTCGCCGAGGTGGACGGGCAGCCGGTGGGCGTTCTCCAGTCCTCCGACCAGGCGCTCGACCGGAACGAGGGGTGGGTCAAGAACCTCGCCGTGCTCCCCGGTCAGCGCCGTCGAGGAGTGGGCGCGGCGCTGCTGAGCCACGCGTTCGCCCGGTACGCGGGGAAGGGACGGGAGTCCGCCGGCCTCGGGGTCGACCTGGCCAACCCGACCGCCCCGCTCTCGCTCTACCGGTCGGTGGGGCTGTGCGAGGTGCGCTGGGTCGACATGTACGAGCTGATCGTGCCGGCTGCCGGTGTGTGATTGACGACCCCGGCCGGGGCCGGCGCGTCGGGCCGACCCGGCCGGTAGCAGACTGGGGCCGTGGGATACGCGCTGCTACGCCGAGGCGGTGCCGGTGGGGCGGGACCGCAGCTCGGTGACGTAGTCGTCCGGCGCGCCCGCCTTCTCGGCGGCGTTCGCGATCTCCGAGAGGTACCACGAGGTCGGCAGGCCGCCCTCGTACCCGTCGAAGACGTAGATCCACGCCGTCACGTCCCCGTCCAGCGTGGAGACGCGCACGTGCAGCTTGCGGTAGGTGCCGGAGGTCACGCCCTCGATCTCGTCGAGCTGCGCCGCGTCGTACGGGTGGATGTCGTACAACGCCACGAACACCCGGTCGCCCGGGGACTCGACGACCGTGCTGACCGAGCCCTCCCAGCCGATCACGCCCTCGCCCGCGAAGGTGAACCGCCAGCCCTCCAGCCAGCCGGTGCCCACCATCGGCGAATGCGGGCAGTAGGCACGCATCCGGGCAGGGTCGAGGTTTGAGCCGTAGGCGGCGTAATGACGCACGGCGATGACGATAGCCCGGCCGGCGGGTGGGGGAGAATACGACGGTGCGTGTCGGACGCGTTCAGGAGAAGAAAGTCACTGTGAGCATGGACGAGGGGCGAGCGCTGTGAGCCGGATCGTGATCATCGGCGGCGGACCGGCCGGCTACGAGGCGGCCCTGGTCGCCGCGCAGCTGGACGCTGACGTCACCGTGGTGGAGGCCGACGGCGCCGGCGGGGCGTGCGTGCTGTCCGACTGCGTCCCGTCGAAGACCTTCATCGCCAGCTCGGAGGTGGTCACCGGCTACCGGGACACCGAGGAGTTCGGGGTGCACTCCGACGGGCTGGAGGCGGTCACCGTCGACGCGTCGGCGGTGCACGAGCGGGTCAAGCGGCTCGCCCTCGCGCAGTCCGCCGACATCCACGCCAAGCTGATCAAGGCCGGGGTCACCTTCGTGGCCGGGCGGGCCCGGCTCGGCGAGGACACGCTCGGTCACACCCACCGGGTGATCGTCACCCCGGCCGAGGGCGGCGAGGAGTACTCGATCGCCGCGTCGACCGTGCTGATCGCCACCGGTGCCACCCCCCGCCAGCTGCCCACCGCCGTACCGGACGGCGAGCGCATCCTGACCTGGCGCCAGGTGTACGACCTGCCGGAGCTGCCCGCGCACCTGGTGGTGGTCGGCTCCGGGGTGACCGGCGCCGAGTTCGCCAGCGCCTACCTGGCGATGGGGGTCGAGGTGACCCTGGTCTCCAGCCGCGACCGGGTGATGCCGCACGAGGACGCCGACGCGGCGATGGCCATCGAGCGGGTCTTCCGCGGCCGGGGCATGACCATCCTGAACAACTCCCGCGCCGACGCGGTCCGCCGCACCGACGACGGCATCGAGGTCGAGCTCTCCGACGGCCGCACGGTGTCCGGCTCGCACGCGCTGATCGCGGTCGGCTCGATCCCGAACACCGCCGACCTGGGGCTGGCCGAGTACGGCGTCGAGCTGGCCCGGGGCGGCTACGTGACGGTCGACCGGGTCTCCCGCACCAACGTGCCCGGCATCTACGCCGCCGGTGACTGCACCGGGGTGCTGCCGCTGGCCAGCGTCGCCGCCATGCAGGGGCGGATCGCCATGTGGCACGCGCTGGGCGAGGCGGTCCGGCCGCTGCGGCTGCGTACCGTCGCGGCGAACGTCTTCACCGACCCGGAGCTGGCCACGGTCGGCGTCTCCCAGGACGAGGTGGACGCGGGCAAGGTGCCGGCGCGGCAGGTGATGCTGCCGCTGTCCGGGAATGCCCGGGCCAAGATGGACGACCTGGCCGACGGCTTCGTCAAGCTCTTCTGCCGGCCGGCCAGCGGGCAGGTCATCGGCGGGGTGGTGGTCGCCCCGAAGGCCAGCGAGCTGATCCTGCCGATCACCATGGCGGTGGAGAACAACCTCACCGTCAACGAACTGGCCCAGACCATCACCATCTACCCGAGCCTGTCCGGCTCGATCACCGAGGCCGCCCGCCAGCTCATGCTCCACGAACTGGAGTAGCCCGGTCGATCATGGAGTTGTGGTGGGCGCTTCGTAGCATCCTGCCCGTTTCGCGGGGCACCACAACCGCATGATCGACGGGACGGGTGGGGGGCGGGGTGAGGC
>NZ_POUB01000324.1 GCF_003236335.1 Micromonospora deserti
GGGGGTGGGTGGGTCAGGCGCCGGAGGTGACGCGGTAGGCGTCGAAGACGCCGTCGACCTTGCGGACGGCGGCCAGCAGGTGACCGAGGTGCTTCGGGTCGGCCATCTCGAAGCTGAACCGGCTCACCGCCACCCGGTCCCGGGTGGTGGTGACGGTGGCGGAGAGAATATTGACCCGCTCGTCGGAAAGCACCCGGGTGACGTCGGCGAGCAGCTTGTGCCGATCCAGCGCCTCGACCTGGATGGCCACCAGGAACGTCGACGCTGAGGTCAGCTTCCAGCTCACCTCGACGACCCGCTCCCCCTGCGCCCTGAGGTCCTCGGCGTTGGCGCAGTCGTCGCGGTGCACACTCACCCCGCCGGAGCGCGTGACGAACCCGAAGACCGAGTCCGGCGGCACCGGGGTGCAGCAGCGGGCCAGCTTGATCCACACGTCGCTGACGCCCCGGACGACCACACCCGGGTCGTGGCTGCTGGCCCGGCTGCGCGGCGGGCGGGTGGCGACGGCGGTCTCGGCGATGTCCTCCGCCGCGCCCTCCTCGCCGCCGTACGTGGCCATCAGCTTCTGCACCACCGACTGGGCGGAGACCTGGCTGTCGCCGACCGCGGCGTAGAGCGAGGCGACGTCGGCCAGGTGCAGGTCCCGGGCGATCGCCATCAGCGCGTCGGAGGTGAGCATCCGCTGCAGCGGCATGCCCTGCTTGCGCATCGCCTTGACGATCGCGTCCTTACCGGCCTCGATCGCCTCCTCGCGCCGCTCCTTGTTGAAGTACTGGCGGATCTTGGTGCGGGCCCGAGGGCTCTTGACGAAACCCAACCAGTCCTGCGTCGGCCCGGCGGTGTCGGACTTCGACGTGAAGATCTCGATCACGTCGCCGTTGGACAGCGTCGACTCCAGCGGCACCAGCTTGCCGTTGACCCGCGCCCCGATGCACTTGTGCCCCACCTCGGTGTGCACCGCGTAGGCGAAGTCCACCGGCGTCGACCCGGTCGGCAACGGAATGACGTCACCCTTCGGGGTGAAGACGTACACCTCCTGGCTGGACAGGTCGAACCGCAGCGCGTCGAGGAACTCGCTCGGGTCCGCCGCCTCCCGCTGCCAGTCCAGCAACTGCCGCAGCCAGGTCATCTCGTCGATGTGCGCCGGCGGGCCGACGATCTGGGTGCCCTTGTGCTCCTTGTACTTCCAGTGCGCGGCGATGCCGAACTCGGCGGTGCGGTGCATCGCGTACGTGCGGATCTGCATCTCCACCGGCTTGCCGGTTGGCCCGATGACCGTCGTGTGCAACGACTGGTACATGTTGAACTTGGGCATCGCGATGTAGTCCTTGAACCGGCCCGGCACCGGCTGCCAGTTCGCGTGGATCACCCCGAGGGCGGCGTAGCAGTCCCGCACCGTGTCGACCAGGATCCGCACCCCGACCAGGTCGTAGATGTCGTTGAAGTCGCGCCCCCGCACGATCATCTTCTGGTAGATCGAGTACAGGTGCTTCGGCCGGCCGGTGGTCTCCGCCTTGATCTTGGCGGCCTTCAGGTCGGTCTGCACCTTCTGGGTGACCTGGCGCAGCAACGCCTCCCGCTGCGGCTGGTGCTCCCCGATCAGCCGGTTGATCTCCTCGAACCGCTTCGGGAACAGCGTGCCGAAAGCGAGATCCTCCAACTCCCACTTGATGGTGTTCATACCCAGCCGGTGCGCCAGCGGGGCCAGGATCTCCAGGGTCTCCTTCGCCTTCTGCTCCTGCTTGGGGCGGGGCAGGAAGGTGAGGGTGCGCATGTTGTGCAGCCGGTCGGCGAGCTTGATCACCAGCACCCGCGGGTCCTTGGCCATCGCCACGACCATCTTGCGGATCGTCTCCGCCTTGGCCGCGTCGCCCAGCTTGACCTTGTCGAGCTTGGTGACCCCGTCGACCAGCAGCGCGACCTCACCGCCGAAGTCGGCCCGCATCTGGTCGAGGGTGTACTCGGTGTCCTCGATGGTGTCGTGCAGCAGCGCCGCGACCAGCGTGGTGGTGTCCATCCCTAGGTTGGCCAGGATGGTGGCCACCGCCAGCGGGTGGGTGATGTACGGGTCACCGGACTTGCGGTACTGCCCGGAGTGCCAGCGGGCGGCGGTGTCGAAGGCGCGCTGCAGCAGCCGCGCGTCGGCCTTCGGGTGGTTCTCCCGGTGGGTCGAGATCAGCGGTTCGAGCACCTCGCTGACCTGCGAACTCTGCCAGGGCGCGTTGAACCGTGCCAGCCGCGCCCGGACCCGCCGGCCGGTGGGCGCGTTGGAGAACGCGAAACCCCCGCTCGGCGCCGGGTCGGCGGGGCCGTCGGCCGGGAACGGGACCACGACCCCGTCGGCACCGGAGCCACCGGTCGGACCGCCCGCGCGACCCCCGCCCGGGCGTACGGCGTCGGCGGGGCCGGTCGCGGCGGAGCCGTTGCCGGAGGCCGGGACCCGGACCGGGGCGTCACCGTTCCGGTCGGTTACCGAGCCGTCCGCGTCGCCTGTCGGGTGCACCGTGCCCTCCACCGGAGGGGCGACATCGTGGGACACCGGCCTCCTCACCGATCGCCGGGAAAACACCGACCGTGCGCCGGCCGGCCTGGTCTCTCGCCACCCGGACGGATCACCGCCCGGTCAGCAAAGGGCAATGCTACCCGCACGCACGGTGCCCTGCCGCTCCCCCGGACGGACCGCGCCGGCTCCGCCCGATGGTCGCGGCGATCAAACGGTCAACAGGGCATGGACCGGACGCGGGGCCAACCGTTTCCGGCCGCCGAGGAAGCCCAGTTCCAGTAGCACGGTGAAACCGGTGACCGTGCCGCCGGCCCGCTCGACCAGGTCAAGGGTGGCCTCGGCGGTGCCACCGGTGGCCAGCACGTCGTCGACCACCAGCACCCGGTGCCCGGCGGTGAAGGCGTCCTGGTGCACCTCCAGGGTGGCCTCGCCGTACTCCAGGGCGTAGGAGGCCGAGTACGCGGGGCGGGGCAGCTTGCCCGCCTTACGCACCGGCACCACGCCGACCCCGGTCGCGTACGCGATGGCCGCCGCCAGCACGAACCCGCGCGCCTCGATGCCGACCACCGCGTCGAACGAGTCCCGCCCGTGGTACGCGACGATCCCGTCGATCACCTCGCGGAACGCCGCACCGTCGGCGAAGAGCGGCATCAGGTCCTTGAACATGACACCGGGCTTGGGAAAGTCGGGCACGTCCAGCACCCGGCTGGCCACCAGCCTGGCGGCGTCCGGGCCGCTGTCCCCCCGTAGCCCGGTGCTGTGGGTCTCCGTCACGGCAGTTCCGTCTCCTTCCATGACGACGGCGTCCTCCCTGCTGCTCGCACAGCATGAAGGACGCCGTCGTACCGCCTGCGTCCGGGTCAGCGCCGCTTGCCGCCACCCGGCCGGTTACCGGCCGGCCGGCCGCCCCGGGCGCCGCCCGACCGCTTGCCGGCCGGCCGCGCGCCCACCTTCGGCGCGGCGCCGGCCAGGGCGGCCGACTCCGGGTCGACCGGCTCGGCGGCCTCCGGGGCCGCGGCGGAAGGCGGGGTGCCCTTCGGGGTGACCTCGCCGCGGGCGAGGGCCCCCCGGCGGGCCAGCACCCGCTTGTTGTGCGCCCGGATCCGCGGGTCGTAGTTCTTCATCAGCACCAGCAGCGGGGTGGCCAGCAGGATCGAGGAGAAGAACGCGACCGCCATGCCGACGAACAGCACCAGACCGAGGTCCTTCAGGGTGCCCGCGCCGAGCAGGCCGGCACCGATGAAGAGCAGGCCGCCGACCGGCAACAGGGCGACCACCGAGGTGTTCAGCGACCGCATCAGGCTCTGGTTGATCGCCAGGTTGGCCGCCTCGCCGTACGTCTGGTTGTTGTTCGCGGTGATGCCCCGGGTGTTCTCCTGGACCTTGTCGAAGACCACCACCACGTCGTAGAGCGCGAAGCCCAGGATGGTGAGGAAGCCGATGACCGTCGACGGGGTGACCTCGAAGCCCACCAGCGAGTAGATGCCGGCGGTGAGGATCAGGTTCATCACCAGCGAGGCGACGGCGGCGACCGCCATCCGCCACTCGAAGCGCAGGATCAGGTAGACCATCACCAGCGCGACGAAGATGATCAGGCCCAGCAGCGCCCGCTCGGTGACCTGGCTCCCCCATGCCTCGCTGACCTGGTTGCCGCTGATCTGGTCGACCGGAATGCCGAACTCGCGGGCCATCTCCTCCTTGACCGCGTTGGCCTGCTCGGCGGTGAGCTGCGTAGTGCGCATCTCGTAGAAGTCGCCGCCGGTGCCGCCCACCTTCTGCGCGGTGACCACCTCGGCGCCGGCGCCCTCGGCCGCGAGGGCCGCGTCGACCTGCTGCTCGGCCCGCTCCAGCGTGCCCACGCTGGCCGGCACCTGGAACGAGTTGCCGCCGGCGAACTCGATGCCGAGGCTGAAGCCGCGCAGCGCGAAGCTGAGCACCGCGACCAGGATCAGCGCGCCGGCGACGGCGAACCAGAGCTTGCGCCGGCCGATGATGTTGAGACCGGCCTCACCGCGGTAGAGGCGGCTCGCCAGACCACTTCCAGCCATCTCAGGCCTCCTTGACGCGCGGGGTGCGGGGCTTGGCCTGCTCGGCCCGAGCCGGGAGTACCCGGCCGAGCCCGCTGACCCGCGGGGACAGGAACGCCCGGGTACGGGCGAACATCGTCATGATCGGGTGCCGGAAGAGGAAGACCACGACCAGGTCCAGCACGGTGGCCAGGCCGAGCGCGAAGGCGAAGCCCTTCACCGCGCCGACCGAGACCACGTAGAGCACCACCGCCGACATGATGGTGATGGCGTTGGCCGAGATGATCGTCCGGCGCGCCCGGATCCACGCCCGCGACACCGCGCTGCGCGGGCTGCGGCCCTCCCGGATCTCGTCCTTGAGCCGCTCGAAGTAGATGACGAACGAGTCCGCCGCCACACCGAGAGAGACGATCATGCCGGCGATGCCGGCCAGGGTGAGGGTGAAGCCGATCTGCCGGCCGAGCACCACCAGCGCGCCGAAGACCAGCAGCGCCGAGAGGATCAGGCTCAGGAAGATCACCGAGCCGAGCAGGCGGTAGTAGAAGAACGAGTAGATGATGACCAGCAGCATGCCGATGCCGGCCGCGAGCAGGCCGGCCCGCAGGTGGCTGGCGCCCAGGGTGGCGGTGACGTTCTGCTGCTCCTGCGCCTCGAAGGTCACCGGCAGCGCGCCGTAGCGCAGCTGGCCGGCCAGCTCGCTGGCGTCCTTCTGGGTGAAGTTGCCGGTGATCTGGGAGTCGCCGGTCAGCACGCCCTGGATCTCCGGCGAGGAGACGATCTCGTTGTCCAGCACCACGGCCACCCGGCACTTGCCGTCCTGGCCGAGCGCGCTCGCGTCGCAGGCACCGCCCTCGTTGTTGAACGCCTCGCGGGTCAGGTTGGTCCACTTCTGCTGTCCGTCGCCGGTGAAGTCGAGGCTGACCACCCAGGAGCTGGTCTGGTCGAGGACTGCGTCGGCGTCGCTGACGTCGGTGCCAAGCACCTTCGCCTGGTCGAGCAGGTACTTGACGGCGCCGTCCTCACACGCGACGACCTGCTGGTTCGGGTCCGAGATCGACGCCGGCGGCCGGGCGTCGAGCTGGGCGCAGGTGATCTGCGGGACGTTGAACTGCATCTGCGCCGGCAGCACCGCAGCCTCGCGCGGGGTGAGGGTGGAGAACGCCTTGAGCTTCTCGGCCAGGGACGGGTCAGCGGCCAGGTCGGCCGGGGCCTGCAGGCCGCTGGCGGCCGCCCAGGCGGGGGCGCCGACCTTCTGCTCCACGGCCTTGCGCTGCTCCTCGACGCTCTGCGGGACCGGCTCGGCGCTGGCGCTCGGCGAGGGCGCCGCCGCGCTGGGCGACGCGGAGGGGGTGGCGCTGGCGCTCGGCGCCGGCGCCATGCCGCCCTGGCCGCCGCTCGGCGACGCGGTCGCCTGCGGGGCGCTGGCGGTCGGGGTCGGGGTGGCGC
>NZ_POUB01000325.1 GCF_003236335.1 Micromonospora deserti
GGTCGGGAGCGGGGTGGGGATCAGGTGCGGCGGAGCATGCGGTAGGTGGCGATGCCGCCGGTGCCGAGGGCGGCGAGGAAGACCAGCCAGACCACCGCGCTGCTCACGCCCATGCTGGGGGCGGTGTTGGCGGACGCGGCGGCGAGCAGCCCGTCGTCGCCCGGTGCGGGGAGCGCGGCCGGCGGCAGCTCGGGCCAGCGGACCAGGCCGGTGCTCTCCAGCATCTGCATGTGGTGCATGACGAACTTGTTGGCGTCCTCGGCGAGCTTGCGGATGATCGGGTCGCGGGTGCTGGCCCGCACCGCCCCGATCACCGGGAAGATCTTGCCGTGGGCGACCCGGAGCCGGGTGACGAAGATCTGGTCGAAGCGGGCGCCGCGGGCGTTCTGCATCTCCGTCAGCCAGCCCTTCTGCTCCGCCGTCGGCTCGGTCGGGATGGCCGCACCCAGCTTGTTGGCCGCCTCCACGGTGAGCCGGTCCAACTCCTCGTGCTCGCTGGCGATGCCGGCGCCGATCTCACGGACGATCGGCGACTGCCCCTTCTCGGCGGCCATCTGCCCGGCCGGCATCTCCCACAGCCCCGCCAGCCGTACGCCGTTGAGCAAGGCGGCGTCGGCGGCGTTGAGCTGCTGGCCGACCGGGGCGGCGACGGCGGCGCCGGGCAGCACTCCCAACCCGGCGGCGATCGTGATGAGCAGCACGGCCACTCGACGGGTCCGGTGCCCCTGCCGGCGACGGGCGGATCTGAGCGGTGCCATGTCTGCGGTGCCTCCTCGGTCCGGACCGAACGCGTCTGGAGCGGGCAGCCACACCCGTCGGCCGCCCGTCCGCCTCCTGGTACGGATTGACTGCCCGATCAGTTCAGCGGCAACCGCGGGAAGCGCCGGCGGCCGCTACCGGCTGACCGCCATGAAGACGCCGAGCAGCAGCAGGGTGAGCGCGGCGACCGCGAAGACCACCAGGAGTTCGCGCCGCCCCTGCCCGCCGGCCGGGACGGTGCCGACAGGGCTGGCCGGGGCGGGCAGGTCGCGGGTCAGTGCGGCCAGGTCGCCGATCGTCCGGGCTGCCCAGACGGCGCCGACGCGTTCGGAGAACTCGTCCAGCGTCAGCCGGCCCGCCGCGGTGTGCCGTTGCAGGTCGGCGACCACCCGGTGGCGGTCGTCGTCGGAGGCGCGCAGCTGGACGTCCACGTGCGACAGGTTACGCAGGAACCGCCGCCGGCGGGTCCGCCGGCCGGCCCATGTGGCGGGCCGGGGGCCGTGTCCGCCGGCCGGCCGACGTGGTGGGTCGCTGCCGTGTCCGCCGGCCGGCCGACGTGGTGGGCCGGTGCCGCGGGGCGGGTCAGCCGGCGTCGAGCGGGTCGGCGAGCAGCCGTTCGAAGGCCAGCTCCGCCGCGCCGACCAGCGCGGCGTCCTCACCGAGTTTCGGGGTGCGTAGCCGGACGTGCTCCAGACAGGCGGGCAGCGCGATCGCGTGCAGCCGGCTGCGCACCTGGGCCGCCGCGGCGAGGTAGAGGTCGCGCATCGTGCCGCCGAAAATGACCATCTCCGGGTTGAAGATGTTCACCAGGTTCGCCACCCCGAACCCCAGCCAGTCGCCGGCCTGGCGGACCGCCGTCTGGGCCCGGGCGTCGCCCCGGTCGGCGGCGTCGAAGACAGCCAGCAACGCGTCCCGGCCCCGGGCGTCCGAGCGGCCGGCCGCCCGGAGCAGGCCGTGCTCGCCGATCTCGGTTTCCCAGCAGCCCCGCGAACCGCACTCGCAGCGGGCGCCGTCCGGGACGACCACCATGTGCCCGACCTCGCCGCTGTAGCCGCCGTGCCCGGTCAGCCGCCGGCCACCGGCGATGATCCCGGCGCCCACCCCCACGTCGCCGTAGAGGTAGATGACGTTGTCGCAGCCGGCCGCCGCGCCTCGGGCGTGTTCGGCGAAGGCCGCCACGTCGGCCACGTTGCCGACCGCGATCGGCACGTCGATGCCGAGTTCGGCGCTGAGCGCCGTGCCGATCGGCTCGTCCACCCAGCCGGTGGTGGGGCCGAGCCGCACCAGCCCGTCGTCGCGGCGGACCATGCCGCAGACCGCGATCCCGGCGCCGACGCAGAGCGAGCCCGCCGGGACCACCTGCTGCATCTCCTTGACCGCACCGGCCAGCAGCGGCGCGGCCTCCGCGGCGGTCAGGCCCCGGGGCCGGTCCAGCTCCCGCCGGTCGAGCACCGCGCCGCCGAGCCCGACCCGCGCGGCCCGCAGCCGGTCCACCTCGATGCTGTACGCGTACGCGTAGACCCGCGCCGACTCGGGCCGGACGACCAGTGAGGGTCGCCCGGCCCGGCCGGTCTCCTTCGGCGCTCCCTCGCTGACCAGCCCGGCGCCGGCCAGGTCGGCGGTCAGCGCGCCGATGGTGCTGCGGTTCAACCCGAGCGTGGTGGTCAGCTCCGCCCGGGAGGTGGCGCCGTGCACGTGCACGTACCGCAGCAACGCGCCCAGGTTCTGCCGGCGGATCTCGTCCTGGCTGGGTCCTGCGCGCATCGCTCTCGTCGGCTTTCGGGTGGTACGGGCGGTCAGCGGCTGCCGGTCGCCGTGGACCGGCGCCGGGAGAAGGCGTCCACGCTCGCGGCGAGCAGCAGCACCACGCCGGTCACCACGTACTTCACGCCCGAGCTGTATCCCATCAGACCCATCCCGTTGTCGATGACCGCGACCACCGCGCCACCGAGCACCGCGTCGAGCACCCGGCCCTTGCCGCCGAAGAGGCTGGTGCCGCCGATCACCGCCGCGCCGACGGCGTAGAGCAGGACGTTACTGCCGCCCGTGTTCGGGTCCACCGAGTTGGCCCGGCTGGCCGCCACGATGCCGCCGACCGCCGCCATCGAGGAGCAGATCATGAAGACCGAGATGCGGATCCGGTCGACGTTGATGCCGGCCCGGCGGGCGGCCTCTTTGTTGCCGCCGACGGCGTAGATGTGCCGGCCGTAGCTGGTGCGCTGGAGCACGAAGGTCCAGAGGACCAGCAGCGCCGCGATGATCGGCACCACGATCGGCACGCCCTTGAGCGAGACGACCAGCACGTTGCGGCTGCGCTCCAGGTTGAGGATGAACACCGCGACGCCGAGGATCAGCGCCAGCCCGGCGATCCGCGCGAACACCACCGTGACGGGGTCGGTGACCAGCCCCCGGGCGGAGCGGTTGCGGTGCCGCAGCAGCTGCACGGCGGCGTAGCCGGCGACCGCCACGGTGGCCAGCAGCCAGCCGAGGGTCGGGGCGAGGTTCCGGTTGGCGATCGCCACCAGCACGTCGTCGCGCACCGAGATGTTCGTGCCCTCCTTCATGAGCATCAGCACGATGCCCTGGAAGGCGAGGAAGCCGGCGAGGGTGACCACGAAGGACGGGATGCCGATCTTCGCGACCAGGAAGCCGAGCGCGGTGCCGATCACCACGCCGGTGGCGACCGCGGCGAGCACCGCGACGTACCAGGGGTAGCCGAGCACGGTCACCACGTTGGCCAGTACCGCGGCGCAGACGCCGCTGGCGAAGCCGGCGGAAAGGTCGATCTCGCCGAGCAGCAGGACGAAGACCAGGCCCATGGCGATCAGGGTGACCGCCGCGCCCTGGGTGAAGAGGTTGGCGAAGTTGCCGGCGGTGAGGAACGACGGCCGCATGATCGAGAAGACCGTGCAGAGCACGACCAGCCCCAGTACGGCCGGCAGGGCACCGATGTCGCCGCCGCGGACCCGGCCTACGTAGTTGCGGACGTGGCTGCCGAGGGTGGGGCGTGCTGTCACCGCGGCCGGCCCTTCCTTCTGCACGACGGTGGTGGTCATCGGACGCCTCCTGAAGTGCTGCCGGCCGGCTCCGCGCCGTGACCGTTGCCGCCGTTGCCCGAGTCGGTGGCGAGCCCGAGCGCGCCGGAGCGACCCGCGGTGATCAGCTCGACCACCTGGGCGTGGGTGATGTCGGTGGTCTTCACCTGGGCGACCATCTGGCCGAGGTAGAGCGCGGCGATCCGGTCGGAGACGGCGAAGACGTCGTTCATGTTGTGCGAGATGAGGACCACGGCCAAGCCGTTGTCGGCCAGCCGGCGGACCAGTTCGAGCACCTGCGCGGTCTGCGCGACACCGAGCGCGGCGGTGGGCTCGTCGAGGATGACCAGCTTGCTGTTCCAGAGCACCGCCTTGGCGATGGCCACCGTCTGGCGCTGGCCGCCGGAGAGGCTGGACACGTGCTGGCGCAGCGACTTCACCGTACGGACGGAGAGCCCGGCCAGGGTCTCCGCGGCCATCTGCTCCATGGTGGGCTCGTCGAGCACCAGGCCGCTGCGCTTCTCCCGACCGAGGAACATGTTCTGCACGATGTCGAGGTTGTCGCAGAGCGCGAGGTCCTGGTAGACGACCTCGATGCCGAGCGCGGCGGCGTCGCGGGGACTGTTGATGGTCACCGGCCGGCCGTCGAAGAGGAATTCACCGGCGTCGGTGGGGTAGATGCCGCTAATGCACTTGACCAGGGTGGACTTGCCGGCGCCGTTGTCGCCGACCAGCGCGGTCACCTCACCGGGGTGGGCGGCGAAGGCGACGTCACGCAGGACCTGGACGGGACCGAAGCTCTTGTCGATCCCGCGTAGCTCCAGCAGGGGGGTCGCGGACACGGGGTTCTCCTTTGTTGCGGAGGGGAGATCTCGGAGCCCGTCCGGTGGCGGCACGCCGCCCGGCACGGGAGCTCCGTGCCGGGCGGCGCCGCCTCGGCGGGTTACGGCGTCGGTCAGCTGATGCCGGCGTCGGTGCAGAGCTGGGCGTACGCCCCGGTGCAGACCTCGTCCTTGGTGACGAAGCCGTCGGCGATTACGTCCTTGACGTTCTCCTTGTAGATCGCCTTCGGGGTGAGCAGCACGGCGTCGACGTCACGGCCGCCCTCGGGGTCCTTGACCGTCTGGCCGGTCTCCTTCTTCTCGCCCTTGGCGAGGGCGATGGCCAGGTCGGCCGCAGCCTTCGCCTCCTCCTTGATCGCCTTGTAGACGGTCATGCACTGGTCACCGGCGAGGATGTTCTGCAGGCCCTGCGGGGTGGCGTCCTGGCCGGTCACCGGGACCTTGCCGTTGAGCTTGTTCTTCTTCAGCACGGAGATGGCCGCGTTGCCCAGCCCGTCGTTCGCGGCGAGCACGCCGTCGATCTTGCCGCCGGTCTGGGTCAGCATCTGCTCGAAGATCGTCGCGGCCTGGGCGTTGTCCCAGTCCGGCACGGCCTGGTCCGGGCCCTTGGTGTACTCCTTCGAGTCGAACTTCGGCTTGAGCACCGAGTCGTACCCGTTCTTGAACAGGGTGGCGTTGTTATCGGTCGGGGAGCCGTTCAGGTAGGCGACGACCGGGTTCTTCACGCCCTTGTCGGTCAGGCACTTGCTCAGGCCCTCGCCCTGGAGCTTGCCGACGGCCTCGTTGTCGAAGCTGACGTAGTACTGCGCCGAGCCGCCGAGGGTGAGCCGGTCGTAGTCGATGGTGGCCACACCCTGCGACTTGGCCTTGTCCAGCACGGCCTTGCCGGTGCCGGAGTCCAGGTTGACGATCATCAGGGCGGTGACGCCATTGGTGATCATCTGGTCGGCGATGGTCTGAAACTGGGTCTTGTCGCCCTGGGCGTTCTGGATGTCGTACTGGACGCCGGCGGCCTTGAACGCCTCCTCCAGGAACTTGCGGTCCGCGCCCTCCCAACGGGCGGAGGACTTGCTGTCCGGAAGGATCACGCCGATCTTCGGAGTCTTGTCGCTGCCGGCCTGGTCGCCGCCGGAGTTGTCGCCGCAGGCGGCCATGCTGCCGGTGGCCAGCAGGCCCACGGCGGCGAAGGTGAGGAGCCCCTTACGCATGTGCAGGGTCCTTTCGGGGTGGGGGAAGGGTGTTGTTTTGTTGTGCCCGGCAACGTATTTCGCGCTCCACCCCCAGTGCAAGAGTGCCGAGGTCACGAGTTTGTTGGCAGCGGTAACAATTCAGC
>NZ_POUB01000326.1 GCF_003236335.1 Micromonospora deserti
GGGGTGGGGGTTAGTGGCGGAAGGGGCCGGTGATCTCGTAGGTGATGCCGCCGTTGCCGGTGGAGTTGCCGGTGGTGCCGCGCTGGGAGGAGAAGTAGAGGCGGGTGCCGTCCGGCGAGAAGGCAGGGCCGGTGATCTCCGAGCCGGAGTGGCCGAGCAGGCGCAGGAACGGAGTCACCACCCCCGCCGGGGTGATCAGGTTGATCTCCATGTTGCCGCCGTCCTCGGCCACGTAGAGGTCACCGCCGGCGGTGCCGGTGATGTTGTCCACCCCGGTCAGCGGGGCGGCGCCGGCGGGCACCAGCGAGTCGTCGTACGCCAGGTCGAGGCGCTGGTTGACCGCGTCGTACGCCCAGACCCGATTGTCGCCCTTGGTGGTGAACCAGCAGGTCCCCCGGTCGTACCAGCAGCCCTCGCCGCCGTCGAAGTGCTTCGCCGCGCCGACCTGGTGCCGGGTGGGGATCGGGAACCCGTCCCGGTCCGGGACGTCCCGCCAGGTCACCGGCCCGGCCACCTGGTCGGCCGGGGCGCAGAGCACCTGCACCCGACCGGTGCGCAGGTCACCCCAGGTATCCGGGATGAACCGGTAGAAGCAGCCGTCGCCCTCGTCCTCGGTCAGGTAGACCACCCGCCGGTCCGGGTCACAGGCCGCCGCCTCGTGGGTGAACCGGCCCATCCGGGTACGCTCCTCGGCACTGCGGCTGCCGTCCGGCCAGGTCTCGAAGACCCGCCCGAGCGGCACCTCCTCGCAGGAGAGCCAGGTGCCCCAGGGGGTGGCGCCACCGGCGCAGTTGACGTTGGTGCCGCCCAGGATCCGGTACGCCGCCGCGATCGTGCCGTCGGCCAGGAAGCGCACCGCGGACGCGCCGCCGACCAGCGGGATCTCCGAGTTGGACACGTAGATCCAGCCGTCCCCGGCCGGGAAGCAGGCGCCGCCGTCGGGCGCCCAGTGCCACAGGTACCAGGTGCCGGCGACCCGCTGCCCGGAGCGGGCGATCACCCGGCTGGTGAAGCCGGCGGGCAACTGGATGCCGTTGCCGTCGGGGGCGAGCAGTTCCCCGTACGGGCCGGGGCCGGGCTGTGCGGGGGCGGCGAGCGCGGCACCAGCCCAGAGGCTGCCGGAGAAGGCGGCGGCCCCGCCGGCGACGGTGGCGCGCAGGACGGTGCGACGGTCCATCGGAGAACCTCCCGGAGATGGTCGATGTCCCGTCGACGCTAGGGCCGACGGGACATCGACGGAAGCCACTACCCGATGAACGCGGGATGACGGGTCTGCCGGGCGGTCGGCTCCGGCTCGGCGGTCTCCCGGATCCCGAAGCGGCGCCAGAGCCGGTCCAGCGGCCCCGGCAGCCACCAGTTCCACCGGCCGAGCAGCCGCATGGTCGCCGGCACCAGCAGCGCGCGGACCAGCGTCGCGTCCACCACGATCGCCACGATCATGCCGACCCCGATCAGCTTGATGTACGACATGCCGCCGGTGGCGAAGCCGGCCACCACGATGATCAGCAGCAGCGCGGCGGCGGTGATGATCCGGCCGGTGTGCTGCAGGCCGCCGGCCACCGCCCGGGTGTTGTCGCCGGAGCGGTCCCACTCCTCGCGCACCCGGGAGAGCAGGAACACCTCGTAGTCGGTGGCCAGCCCGAAGAGCACGGCGAGCATCAGGATCGGGTTGCTCGGCTCGATGAACCCGGTCGCGGTGAAGCCCAGCAGGTCGGCGAGGTGCCCGTCCTGGAAGATCCACACCACCACGCCGAACGAGGCGCCGATCGAGACCAGGTTCATCAGCACCGCCTTGACCGGCAGCACCACCGAGCCGAAGGCGAGGAAGAGCAGCAGCATGGTCGCGGCGGCCATCAGCAGGGCCATCCAGGGCAGCCGGGCGCCGAGGCTGTCCAGTAGGTCCCGGTCGGCGCCGGGGCGGCCACCGACCAGGACCTCCGCCCCGGCCGGCGGCGGCAGGTCGCGCAGCGCCCGGAGCACGCCCTGGGCCACCTCGCCGGTCGGCTCGCCGGGGTAGGTCACCGTCAGCAGGGTGGAGCTGCCCCGGCTGGCCGCCACCTGCACCCCGGTCACCCCGGGCACCGCGGCCACCCGGTCGGCGAACGGGCGCACCGCGTCGGCGTCCGCCCCGGAGACCAGCACGTCGATCGGCGCCACGGTGGCGCCGGGGAACTCCGCGGCGATCCGCTCGGAGACCACCCGGGGCGCGGCGCCCGCCGGCAGTACGCGCTCGTCGAAGCCGCCGAAGGAGATCCGCAGGAACGGCGCGGCGAGCAGGGCCAGCAGCAGGGTCACCCCGACCAGGTAACGCACCGGACGGCGCATCACGCTCCGCGCGATCCGGGCCCAGGCGCCGCCGACCTCCCCCATCGCCGGCCGCCCACCCCGCGCCCGACGCCGCGACGGCAGCGGTACGCGCAGCGCGTCGATCCGGCGGCCGAGCACCGCGAGCAGGGCCGGCAGCACGGTCAGCGCGGCGAGCATGGCGACCAGCACGGCGGCCATCCCACCGAGACCCATCGAGCGCAGGAACGCCTGCGGGAAGATCAGCAGGCTGGCCATGGCGAGCGCGATGGTGAACCCGGAGACCAGCACGGTCCGCCCGGCGGTGGTCATGGTGCGGCGGATCGCGGTGGCGGTGTCGTGCCCGCCGGCCAGTTCCTCCCGGAACCGGCTGACCACGAAGAGCGCGTAATCGACCGCCATGCCGAGGCCGATCAGCGTGATGACGTTGATGGCGAAGATCGACACGTCGGTGAACATGTTGACCAGCCGGACGGCGACGAACCCGCCGAGGATGGCCAGCCCGCCGATCAGCAGCGGGGTGGAGGCCGCCACCAGCCCGCCGAAGATCAGCACGAGCAGCACCAGCAGCACCGGCATGGAGAGCAGCTCGGCCCGGGTGATGTCCTCGGTTGTCTGCCGGTTCACCTCGTGCAGGAAGGCCACCGTCCCGCCCACCTCGGTCCGTACGCCCGGCGCGTCGAGGGCCGGCCGCAGCTCCTCGTACGCGGCGGTCTTGCCGTCCTCGTCGCCGGCCCGTAGCTGGACCAGCGCGTAGGTGGCCCGCCGGTCGGCGGCGAGCAGGGCCGGCACCTGGGTGTCGTACCAGGTGGTGACGGAGCTGACCGCGGGATGCTCGCGCAGCCGGTCGGCGGTGGCGGCCACCGGGTCACGGAACGTGGGCTGATCGGCGGTCACCGTGTCGCTGGACCAGAGCACGATCAGGTCGACGCCCTGCGGCCCCAGCTCGTCGGTGATCCGTTCGGCGGCCCGGCTCGACTCGCTCGCCGGGTCGTCGAACCCGCCCCCGGTGAGCTGCCCGAAGACGCCAGCTCCCCAGGTCGATCCGACCGCGACCAGCACCACGGCGGCGGCGAGCACCGCCCAACGCAGCCGCACCACCATCTGTCCCCACCAGGCGAACATTCGCCTCTCCCTCCATCGGCGGTTAAGCTGTAACCATCGCTTATTTGGGTGAACGCTGTTAACTATCGCAACGGCGTTCGCATTGGTCAAGGGGGTTAGCCGGATGACCGCACCCACCCGACGGGAACGCCTGCGCACGGCTACCGCCACCGAGATCAAGGACGGCGCACGACGGCTGTTGGTGACCGGCGGCGTCGACGCGATCTCACTGCGGGCCATCGCCCGGGACATGGGCATGACGGCGCCGGCCATCTACCGCTACTTCCCCAGCCTGGAGGCGCTGGTCGCGGCGCTCGCCGGCGACCTCTACGACGAGCTGCGGCTGCGGCTGGAGGCAACCCGGGACGACGCCGGGGCCGAGCCGGTCGACCAGTTGCTCGCCATGTGCCGCGCCTTCCGCGCCTGGTCGGTGGCGCACCCCGCCGAGTTCGGGCTGATCTTCGGCGCCCCCAGCCCCGGGCTGGACGGCTTCGTCGACGACTGCGTCGACCCCGACCACCCCGGCGCCCGGTTCGGCGCGGTCTTCGTACAGCCGATCATCGACCTCTGGCACCGGTCCCCGTTCCCCACCCCGCCCGCCGAGCTGCTCCGGCAACAACTGGGCGGGCGGCTGGAGCCGCTGCGGCTCAGCCACGGCGAGGTGCCGATCGAGGTCGCATACGCCTTCCTCTCCGGCTGGACCCGGCTCTACGGGCTGGTCGCCATGGAGGTCTTCCGCCAGCTCACCTGGGCGGTCACCGAGGCCGAAGCGCTGTTCGAACTGGAGCTGGCGATGTTCACCGCCCAGCTCGGCGGAGGGGCTGACCAGGCCGGAGGCGGGCAGTAGGCTCCCGCGACATGAGTGAGCTGCCCGTCCGCGCCGACGTCGTGATCGTCGGCTCCGGTCACAACGGCCTGGTCTCCGCCATCCTGCTGGCCCGCGCCGGCCTGGACGTGCTGGTGCTGGAGGCCGCCGACGTGATCGGCGGAGCCACCCGCACCGAGAACCCGTTCCGCACGGTGCCCGGGCTGCGCCACTCCACCGGCTCGTACCTGCTCGGGCTGATGCCGCCGGAACTGCTGGCCACGCTCGACGTCCGCATCCCCGTGCTGCGCCGCGACCCGCACTACTTCCTGCCCACCCCGGGCGGGGCCGGCTCGCCGTACCTCCTCTTCGGCAGCGACACCGCCGCCACCCGCCGGCAACTCGCCGACGTCTTCTCCCCGGCCGACGCGGCCGCCGACGACGCCCTGCAGGCCGAGCTGGCCGCGCTGCGTTCCGACCTCGCGCCGGGCTGGCTCGCCGAGCCGCTGCCCGTGGACCAGACCGCGGAGCGGTACGTCCGTCCGGCGCTGCGGCAGGTCTTCGTGGACCTGGTCCGCGGCTCGGTCGCCGACTACCTGGCCCGCTTCGACTTCCGCTCCGAGCTGCTGATCAGCATGTACGCCGTCACCGACGGCCTGAGCGGGCTCAACGCCGGGCCGGACGACCCGGGCACCGGGCACAACTTCCTGGTGCACAACATGTGCCGGCTGCCCGGCTCCGGGGGCACCTGGATGATCGCGCAGGGTGGCATGGGCACCGTCTCGCGGACGTTCGCCGACGCCGCCCGGGCCGCCGGGGCGACGATCCTGACCGGCACGCCGGTCAGCGCGATCACCCTGGCCGGCGGCGCGGCCAGCGGAGTTGTGCTCGCCGACGGGCGGGAGGTGGCCGCCCGGGTGGTGCTCGGCGCGTGCGACCCGTACCGGCTGATGGAGCTGCTACCCGACGGCGCGCTCCCGGCGCCGCTGACCGAGCGGATGGCGGCGGCCCGCCGCCCCGGCACCACCCTGAAGCTCAACCTCGCGCTGACCGGGCTGCCCCGCTTCTCGTGCCTGCCGCAGGGGGCGCCCAGCCCGTTCGGCTCGACCATCCACCTGCTCCCCGGCTCGGCGTCGCTGGCCGGCGGGGGCGGCGCGTCGCCGATGGCGGCGCTGCGCGCGATGTGGGCCGACGTCCGGGCGGGTCGGCTGCCCGCCGAGCCGACCATCGAGTGGTACCTGCACACCACCGTCGACCCGTCGCTCTCCGACGGCCGGGGGCACCACTCGTCCGCCCTCTTCGTCCAGTCCGTGCCCTACGAGCTGGCCGGCACCACCTGGGACGAGGCGCTGCCCGGGTACGTGGACCGGCTGGTCGGCATCTGCGAGCGGTACGCGCCGGGCACCGGCGACCTGATCGCGGAGGCGGTGCCGCTGCCACCGCCCGGCATCGAAGCCCACTTCGGCATCACCGGCGGGCATATCCACCACGTCGACAACACCGTCTCGTTCACCGACCGGATGCCCTACGCCACCGGCGTGGACGGCGTCTACGCCGGCAGTGCCGGCTGCCACCCGGCCGGCAGCGTCATCGGCGCCGCCGGCCACAACGCCGCCCGCCGCATCCTCACCGACCTGAACCACTGACCCTCCCCTTTCCCAGTTGATCGAGAGGTTATTGCCGTCCGGCGGCGTGTCGCGACGACAACTTCATGATCAACGGGTTGTCGGGGGGTTAGGGGGTGGCGCCGGAC
>NZ_POUB01000327.1 GCF_003236335.1 Micromonospora deserti
GAGCCCCGCCATGTTCTCCGGCTGGGGCGTCCGCACCCTCGCCAACACCGAAGCCCGCTACAACCCCGTCGGCTACCACGTCGGCACCGTCTGGCCGTTCGACAACTCCATCATCGCCTGGGGGCTGTCGCGCTACGGCTTCCGCGAGGAAGCAGCACGCATCGCCGAAGGCATCATCCAAGCCTCGACCCACTTCCAGGGCCGCCTGCCCGAAGCCTTCGCCGGCTACGACCGCGCCCTGACCAACTACCCCGTCGAATACCCCACCGCGTGCAGCCCACAAGGCTGGTCCGCCGGAGCCCCCCTACTGCTCCTCCGCACCATGCTCGGCCTCGACCCCCACGAGAACCACCTCGCCACCGACCCCGTCCTACCACCATCCATCAACCGCATCGAACTAGTGGACATCCCCGGCCGCTGGGGACGAGCGAGCGCCTTCGGCCTCCGCACCGGCAAACGCAAACGACACCCAGTCAGATGAACGGCCGCGACCGTCCCCAGGTAGCCGCAGGCGCGGCGGCTGGGTTGGTGTGTTCCTGGAAGTGCGGTGTCCCGGCCGGTCGGATACGGCGATTTGCGTGGCTCAAGAGCGGGTGGGCGAATTGGATCGCCGGCCCGGCCGCGCCCGCCGTACGCTGCGTCAGTGCTGCTGCGCATGTCGACCCTGCTGCTCCGGACCCTGCGCGAGGACCCGGCGGACGCGGAGGTGCCGAGCCACCGGCTCCTGCTGCGCGCTGGCTACGTCCGCCGCGCCGCCCCGGGCGGCCACACCTGGCTGCCGCTGGGCAAGCTGGTGCTGGACCGGGTCACCGAGGTGGTCCGGCAGGAGATGGCCGCCATCGGCGACCAGGAGGTGCACTTCCCGGCGCTGCTGCCAGCGGAGCCGTACCGGACCAGCGGGCGGTGGGCGGAGTACGGCGACGACATCTTCACCCTCGCCGACCGGCGCGGCGCCGAGCACCTGCTCGCGCCCACCCACGAGGAGCTGGCCGCGCTGCTGGTGAAGGACGTGTTCACCTCGTACCGGGACTTCCCGGTGACGCTGTTCCAGATCCAGACCAAGTTCCGCGACGAGGCCCGCCCCCGGGCCGGCCTGCTGCGCGGGCGCGAGTTCCTGATGAAGGACGCGTACTCGTTCGACCTCGACGAGGCGGGACTCCAGGCGGCGTACGACCGGCACCGGGCCGCGTACCGGCGGGTCTTCGACCGGCTCGGCCTCGACTACACCGTGGTGCACGCGATGTCCGGGGCGATGGGTGGCTCCGCGTCGGAGGAGTTCCTGGCCGCCACCCCGGTCGGCGAGGACACCTTCGCCGGCTGCACGGCCTGCGACTACGCCGCCAACACCGAGGCGGTCACCGCGCCCGCCCCGCTGCCCGGTGACCCGGAGGCGCACCCGCCGGCGGAGGTGCACGACACCCCGGAGACGCCGACCATCGCCTCACTGGTCGAGCTGGCCAACACCCGCCGCCTGGGCGGCCGGGCGGACTGGACCGCCGCCGACACCCTGAAGAACGTGGTGTTGACGGTACGCCGGCCGGGTGCCGAGGCGGCCGAACTGCTGGTGATCGGGCTGCCCGGCGACCGCGAGGTGGACCTGAAGCGGGTCGGGGCGGCCCTGCATCCGGCCACCGTCGCGGTCTTCGACGACTGGGACGCCCACCCCGAGCTGGTCCGTGGCTACATCGGCCCGCAGATCATGGCCAAGCTCGGCGTCCGCTACCTGGTCGACCCGCGTGTGGTGCCCGGCACCGCCTGGCTGACCGGCGCGAACGAGCCGGGCCGGCACGCAACCGGGGTGGTCAGCGGCCGGGACTTTGTGCCCGACGGCATGATCGAGGCGGCCGAGGTGCGCCCGGGTGACCCGTGCCCGGCCTGCGGCACCGGCGAGCTGACCATGCGCCGGGGCATCGAGATCGGGCACATCTTCCAGCTGGGCCGCCGGTTCACCGACGCCTTCGCCGTCGACGTACTCGGGCCGCAGGGCAAACCGGTCCGGCCCGTTATGGGCTGCTACGGCATCGGGGTGTCCCGGGCGGTGGCGGCGATCGCCGAACAGCACCACGACGAGCGGGGGCTGGTCTGGCCGGCGGCGGTCGCGCCGTGCGACGTACACCTGGTGGCGGCCGGGAAGGGGCCGCAGCTCGACGCGGCGCTCGACCTCGGCGGGCGGCTGGCCGCCGCGGGCCTGCGCGTGCTGGTCGACGACCGGACGCACGTCTCGGCCGGGGTGAAGTTCACCGACGCCGAGTTGGTCGGCATCCCGCGCGCCGTCGTGCTCGGCCGCCGCGTCGCCGACGGGTACGCCGAACTGCGCGACCGGGCCACCGACGAGCGCACCGAGCTGCCCGTCGACGAGCTGGTCGACCGACTGCTCGACGAGGTGCGCCGACATCGGCCGGACGTGGTGTAGCCACCGCGTCACCGGGTACCGCTCCCCGATCGGCGGATGGTCTTCTGGAGGCTCCCAATGACCGGTTACCGGGTCAGCGACGTGATGACGAAGCAGGTCATCTACCTGCCCGCGGAGACCACCCTGGACGAGGCGGCCAGGGTGATGAAGGAGGCCGACATCGGCGACGTGGTGGTCACCGACGGTGCCAGCCTCGCCGGCATGCTCACCGACCGGGACATCGTGGTCCGGGCGGTGGCCGAACGGGCCGATCCGGCCACCACCACGATCGGGTCGATCATCACCCGCGAGGTGGTGATGATCGAGCAGCACTCGACGGCGGGTGAGGCGGCGGTCCTGATGCGCGAGCGCGGCATCCGGCGGGTACTGGTCTGCGACAGCGACCGCAAGCTGGTCGGCATCGTCTCCCTCGGCGACCTCGCGATGCAGCTCGACCCCCAGTCGGCGTTGAGCGAGATCAGCGAGCAGGCGCCGACCGCCTGAGGGCGGGTCCGGCGGCCCGGCGGCCCGAGCCGGCGGCGGCGGTAGCCTCGGGGCATGCCATCCATGCCGGCCAGGCTGGCCGAGATCGTCGACGAGTTCGCCGCCGCCCCGCGCGACGTGGTGCTGGAGATGCTGCTGGAGTACGCCGACGTCATCCCGCCGCTGCCCGCCGGGCAGGACCGGGAGGGGATGGAGCAGGTCCCGGAGTGCCAGACCGCGTTCTTCCTGCGCGCCCGGGTGACACCGGAAGGCACCGTGGAGACCCTCTTCGACTGCCCGCCGGAGGCGCCCACCACCCGGGCGTTCGCCGGGATCCTCGCCGAAGGGCTGGCGGGGGCGACCCCGGAGCAGGTGCTCGCCGTCCCCGACGACCTCTACCAGCGGATGGGCCTGGCCCAGGCGATCAGCCCGCTGCGGGTGCGGGGCGGCACCGCCATCCTGGCCCGGCTCAAGCGCCAGGTCCGGGAACAGATCGGCTGACCAGCGGGTTGCCACCGGTTATGGAGATCGAGATCTACGCGGACGTGGTCTGCCCGTGGTGCTACATCGGCAAGCGCCGGCTGGAGCAGGCCCTCGCGTCGTACGACGGCGAGGTGACCGTCCACTACCGGCCGTTCCAGCTTGACCCGTCGCCGGTGCCCCGGCCGCGCCCGCTGCTGGACGCGCTGGCCGACAAGTTCGGCGGGCCGGACCAGGCCCGGCAGATGGCGACCCACGTCGCCGGGGTGGCCGCCGGCGCCGGCCTGAAGCTCGACTTCGACCGGGCCGTCGCGGCGAACACCTTCGACGCGCACCGCCTGATCTCCTGGGCCAGCGACCAGGGCCGGGCCGCCGAGACGGTCGACGCGCTCTACCGCGCCCACTTCACCGACGGGATCGACGTCGGCTCCCGGGACGCGCTCGCCGCGCTCGCCGCCGAGGCCGGGCTCGACGGCGCCGAAGCGCGCCGCTTCCTCGACTCCGACGAACGGGTCGAGCAGCTCACCGCGGAACTGGCCGCCGCCCGGCAGCTCGGCGTGACCAGCGTGCCGACGTTCGTGCTCGCCGGGAAGTACGCGGTCACGGGTGCGCAGGAGCCGGAGACGCTGCTCGCCGCGCTGGCCGAGGTCGACCGCCGCGAGTCCGCCGCCGGCTGACCCGGGCGTCAGGCCGGCCGGGCCAGGTCCGCCAGCACACGGGCGGCGGGCAGCGCGCCGAGCGCCGGCCCGGGCAGCACTATCTTGCTGTGCCGTACGCCGGACCCGACGATCACGTGCGGGGTGGCGATCACCCGGGCGTCGACCAGGATCGGCCACTGCTCCGGCAGTCCGATGGGGGTGATCCCGCCGTACTCCATGCCGGTCAGCTCCACCGCGTCGGTCATCGGCGCGAAACTCGCCTTGCGCACGTCCAACGCCCGGCGGACCACCCCGTTGACGTCGGCCCGGGTGGTGGCCAGCACCACGCAGGCCGCGTACCGGACGACCCCCTCGCGCTTGCCGGCGACCACCACGCAGTTGGCCGACACGTCCAGCCCCACCTCGTACGCCGCGCAGAAGGCGGCGGTGTCGGCGAGTTCGGCGTCGATCGGCGCCACCAGCACGTCGTCGACGTCCACCGGTGCGTCGGCGGGCCACTGCGCGAGGGCGGCGGCGACCGGCGGGGCCAGCAGGTCGGGTCGGGTGCGGGCGGGTTCGGTCTTCAGCGTCCCCATCACGGTGCGATCCTCGCACCACCCGGCCCGCGGCGCCCACCGCCCGGTCAGCTGCCGGTGAGGAAGCCGTTCTCGCGGAGCAGCGTCCGGTCCCGGGCGGCGGCCAGTTCCTCGGCCCGCTCGGCCTGGACCCGGCGCACCTCCATCTCCTCCAGGGCGTGGCGGATCGCGAGCCGGATGACGCCGTACAGGAAGATGAAGCCGGCGCAGTAAAGGATGACCGTGGTGACCATGGCGAACATGGCGTCACGGTAGGCCGAACGTGAACGGGTGGACCGCTCATCTTCGGCCGGTTCCCCCGTACGTGTCGGCCAGGTGCCCCGCCCGGGTCCGGGTGCCGCGACGGCGGCGTGGCAGCTCACCGCAGCAGGTCGACGACGGTCATCGCCAGGAAGAACCCGATGACGATCTCGCTGACCAGCCAGGAGTGGTGCGCCGCGCCGTCGCGGATCCGGGGCAGCACCGCCTCGGCCCGGTGGCCGAGCAGCAGCAGCGACAGCAGGGGCAGGGCCAGCAGCCCGAGGGTGAACAGGACGAACGGCAGCAGGTGCCACCACGCCAGGTCGTGCCGGGCGGCCGTCGCTCCCACGGTGATCATGGTGAGGTCGTCCGCCGGCATCCCCAGGAAGAGCAGCACGCCGAGCTTGACCGCGTAGCCGGGGCCGGCCCGCTGGAGCCGCCCCATCCACGCGGGCGGGCCGGCGGAGTGCCGCCGCAGGAAGACGATCACCGCCAGGGCGACCAGCAGTACCAGCACCACCTGGTCGATCCGGGTCTCGATCGGGTTCCGTCCACCGTGGTCGGCGCCGGCGACACTGATCTTGATGCTGCGGGTGACCAGCCAGCTCGCCGTCACCCCGCCGCCGACCACGAGCGCCGCGCCGGCCAGGTAGCCGAGCGAAGCGGCTCGCGGCCGGTCGGCCGAGGCGAGGAATACCGCCGCGACCAGCTGCGTCCCGGCGACCATCACCACGGCCATCGGCAGGATGGTCAGGAAGTTCATCGCCCGCCCATCCTCCCGGCTGCCCACCGGGAGCAGAGGCGATTCGGCGCATCGCCCCGGCTGCCCGCCAGGGTCTCCGCGCTCAGGTCGCGGGCTGCCGCCCGGGCACCACCCGCCCCGCGAGCAGCACCCCGGCCAGTGCCAGGCCGGACGCCACCGTGAGGGTCCCCGCGTAGCTGCCCGGGCCCGGTGCCGCCCCGGCGGCGAGCACCGCGCCGGTCAGCGCCAGCACGGTCGCCGCGAAGAGCGAGTCGCCCAGTTGCAACGACGAACTGTTGCGCCCCTGCTCGCCGGGGGCCGACAGCTCCAGGGTGAGCACCGACAGCGACGGGTAGAGCAGCCCCATGCCGAGCCCGGCGCCCGCCCAGC
>NZ_POUB01000328.1 GCF_003236335.1 Micromonospora deserti
TCTAGCTTCGTCGGCAGCGTCAGATGTGTATAAGGAGACAGGACGCGCTGCGCGGCGACCCGCGCCGGCTCAAGCCGGGCGACATCGCGGAGATCCGCCAGGTGTCGTACGCGGTGCGCGGCTCGGTCCGCCTGGTCGAGGGTGGCTGGAGCTGGGTCGAGCACCTGCTCGACGACGCCGGCGGCGTCCGGCGCTGGCTCTCGGTGGAGGAGGACCCGGAGTTGGAGCTGGTGTTCTGGGAGGCGGAGCCGGGTGCCACCGTCACCCCGGGCGCCCCGACCATCGACTTCGCCGGCCGCCGGTACAGCTGGGACGAGTCCGGCCAGGCCCGGTACACCGCCACCGGCACCACCGGGCTCGACCCGACGGGCACCATGCGGTACCACGACTACCAGGCGTCCGGCGGCGCCCGGCTCTCCTTCGAGGCGTACGGGGAGGCGGGCTGGGAGGTGGCCCGGGGTGAGCGGCTGCACCGCTCCGAGGTGATGATCTACCCGCAGGCCGAGGCGGACTGATGCTGGTCACCCTCGACGCTCCGTACGTCGACACCAGCGCCGCCGACCTCAGCCTTGCCCTCGGTGACGCCGAGCGGCCCGCGCTGCACGTGCTCGACCTGGCGCTGCCCGGCGACGTCCAGCTCCGGCTGCGCCTGCTCGGCGCCTCGCACCAGGTGGTGCTGCGGGCCCCCGCCACCACGCTGACCGAGACCGTCGCCTGCCTGCCCGGCCGGCCCCCCGAACTGCCCGGCACCCTGCACGACGAGGCGGCCGGCTACCGGTTCACCGCCACCGTGCTGCGCCCGGCGGGTACCGGGCTGAGCGACCGGGCCGCCGCGCTCCGCGCCGAGCTGGCCGACGAGCCGTACGCGCTGGTGGGGGTCTTCCCCGGCGACGTCGACGCGGTCACCGCGCTGTCGGTCCGCGCCGACCCGCCGGACGGTGCCCTCGCCTGGCGCACCTGGCACGCCTATCCCCAGACCAACGAGCTGGTCCTGACCGAGACGGTGGTAACCCTGCGATGACGTACCGACGCTGGTTTGTGGTGGGGGTGGCCTTCGCCGTCATCGGTGCGCTGGTCGCCGGCTTCGCCGTCTTCTACGGCAACTTCTCCCCGCGCGGCTTGGTGGAGGACCGCTACACCCGTGCGGCCGGCCGGGACATCGGCGGTGACGCCATCGCCTACACCTCGGCCCGCACCCCCAGCGAGGTGGCCGAGGAGGTCACCGACGCCTGGCAGCCCGCCGACCAGTACATCGACGGCAGCGGGGTCTACCTGCGCTACGACGACGACTCGGTGGTGATCCTGCCGATCGCCACCGGCTCGGTGATCCTGCTGGAACGCCTCGTCACCGCCTACCCGCGCTACCACCCCACGGTGGGCAACCACTGGGGCTGGGGGCGCGGGAGCACCGTCCGAGGTGGCGGCCCCGGCAGCGGCAAGTAGCCGTCCGGGCGCCGCCGGCCGCCCGCCCGACGTGGACCGACCCCCCTCACCCTGGAGCCTCCTGTGCAGACCCTCGTCACCGACCTGCTGGTCACCCTCGCGTACGGGGTGGTCGGCGTCCTGCTGATGGGCGTCGGCTACGTCCTGGTGGACGTCGCCACGCCCGGCAGGCTCAACGAGCTGATCTGGAACGAGCGCAACCGCAACGCGGCGCTGCTGCTCGCCTCCAACCTGGCGGGCGTCGGCATCATCGTGGTGGCCGCGATCGTCGCCAGCGAGGACGACTTCGTCCTCGGCCTGGTCGGCGCCGCCGCGTACGGGATCCTCGGGCTGGTCATCATGGCGGCGGCGTTCCTGCTGCTGGACGCGGCCACCCCGGGCCGGCTCGGCGAGCTCCTGGTCGACCCGGAGCCGCATCCGGCGGTGTGGGTCTCCGCCGTCGTCCACCTCGCCACCGGCGCGATCATCGCCGCCGCGATCAGCTGATGGCGACGAAGCGGCCCGCCAGCCGGGCGGGAAACCAGCGGGCGCAGACCAACGGCAGGAAGGGGATGGCAGTCGTGCTCCTGAGCGTCGGTGTCGTCGCCGTCGCCGTCGTGGCCGGCGTGCTCGGCGCCGACGACGACAGCACCCTCGTACCACCGCCGACGGCGACCGAGCGGGCCGACACCGTGCCGCTGCTGGCGCGGGCCGCCGCGACGCAGGGCATCTGCTACGGCTGGCGGCTGGAGGACGGCCTGGACGTGGTCAGCGTCGGCTCGAACCTCGGCGACGGGGTGGCCGTGGCGGACGACCCGCGCTGCCCGCGCTGGGCGCAGGTCGTCGCCGACATCACCTACACGGCCGAGAGTAGCGAGGCCAACGACTACGCCTCGGTCCGTATCGAGGGCTCCGCCGACTTGGAGCGGCTCGACCTGATCACCGTCGATTCGGGGCTGGACCGGTTCGGGCTCACCGAGGACGCCTTCCTCGACGACCCGGGCTGGGCGGTGACCCGGGCCGCGGTCAGCCTGCCGCTGCTGCTCGCCGAGACCGGTGCCGTCAGCCCCGCCCCGGTGGCCACCGCCGCCCCGGCCGCCGCGCCGTCCCCGCTGCCGGACGCCGGCAGCGACCTGTGGCGGGACCGGTGGGGCTACTTCCTCGGCGCGGCCGGCCTGCTGCTGGTCACCGCGCTGCTGGTCACCGTCGGACTGGTGCTGCGCCGCCGGCAGCGGACGCAGCGTGCCGCCGGCCCGGCGCGGGGGCAGCGCCGCGGAGGCGGCACGCGGGCCGCCGGGCGTACGCCGGAGAGGGCGTGACCGTCGACGCGCCCCCGCGCCGGCGGCTGGCTCGCGTGGCGGTGCTCGCCGCGGTCTTCGTTTGCGCGGCGTGCGGCCTGGTCTACGAGCTGGCCCTGGTCGCGCTCGGCAGCTATCTGATCGGCGACACGGTCGGCCAGGCGTCGATCGTGCTCGGCGTGATGGTCTTCGCGATGGGTGTCGGCGCGCTCGCCGCCAAGCCGTTGCAGTCCTGGGCGGCCCCCGCGTTCGCCGCCGTCGAACTGGCCCTGGCGCTGCTCGGTGGCCTGTCCGTGCTCGGCCTCTACGCCGCCTTCGCCTGGCTCGACCTGTACGGCCCGGCGCTGGTGGCCACCGCGTTCGTGCTCGGGCTGCTGATCGGCGCGGAGATCCCGCTGCTGATGGTGCTGCTGCAACGGATCCGGGAGCAGGCCGCCGGCAGCGCGGTGGCCGACCTGTTCGCCGCCGACTACGTCGGGGCGCTGCTCGGCGGACTGGCCTTCCCGTTCCTGCTGCTGCCGGTCTTCGGGCAGCTCAAGGGGGCGCTGGTGGTCGGCGCGGTGAACGCCGCCGCCGGGCTCGCGCTGGTCTGCACGGTGTTCCGCCGCGAGCTGAGCCGCCGTGCCCGGGTGTCGCTCGGCGCCGGCACCGTCGTGGTCGCGCTCTGCCTCGGGTACGCGTGGGTCACCGCGCACGACTTCGAGCTGACCGCCCGGCAGCAGCTCTACCGCGACCCGGTGGTGCACGCCGAGCGCAGCCGTTACCAGGAGATCGTGCTGACCCGCTCGGTCACCGAGTCCGGCCGCACCGGCGCCGACCTGCGCCTGTACCTCAACGGCGACCTCCAGTTCAGCTCGGTCGACGAGTACCGCTACCACGAGGCGCTGGTGCATCCGGTGCTGAACGGACCGCGCGGCGAGGTGCTGGTGCTCGGCGCGGGGGACGGGCTCGCCGTGCGGGAACTGTTGCGTTACCCGGACGTCCGGCGGATCACCGTGGTCGATCTGGACCCGGCGGTGGTGGCGTTGGCCCGCACCGATCCGCAGCTGCGCCGGCTCAACGGCGGCGCGTTCGACGACCCCCGGGTGCGGGTGTGCCACGCCGACGCGTTCGCCTGGCTGCGTACCGCCAGCGAGCGGTTCGACGCGGTGGTGGCGGACCTGCCCGACCCGGACGAGACGGCCACGGCCAAGCTCTACACCGTCGAGTTCTACGTGCTGGTCCGTAACGTCCTCGCCGCCGGGGGCCGGCTGGTGGTGCAGTCCGGCTCGCCGTACTTCGCGCCCCGGTCGTACTGGTCGATCGAGGCGTCGCTGCGCGCGGCCGGCTTCGCCGCCACCCCGTACCACGTGGACGTTCCCTCCTTCGGCGACTGGGGTTTCCTGCTCGCGGCCCCCGGCGCCACCCCGCCCGCGCTGGCCCTGCCGCCGGACGCTCCGGCGCTGCGTTTCCTCGACGCCGGGACGCTCGCCGCGGCCGGTGCCTTCCCCGCCGACCGGCGTCGTGTGGACGTGCCGGCCTCCACGCTGCTCCAGCCCCGGGTGCTCGAGTACGCCCGCGCGGAGTGGCGCGGCTACTGATCTTCTCCGGCGGGTCCCGTCGTCGTGTCCTGCCCCGCTGGCCGGTTCTCGATACGGTGTGGGCGCGATCTAGGGAAGGAGCATCGTGGTCGACTCCCACAGCACCCCGGCCCGGTCCCGGCCGGGTGTGGTGACGATTTCCAGTTATCTGCTGATTCTGTTCGCGATCACCCAGCTGATCAGCCTCATCATCACGCTCGCCACGATCGGCACGATCCGGGACGTGCTCAGGGACGCGTACCGGGGCACCTCGGCGAACGGCGCGGAGACGGTGGCGGACATCGCCTTCGCCTTCGGGATCGGCGTCAGCATCTTCCTGCTGCTGCTCTCGCTCGGGCTCGCCGTGCTGGGCATGTTCAACAACCGTGGCAGCAACGGGGCGCGGATCGCCACCTGGATCCTCGGCGGCGTCATGGTCTGCTGCGTCGGCGGCAACCTGATCGGCGGCCTGGCCGGTGGCTTCACCGGCCCCACCGGTGGGACGAACGGTGACGTGCCGAGCGGCGAGGAGATCCAGCGCCGCCTGGAGGCCGAGCTGCCGTCCTGGGTCACCCCGGTGAGCATCCTGCTCGGCGTGGTCGGTCTGCTCTCGCTG
This sequence comes from Micromonospora deserti, assembly GCF_003236335.1. Classification (GTDB taxonomy): domain Bacteria; phylum Actinomycetota; class Actinomycetes; order Mycobacteriales; family Micromonosporaceae; genus Micromonospora; species Micromonospora deserti. Next base: position 4,896 of record NZ_POUB01000328.1, read on the forward strand.
CTGGCGGCGCTGATCCTGCTGGCCCTGCCGAAGTCCAACGAGTTTTTCCGCAAGCCGAAGCAGGTGTGGGAGCCCCCGGTCCCCGGCGGGTCCTACCCGGGCTACCCGCAGGCCGGCGGCCAGCCGGGCCACCCGCAGGCCCCGGGCCACCCGCAGGCGCCGGGCTACCCGCAGTCTCCCGGCTACCCGCCGGCGCCGGGCTACCCACAGCCGGGTCAGCCTGGCCAGCCGGGTCAGCCCGGACAGTCGCAGGCCCCTGGTCAGCCGCCGGCACCGGGCGGGCCGGAGCAGCCGGGCGACGCGCAACCCGGGTCGGACCGCCCCGGCCCGACTCCGCCGCCGGTGAGTTGACACTCCGATAGCGGCGACCCCGACGGTCCCTCCGAGTAGGTTGCAACCCGACGCCTACCGGAGGGACTCGTCGTGTCGTACCCAGATCGGGCCCCGGCCCGTCGCCCGGCCGTGGTCGTGGTCGCCGCGGCGGTGCTGGCGCTGATGGCGGTGGCCGCCCTCGGGTACGCCGCGGCCGGGCTGCTCATCCTGAGCGGCACGGTGGACAGGCTCCGCTCGGCGGCAACCGGCACGTCGGCCCGCCCCGACCAGGTCGACGGGTTGGTCACCCTGCTCCGCGCGTCCACCGTGCTCTCCGCGGTGGTGAGCCTGCTGGTGGGGCTGCTGCTCGCCGGGCTCGCCCTCCGCCTGGGGGCCGGCCGCCCCGGGGGCCGGGTGACCACCTGGGTGGTCTGCGGGCTGGGTCTGCTCTTCGGCTGCTGCGGGCTGGCGGTGCTGCTCGGCCAGCGCGCCGTCCCGCTGCGGCTCGGCGAAGACGACCGGGTCGCCGCCGAGCTGCTGGGCCTGGTCGCCGACGCCCACCCGTCCTGGTGGATTCCGCTGACCGCGGGGCTTTCCGTCGGCCAGGTGCTCGGTTACCTTGTGGTAGCCGTGTTGCTGGCGCTGCCGGCGGCCAACGCGTGGTTCCGTCGACCTGCCGGGGCGCCGGGCACGCCGCCCACCCCGCACCAGCCGCCGGCAC
>NZ_POUB01000329.1 GCF_003236335.1 Micromonospora deserti
GCCCGGGTCTCGCTGCACCCCGGACGGCGCGCCGGCGGGGCCGGTCGGGGTGACCAGGTCGGCGGGCAGCCGCACCACCGCGCTGGTACCGCCGCGCCGTCCGGGGTGCAGCGAGACCCGGGCACCGCACCGGGCGGCGAGCTTCGCGGCGGCCCAGAGCCCGGCCCGGCCCGGCGGTGGGCCGCCCGGCGGTGGGGCGTCCAGCAGGTCGTTCGCCTCGGCCAGCGCGGCGGCGTCCAGGCCGGGCCCGTCGTCGGCGACCACGACGGCGCAGCCACCCGGCCCGGACTCGCCGGTGACCCGCACGGTGGTGTCCGGCGGCGAGAACGCCAGTGCGTTCTCGACCAGCTCGGCGAGCAGGTGAATGACGTCGGTGACGGCCGGCCCGGCGAGCGACCAGGGCCAGTCCGGCGCAACCAGGACGCGCTGGTAGTCGGCGACCTCGGCGGCGGCGCCGCGGGCCACGTCGAGCAGCGGAACCGGTCGTCGCCAACGTCGCGCCGGCCGGGCGCCGGCGAGGGTGACCAGTGTCTCCACGTTGCGGCGGACCCGGGTGGCGAGGTGGTCGAGCCGGAACAGGTCGGCGCTCTCCGCCGCGGTGTGCTCGCGCCGCTCCATCGCGTCCAGCAGCGTGAGCTGCTCACGCAGCAGGGCCTGGTTGCGCCGGGTGAGCCGCAGGAAGACGTCCCGGATGGCGGGCTCCGCGGGTGCGGCGGCCACCGGTGCGGCTCCGGCCGCGCGGCCGGCCAGCCGGCGGACGGCGCGGGCCCAGCCGGCGAGCACGACGAGCACCGCGACGAGACCGAGCCCCAGCACCAGGCCGGTCCGCGCGACCACCAGCGCCGCGGCGGGCGCGGCCCGCTCGGCGCTGCCGCGGGCGGCGGAGCGGACCAGCTCGTGCAGGCCGGCCAGAGCCGGGTCGGCCGCCGACCGCCAGTCCACCGTGGTCAGGGCGGACCCAGTGTCGGCGCCCAGCAACTGGTCCTCCGCGGCGAGCAGGCCGGCGAAGCGGGGGCCCTCCACCAGCGCCCGGTAGCCGTCGCGGTCCGCGGCCGGCAGGCCGGCGGCGGCCTCGGCGCGGGCGTACCGCTGGATGCTCACCAGGTCGGCCAGCCGCCGCCGGTCCTCTGCGGTGATCCTCCCGGCGGCCAGCGCCGCGGTGAGCGCGGTGTCCTCCCGGGCGAGCAGCTCCCGCGCCCGGGCCAGCCCGACGACGGCCCGGGTCTCGGCGGCCAGGTCGCTTTCCCGGGCGCCCCACTCCGGGCCGTACACCGCGAAGCCGGCGTCGACGAGCCGGTCGTAGCCGGCGACGGCGCCGGGCCGGCCGGCGTCCGCCTCGGCGCGGAGCCCGGCCAGCCCGCCGAGCTGCCGGAGCAGCTCGTCGGCCCGGTCGCGGACCGCGCCGGCGGTGAGCAACCGCAGGTCAATGCCGGCGGTGGCGGCGCTCAGCTCGGCCACCGACCGGTCGGTGCCCGCGCGTGCCCCGGCGAGCGCGGTCTGCGCCCAGGAGGACCCGGCGACCGTCTCGGCGGTCAGCCGCCGTTCGGCCTGCAGGTCGGCGATCAGCCGATCGGTGGGCTGGCCGAGGGTCTCGGCCAGGGCTCGCACCCGGAGCAGGTCGGCCGCGTCCCGGCCGGTCAGGCAGGCGGCGTACGACCAGAGCGCGACCAGCACGACCGCCAGCGCGACGAGTCGCCACCGGATGGCCCGACCCTCGGACGGCGTCGTCGGCGCCGCGTTCACGGCGCGGACCGCCGCGGCCAGGGCGCCCCGGCCGCGGTGCTCGGCCGGTCGGCCAGCACGGTGCGCAGCAACGCCAGCAGCTCGGCCCGGTTGGCGCAGTTGAGCCGGGACCGCATCCGGGCCACGTGGTGCTCCACGGTCTTCGCGGAGATGAAGAGCCGGTCGCCGATCTCTCGGTAGGTCAGCCCGGCCAGCACCAGCTCGGCGACCTCCCGTTCCCGGTCGCTGAGCCGGTGCGGGGCGGAGCCGGCCTCGGCGACCGGCCCGTCGGCGCCGCCGGCCGGCCGCTGCCCGCCGGTGCTGCCGGCGGGGCGGCCCTGGAGCATCCGCGCGCAGTCGAGCAACGTGGTCATCGCCCGGCGGTCGGCGGTGCGGATCGCGGCCTGCCCGGCGAGGCGGGCGCCGTCCCAGCACAGTCCGGCGTCGTGCAGTCCGCGGGCGGCGGCCTCCACCCGGATCGGGTCGACCACACCGCGCAGCACCTCGACCCAGCTCTCCGCCGCCGCGGCGACCACGGCGGCGTACCGGCTGTGACCCGCCGCGGCGCGCAGGGCGGCCACGTGCTCGTCGGCGGCCGCCGGCTGCTCGGCGAGGATCGCGGCGTGCAGCCCGCACCAGTGCAGCGGTGTGCTCCACAGTGGTGGGTCACCGAGCCGGGCCAGCAGCTCGCGGGCCTGGCCCAGGTACGGTTCCAGCCGGCCGAGGTCGCCCAGCCGGGCACCGACGATGGCCAGTTCACCCAGCGGCAGCAGGGTGAACAGGTCCACCGGGTGGCGGACCACCGCCTCCAGCGCGTGCCCCCAGCCGTGTTGCAGCGCGCCGAGGTCGCTGTTGCGCCGGGCGATGCCCAGCTCCAGCGCGGTGGCGAAGAGCAGGTCGCGGGACTCCAGCGGCCGACCGTCGGCGGTCACTGTGCCCAGCCGGTCCGCCGCGGCGGCTGTCCGGCCCCGGACCAGCAGGATCCAGGCCTGCACCAACCGGTGCCGCCGGACGGTCAGCGGGCCGCCGATCCCGCTGGCCACGGCCCGGTCCAGCACCCGTTCGGCGATGTCCAGCTCGCCGCAGTGCACCGCGGTCAGCGCGGCCAGCGCGGCTGGGCTGTCCGGCAGGAGTACCGCCCGGCCGCCCGGCTCCAGCAGGGCGGCGGCCTGCACGAGCGTGGAGAGGGCGACGGTGGGCGGGCCGGAGAGGCTCTCGCGTACCCCGTCGGCCATCAGCCGGGCGGCGCTGGCCTGCAGGGTGGGAGGCCCGCCGGCGCGTTCGTCCCCCGGTGTGCCCGCGCCGGCCGGCTGGCCGGTGGCCAGCGCGCCGACCGCGGCGAACGCGTCCGCCGACGCGCCGCCCGACCACCGGTACAGCTCCACGCTCCGGCTGACCTGTCCCCGGTGGGCCAGCGCCGTGGCGGCAACCAGCGCCGCCTCCGCCCGGTCGGTCGCCGTCGCGGTGGCGAGCAGCCGGTCGGCCAGCCGCAGGGCGACGTCGAGGTCACCGGCGAGCGCCGCGGCGACCGCCTGCCGGGCGGTGGCCGGCCGGCCGGCGGCGGTGGCCGCCGCGAACAGCTCCGCCGCGAGCGCCGGTTCGGCGGCCAGCGCCTCCTCGGCCGCGGCCTCCAACGTCGGTGCCGGGCAGTCGCCGGCCACCCCGGCCGCCAGCAGCGAGCGGACCAGCGGCAGCACGGGCCCGCCCCGGGCCAGCTGGAGTTCGGTGAGCCGGCGCCAGACCGCGCTGCGGTCGGCGGCCGGACTCAGCGCGGTCACCGCGCGACGCACCACCGGCGCGAGGCGGTCGTCCGCGCCGAGCAGGCCGGCGGCCCGGGTCGCGGCGACCAACTCGTCCACCTCCCCCGGCTCCCGGCCGAGCAGCGCGCGGAGCAGGTCCACCGGCAGCGGCACGCCGGCGGCGACGGCCAGCAGCAGCCGGCGCACGTCGGGGGCCACATCGTCCAGGTCGGCCGCGAACTCCAGGACGACCTGCCGGGGCGGCTCGGCCGGCGCGACCGCGGGGTTCTCCTGCCCGCGCAGCCCGCGCACCAGTCGCTCCACGTCGCGCGGCACGCCAGCGGTCTGACCGTGCACGAAGTCGACCAGGTCGGGCCGGCACCCGACCTCCGGCACGCCGGCGAGGTAGGCGGCGGTCCGCTCCTGGGTGAACGGTGCGAGCAGGACGAGCTGGCCGTCCCGCCGGAGCGCGTCGGCCAGCTCGACCAGCGGCGCCGGCCGGGGCCACGGGCGGTATCCGACTCCGACCCGGTGCCGGCGGGCGGCGACCAGGCGGTGCAGTGCCCGCAGCCGGGCCTCGTCGAGCAGGTGCGCGTCGTCGACCAGCAGCACCGCGTCGGGGGCGATCTCGCCGTCGGGAGCGTCCTCGACCACAGTGGTCCCGGCGCGCCGGTAGATCCGGGCCAGCTCCTGCAGGTACGCGCTGCGGCCGTGGCCGCCCGGACCGGTCACGGCGAGCAGGAGCGGCGCCGCCGGGTCCGCCGCGACCGCGTCGAGCACGGTCTGCGCGCCCGGATCCAGCACGAGCGGGGTGCCGGCGACGCTGCTCATGGTCATGGTGGTCATCCTTCGCGCCCCCGGTTGCGGACCAGCGCCCGGCGGGACGCCTTCGGTAACTCCAACGGGGTGAACCGGACCGGAGGGCGGGGCGGTGGCCCGCCCTCCGGCCCATCGTGGTCGGGCTGCCGATGACCGGCGACCACGGGCCCCGGGCCCCACCCGGCGTCGTGGACCGGCGCGGCGGCCCGCCCGGCGCCACTGACCGGCGCGACCGCCCGCCCGGCACCGCTGACCGGCGCGACCGCCCGCCCGGCACCGCTGACCGGCGCGACCGCCCGCCCGGCACCGCTGACCGGCGCCGGGCCGGCCGTCGGTGCCGGCGGCCGGAGCTGCGGCGACACCACCTGGCAGGCTGCGAGGGCGGCGCCGGTGGCGGCGGTCAGCTGCGGGTCAGGCTCCACCTCGACGGGCACCGGCAGGGCCGCGCCGAGCAGCTCGGCGACGAGCGGGACCCGGGCGGAGCCGCCGGCGAGAAGGACGCCGTCGAGCTGCGCCGGCGCCAACCCGGCGGAGTGGACGGTCCGGACCAGCAGGTCCACCGTCGCCTGCACGGCCGGGCGGATCAGTTCCTCGAACCGTGCCCGGCTCACCGGCACCCGGGCCGGCCCGTTCGGCAGGGTCAGCAGCACGTCGGCCGCTACGCCGACGGTCAGCTCCCGCTTGGCCCGTTCGCACTCCGGCAGCAGCCCGCGTAGCGTGGCGTACGCCTCGCCGGGCCCGGCGGCGGCGAGTTCCCGGCCGAGGGCGGCGCGGACGTGCTCGGCCAGCGCCTCGTCGAAGTCGGCGCCGCCCAGGCAGTCCAGCCCCTGCGGGAGCCCGAAGGTCTCGTACCTGCCGCGCTGGTTGCGCCGGACCAGGGCCGCCTCGAAGGTGTCGCCGCCCAGCGCGTAGACGGCGGCCGTGTCGCCCGGGAAGCCCCGCGCCGCGTGACTCTCGGCCACCGTGACCGTACGCGGAAGCAACGTCACGTCGCCCACGCCGAGCTGCCACAGGGCGCGGTGCAGCAGCTCCCGCCGGTGCCGGCCCCAGCCCGCGGGGTGGCTGACCACGACCGCCTCGGCCGGCTCGCCCTCCCGGTCGACGATCCGCTCCGCCACCCAGGCGGCCAGCACCGCGGTCAGCGTGTGCGGTGGGCACGGCTCGCCGGCGAGCAGCAGGGGCACGTCGTCGCCGACCCGGCGGAGGAAGCCGCGGGCGGTCCGGTTCCCGTCGTCGACGCCCGGCTCACCCACGGTGAGCGTCCCGTCGGCGGACAGGTGCAGCACCGAGGGCAGCGCCGCCGTCCCGGCGCCCAGCGGTACTGCCTCCGGCCGGGACCACGCGGCGGCGCGGCGCCGCGCCACGGCGGCGGTCGTGGTGGTGTTTCCGATGTCTATCCCCAGGACGTACGGCATCTGCTTCTTTCCTCGACCCGCGGGTCGACCGGTCCGCGGCCGGTGCGGCGACCCACCCCCGGCGAACCCCGTGGGCTCCTACGTTCGTACCAGAGATCACTCCGGCATAAGGAGCCCCAAATCCGGGGGCAGGTCTCGGCAGGCACCGCTGGACACCCGGTGCCGTGCCTGGGTATCCGGCATCGGGTCAGCGGGGGTCGGTCGCTGTGTCGCCGTCACGGACACCTCCCCAGGTTCGTGAAGGACCG
>NZ_POUB01000032.1 GCF_003236335.1 Micromonospora deserti
GACCGTCTCCGACGGGCTGGACCACCTCCTGGTGGGCAAGGTCGAGATGCCGTCCCGGGCGTACATCGCGGCGTTCGGGTTCAAGGGCCCGGACCAGCAGAAGCCGACCAAGGTGCTCTCCGGCGGCTCGGCGGCACCGCTCAGCGACACTCCGGCACCTCGGCGAAGGCGCGTTTGAGCTCCTCCGAGTTGAGCCGGCTGGTGTCCAGCGCGCTCGCGTCGTACTCCTTGTTGAGGGTGTCCACGGCCGTGCGGACGCCGTCGTAGAAGACGGTGGCCTGGCTGGTGCTCAGCCCGTCGATGGTGTCCCGGGCCTTGCCGTACGCGTCCCGCATCTTCGCCAGTGAGGTGCGGAAGCCCGCCGACACCTCCGCGCCGTGCTCGGCCTCGGGGATGCCGGCCCGCTCGACCTTGCGCCGGGCGGTCTCGCTGGCCTGCTCCGCCCCACCGAAGAGCCGCACCAGGTTCTCCTTGGCCTGTGCCGGGGTGGTCTGTGCCGTCATCTGCTGGTCGGTGCTGCTGGTGAGCTTGCTGATCTCGGCCCGCCACGGGGTCAGCGCCGCGCAGACCGACGCCGCCCAGGCCTGCGGGCTGGGGCCGCCTCCGCACCCGGCGGCGACCAGAACGAGCGTGGCCAGGACCACCGTGAGCTTCCCGGCGGCTGCCGCCCGGCACGTACGCATGCGATGCAGCGTACGACCTTTGTCGAGCGGAGGCAGTGGTCAGGTTTGCGCCCCCGGCACGGCCGGTCCCCGGCCGGCGACGTGCGCCAGCCGGGGACCGGATCCCATACGGGTCAGGCGTTGACCGGCTCGGGCCGCTGGCCCTCGGTGCCGGTTCCGCTGCCGGTACCGGCGCCGGAGTCGGAGTCGGACATCGCCACGCCCTTGCGCTTGCTGAACACCACCGCCGCGACGATGACCAGGGTCGCCACCACGGCGATGCCCACCCGCAGGCCGGTGTTCCGCTCGTCGCCGACGCTGTACGCCACCACGGCCGGCGCGATCAGCAGCGAGACCAGGTTCATCACCTTGATCAGCGGGTTGATCGCCGGGCCGGCGGTGTCCTTGAACGGGTCGCCGACGGTGTCGCCGATGACCGTCGCGGCGTGCGACTCGGAGCCCTTGCCGCCGTACGCGCCGTCCTCGACCAGCTTCTTGGCGTTGTCCCACGCGCCACCGGAGTTCGCCAGGAACACCGCCATCAGCGTGCCGGCCCCGATCGCGCCGGCCAGGTACGACGCCAGCGCGCCGGGCCCGAGGCCGAAGCCGACCGCGATCGGCGCCAGGATGGCGAGCAGGCCGGGGGTCATCAGCTCGCGCTGCGCGTCCCGGGTGCAGATGTCGACGACCTTGCCGTACTCCGGGCGCTGGGTGCGGTCCATGATCCCGGGCAGCTCGCGGAACTGCCGGCGGACCTCCATCACCACCGCGCCGGCCGAGCGGGAGACCGCGTTGATGGCCAGACCGGAGAAGAGGAAGACCACCGCCGCGCCGATGATCAGGCCGACCAGGTTGCGCGGGTTGGCCACGTTCAGCGAGTTGAGGATCTCGGCCCCGACGTCGCCCACCCCGGCGTCCAGGTACGCGGTGCGCAGCGTGTCGGTGTACGACCCGAACAGCGCGGTCGCGGCGAGCACCGCGGTGGCGATCGCGATGCCCTTGGTGATCGCCTTGGTGGTGTTGCCGACCGCGTCCAGTTCGGTCAGGGTCCGCGCCCCGTGCTCGTCGATGTCGCCGGACATTTCGGCCACGCCCTGGGCGTTGTCGGAGATCGGGCCGAAGGTGTCCATCGCGACGATCACGCCGACCGTGGTGAGCAGGCCGGTGCCGGCCAGCGCCACCGCGAACAGGGAGAGGGTGATGGAACTGCCGCCGAGCAGGAACGCCCCGAAGACGCCGGCGCCGATCAGCAGCGCCGAGTAGACCGCCGACTCCAGGCCGACGCTGATGCCGGCAAGGATCACGGTGGCCGGGCCGGTCTGCGAGCTCTTGCCGATGTCCTGCACCGGGCGCCGGTTGGTCTCGGTGAAGTAGCCGGTGAGCGCCTGGATGGCGGCGGCCAGCACGATGCCGATGACGACCGCGCCGATGGCGACCACCCGCGGGTTCTCGCTGACGTCGGTCAGCCCGCCCTCCAGCTCGGCGAAGCTCGCCGGGAGGTAGGCCCAGGTGGCGACCGCGACCAGCACCGCGGAGATGAGCGCGGAGAGGTAGAAGGCGCGGTTGATGGCGGTCAGGCCGGTGCGGTCCGAGGCGCGCAGCCGGGTGATGAAGACACCGATGATCGCGATGATCGCGCCGATGCCGGAGACGATCAGCGGGAAGACCAGGCCCTGCTCGCCGAAGGCGGCCCGCCCGAGGATCAGCGCGGCGACCAGGGTGACCGCGTACGACTCGAAGAGGTCGGCGGCCATGCCGGCGCAGTCGCCGACGTTGTCGCCCACATTGTCGGCGATGGTGGCGGCGTTACGCGGGTCGTCCTCCGGGATACCTTGCTCGACCTTGCCGACCAGGTCGGCGCCGACGTCGGCGGCCTTGGTGAAGATGCCGCCGCCGACCCGCATGAACATGGCGAGCAGCGCGGCACCGAAGCCGAAGCCCTCCAGCACGGTCGGCGCGTCGCCCCGGAAGAGCAGCACGACCAGCGCGGCGCCGAAGAGACCGAGACCGACGGTGAGGAAGCCGACCACTCCACCGGTACGGAAGGCGATCTTCATGGCCGCCTCACGGCCACCTTCTCGCTCCCGGGCGGCGGCGGCCACGCGCAGGTTGGCCCGGGTGGCCAGCCACATCCCGGCGCCGCCGATGAACGCGCTGAACAGGGCGCCGACGACGAAGAACAGCGAGCGGCCGAGCTTCACCACGGTCTCGCTGCCATCGGTGTCGTGCACCGGCAGCAGGAACAGCAGCACCACGGCGATGACCACGAAGATCGCCAGGGTGCGGAACTGCCGGAGCAGATAAGCCGAGGCGCCCTCCTGAACCGCCCCGGAGATCTCCTGCATATTGCTGGTGCCCTTGCCGGCCGCCAGCACGGCCTTCGTGAGTGCGGCGGCGAATACGAGCGCCACCAGCGCGATCACCGCGGCGATGACGACGTATGTGACATTGTCCCCGGTGAGGGAGATCCCGCCGCCCTCGGCGGCCAAGGTGTCGGACATCTGTGTCCTCCTGTACCGAACGCTCGCGCGGGCCGGTGGAGACGCACCGGCCGGCGCCTGGATGCGGAGTCGCAAGCGCGCGCCAACCCACCCCGAGCGGACCAGCGATGAACCACCGTTCCCGCTGGCTGCGGGATGGATCACTTGCTGACAACCCGGGTACTGTAGCCCTCCGCAGTGTCGGAGGTCACACCGAGGGGGCACCCTGTCTTGATGATCTTCGTCGCTGTGTTATGAAACGAAATCTGATATAGGAGCGGGTCCATGACGAGCAGGCCGCGCCCCTGCCGGGACGCGGCCTGTGTGAGCGAGAGTCAGGTCAGCGGCCGATCGGCCACACCATCCGCACCTCGGTGCCGACGCCCTCCTCGACCGGGCGGACCTGGAGGTCCTCGACGAAGCCGGCGAGCAGCGCGAAGCCCACACCGGTGGTGAGCGCCTCGTCGGTGAGCGACTCGTTGGCCAACTGGTCGGCGTCCAGCGCGGCCAGGCCGATGCCGGCCTCGATCGGGGCGCGGTCGACCACCCGCACGGCGTACGCCCCGGAGTCGGACATCTCCACCAGCACCGGGTCGGGCACGCCGTACTGCCGGTGCAGGGCGACCGCCCGGGTGCACGCCTCGCCGATCGCCAGGCGTACCTCGTCGAGCAGGTCCTCGCGGACCCCGGCCCGTCGTGCGACCGCGACCCCGACCAGGCGCGCGGTACGCACGTGCACCGGCGCCGGCGAGAAGGAGAGCCGGACCGTCGCCATCACGCGCCGGGGCCGGTCGAGTCGGCGCCGACCGCCGCGTCGACCGTGGGGTGCAGCGGGAAGACCTGGTCGAGCGCGGTGATCCGGAAGATCTTGAGCAGCGGCTCCTTGTCGCAGACCAGGGCGAAGGAGCCGCCCGCGGTTCGCAGCCGCTTCAGCGCGCCCACCAGTACCCCGAGCCCGGTGGAGTCGAGGAAGTCCACCCGGCCCAGGTCGACCACGACGTGGCGGGCGCCGCCGTCGATCAGCTCGAGGAGCCGCTCGCGCAGCCGGGGGGCGGTGTAGACGTCCACCTCACCGCCGACCTCGAGCACCGTGTGCTCACCCACGGTGCGGGTCGCCAGCGACAGCTCCATCGGTCCTCCTCGCCAGAGCCGTAAACTCTCCTGGGCATCTAACCACTAGCGCCGGAACGACCCGTGCGTCACCGGCGGAGGCTCCCCTCACCCGGCACCCCGGCTTTTCATCTCCGAACACCAGTGCGAGAGTGCAGGACGTGACCTCCGACAGCTTCAGCTCGGCGCGTCTAGCGCCGCGCCACGACCTGAAGCCGTCGTCCGCAGCCACCGTATCCGCGGGCCTCGGCCCGGGGCGATCGCCGGCCGACCTGCTGGGCCGGCTGCGGGCCCGCGGCGGAGCGGATCCGGTCACCCACGTCGAGCGGGTGCCGGCCCGGGCCGGCGTGCCCGCCCCGTGGCCGCGGTGGGCGCCCGAGGAGCTGCGCGCGGCGTTCGCCCGGCGAGGCGTGGCCGCGCCCTGGCGGCACCAGGCCGAGGCGGCCGATCTGGCGTACGACGGCCAGCACGTCGTGGTGGCCACCGGCACGGCGTCCGGCAAGTCCCTGGCGTACCAGCTGCCGGCGCTGGCCACCCTGCTCGGGGATCCCCGGGCCACCGTGCTCTACCTGGCGCCGACCAAGGCGCTCGCCGCTGACCAGTTGCGCGCCGTCGCCGCCCTGGAGCTGGCGGGGGTACGCCCCGCCTGCTACGACGGGGACACCCCGCGCACCGAACGGGAGTGGATCCGGCGGCACTCCCGGTTCGTGCTGACCAATCCGGACATGCTGCACCACGGCATCCTGCCCGGGCACGCCCAGTGGTCGGGCTTCCTGCGCCGGCTGGCGTACGTGGTGATCGACGAGTGCCACACCTACCGGGGCGTGTTCGGCTCGCACGTCGCGCACGTGCTGCGCCGGCTGCGGCGGCAGTGCGCGCGCTACGGGCGTACGCCGGTGTTCGTGCTGGCCTCGGCGACGTCGGGCGACCCGGCCGCGGCGGCCGGGCGGATCACCGGCCTGCCGGTGGCCGCGGTGACCGAGGACGCCTCGCCGCGCGGCGGGGTGACCTTCGCGCTCTGGGAGCCGCCGCTGCTGCCCGCCGAGCCGGCCGCGGAGCCGGCGGCGGATCTCACCCAGGTCCGCCGGTCGGCTCTGCGGGAGACGGCCGACCTGCTCGCCGACACGGTCGCCGAGGGGGTACGCACGCTGGCCTTCGTCCGCTCCCGGCGCGGCGCCGAGGTGGTGGCCGCGAATGCCCGCCGGGCGCTGGACGAGGCGGTGCCCGGGCTCGGCGACCGGGTGGCCGCCTACCGAGCGGGCTATCTGCGCGAGGAGCGGCGGGAGCTGGAACGGGCGCTGCTGCACGGCGACCTGCTCGGGCTGGCCTCGACCAACGCGCTGGAACTCGGCGTCGACCTGATCGGCCTGGACACGGTGCTGATCTGCGGCTATCCGGGCACCCGGGCGTCGCTGTGGCAGCAGGCCGGCCGGGCCGGGCGCTCCGGGCAGGAGGCGCTCGCCGTGCTGGTGGCCCGGGACGACCCGCTGGACACCTACCTGGTGCACCACCCGGAGGCGCTCTTCGGCGCCCCGGTGGAGGCCACCGTGCTCGACCCGGCCAACCCGTACGTGCTCGGCCCGCAGCTGGCCTGCGCCGCGGCCGAGGCGCCGCTGACCCCGGCCGACCTGGCGCTCTTCGGCGACGGCGCCAAGGAGGCGGTCGACGCGCTGGTTGAGGCGGGGGCGTTGCGGCAGCGCCCGACCGGCTGGTACTGGCGACACCGGGAGCGCCCGGAGGTGGACCTGCGCGGCGAGGGGGGCGCGCCGGTCTGCGTGGTGGAGGCGGCGACCGGCCGGCTGCTCGGCACCGTCGACGGCGGCTCGTCGCACTTCCTGCTCCACCCCGGCGCGGTCTACCTGCACCAGGGCGTGTCGTACGTGGTGGACGACCTGGACCTCGCCGACGGGTGCGCGCTGGTGCACCCGGAGGAGCCGGAATGGTCCACCCACGCCCGGGACGTCACCTCGCTGTCGGTGGCGAGCGTGCGCTCCTATGTCGACGCCGGGCCGGTCGGGCTCTTCCTCGGCGAGGTCGACGTGACCAGCCAGGTGGTCTCCTACCAGCGGCGGCGGATCGCCACCGGCGAGGTGATCGACACCCGGCCGCTGGACCTGCCGGCCCGGGAGCTGCGCACGGTGGCGGTCTGGTTCACCCTGTCGCCGGGGTCGCTCGCCGCCGCCGGGGTGGAGCCGGCCGACGTGCCAGGGGCGCTGCACGCCGCCGAGCACGCCGCGATCGGCCTGCTGCCGCTGATGGCCACCTGCGACCGGTGGGACATCGGCGGGCTCTCCACCGCTGTGCACCCCGACACCGAGGCGCCGACGGTCTTCGTCTACGACGGGCATCCGGGCGGGGCCGGCTTCGCCGAGCGGGCGTACGGGACGGCGGCGGCCTGGCTGCGGGCGACCCGGGACGCGATCGCGGAGTGCGGCTGCGAGGCGGGCTGCCCGTCCTGTGTGCAGTCGCCGAAGTGCGGCAACGGCAACAGCCCGCTATCCAAGCCGGACGCGATCCGGGTGCTGGACGTGGTGCTGGCCAACCTGCCCGACGGCGTACCGGCCCCACGCGCCGGCGACCCGTGCCCGGCACCGCGCCCGGCGGCGTCCCGGCCGGAGGCATAGAAGCCGGCACCGCTGGGCAAGGGAAGATGTGGGAGCGCTTCCATCCCTCGCGCGTCCCGCTCTGCCGTTCGTCCCGCCCGAGGAGGAGTCGTGGCCGACACCATCGTTGAGCCGCCGCGCCGATGGGCGGCGCTGAGCCACCCCGGCGCCCGGGTCGCGCGGAGCCTCCCCAGCGGGCGCGCCCGGGCGGCGGGGCGGGGTGCGCTGTGCGAGACTCCGGCGCACGCCTCGAAGGAGAACTCATGCAGCTCGACAGTTTGCAGGCCCGGCAGCAGTTCCACATCCGCCAGCGGCTACGGATGATGGTCAACCAGTACGAGGTCCACGCCGTCGCGCCGGACGGCTCGGAGGGTGAGTTGCTGGCGTTCGCCCAGCAGAAGCGGCTCGCCTTTAAGGAGCAGGTGACCATCTACACCGACGACTCCAAGCAGCAGCCGCTGCTCGGGTTCAAGGCCCGGCAACGCCTCGACCTCGGCGCCACGTACGACGTCACCGACCACGCCGGCACCCCGATCGGGCTGTTCCGCAAGGACTTCGCCCAGTCGCTGCTCCGCTCGACCTGGCACGTCGAGCAGGCCGGACTGCCGCAGGTCACCGGCCAAGAGCGGAGCCTGCCGGTGGCGCTGCTGCGCCGGTTCGTCGACTCGCTCTCCTGGCTGCCGTACCACTTCGACTTCACCGCCGGCGGCCAGCCGGTCTTCTCCGTCGTCAAGAAGTGGGGGCTGCGCGACCGGTACGTCGTCCAGGTGCAGGACCCGCAGATCGACCGGCGACTCGTGATCGCGATGGCGGTCGCCCTCGACGCCCTCCAGGCCCGCTGACCCCCGAGCAGGCCCACCGGCCTCACGCGCGGGACAGCGGCCCAGGCCCGGCCACGGTGCGGCCCAGGCCCGGCCACCGTCGGCCCAGGCCAGGCCACGTCGGCCTAGGCCAGGCCACGGTGCGGCCCAGGCCCGGCCACCGTGCGGGCGACGACATGCCCGGGTCGAGCGCGTCCTCGACCACGGCACCGTCGCCCGCACGGCCCGCGCGGTGCCGTGCTGCTCGTCCCGGGTCCCGTCGAGCAGACGTCCGGCTGGCCCGGCGGCTGCTCGGTCGCGCCCGTTGGCCGCGCCCGCTGTCGACGAGTTGCCCTGGCCGGCCCACCCGCAGACCTGCTGCTCGGACCGGCCCCGGGCCTGCTGCTCGCGTGGCCCGCGCCCTGAGGTGCGCTCGGGTGGTCCCCGGGTACGGGACGGACGGCCGTCGGCGGGTAGGTGCCTGCGGGTGGGTGGTCAGCCGCGGACGGGACCGGCTCGAGCGGTAGCGGTCACCGTCCGGGCCAGGCCGGGCAGCGGCGCCACGGCCACCTCGGCGGTGACCAGGACGTCGAGGCCGTCGAGTCGACAGGCGAGCAGCCGCCCGCCGTTGACCGCGACGATCTCGGCGGCCAGGCCGCAGGCGGCGGGTTCACCCGCCAGCGCCCGGCCGGCACCGGCGAGCGCGCCGAAGTCCGCCGCGACCCGGGCCTGCTGCCGGGCCGTCCGAGCGGCGCCGACCGCGGCGCCGAAGAGACCGACCAGGACGAACACCAACCCGACCGCGAGCAGACAGACCGTCGCGCCACCACGGTCGTCGACCGCGGGCGCGACGGTCTGTGGGCTCATGGCCGAGCTTCCGGGGCGCCGGGCTCGACGGCCGCAACCGCGCTCGCCGTCACGGTGATCCGGGGCAGCCGGGCGCCGAGAGCGCGTACGGGTGCCCGGACGGTGGCGCGTACCCGCTGACCGTCGACGGTGATCGAGACCTCGGCGCCGTCCGGGGTGGACGCGCTGGCCGTCCCGTCCTCACCCCGGGCGGCGGCCAGCGCCGCCTCCCGGGCGGCGTGCAGGCAGCCACCCTTCGTGCCGACCGCGCCGACCGCGGTCAGACCGGCGAGCAGGAGCAGCAGCAGCGCCGGCAGGCCGGCCGCCAGTTCGGCGGTGAAGGAACCCCGGTCGCGGCCGGCCAACCGGCGCCGGATCACTTCAGCGCCCGGTCGATCACGGCGGTCAACGCGGACTGCACGTTGCCGGAGGTCAGCACCTTCAGCAGGATGCCGGCGAAGGCGACCGCGGCGAGCGTGCCGACGGCGTACTCGGCCGTGTTCATCCCGGCGTCCCCGCGCAGGCGGGCGAAGAGTTTGCGCACTGTCTGGTCCTTTCTCGATGGTGGGTCAGAGCACGTCGCCCAGGACGGCGACGATCACCGGCACCAGGCCGGCGAGAATGAAGGCCGGCAGGAAGCAGAGCCCCAGCGGCAGCACGATCAGCACACCCGCCCGGCGCGCGGCCGCCTCGGCCGCGATGGCCCGGTCAGCGCGCAGGTCGTCGGCGAGCCGGCTCAGCGCCCCGGCCAGGGCGGCCCCGCTGTTTGACGTACGCAGCGCGGCGGCGGCCAGCCGCTCCGCCCCCGGCACCGACCCGAGGTGCGACCACGCCTCCTCCGGGCCGCCGCCCAACCGGAGCATGCGACCGACCCGGCCGAGCCGGTCGGCAAGCGGCCCGTCGAGGGCCTCGGCGACGGCCAGCACCGAGTGGTCCACCGGGGCTCCCGCCCGCATCGCCGCAGCCAGCAGGTCGGCGGCGAGCGGAAGGTCGTCGGCCTCCCGCAGCCGTCGCTCCCGCACGGCCGGGGATTCGATGCGGCGCAGCGCCCGGTCGAGCAGCAGCGCCACCGGGACAGCAGTCAGCAGGCCGGGCCAGCCACCGACGATCACCGCCACGGCCACGCCGCCCAGCCCGGCGGCGAGGCGGATCACGTCCGGTCGCCGGGACGTCGGCGGGGAATCCGGCGACTCGTCGCCCGCCACGGGACCGGCGGAGGGGATCGTCGCCTCGGGTAGGTACGCCCGCACCGGCCCGTGACGCAGTGCGCGCAGCCGCTGCCGGGGCCGCCGCCCGGCGCCGGTCGCGGCGAGCAGGGCCGCCGCCGCGACCAGGAAGCCGCTCGCGATCACCGGGCGGGACATCAGCCGGCCCGTCCCGGTGTCGCACCGAGACGCTCGGCCCAGAACAGCCCGGCGGCCTGGAGGACGATCGCGCCGACCGCGCACGCACCGCCGACCGGGGTGTGCAGCAGCACCGCGACCGGGTCGACGCCGATCCCGTATCCGAGCGCGATGCCGCCGAGCGGCAGGGCGGCGAGCAGCCAGGCGGTGGCCCGCGCCCCCGCGGACTGGGCCGCCGCCGCGGCCAGACCCCGGTCGACCGATCGGGCGTCCGCCTCGATCCGCTCCACCAGCTCCGCAAGCGGGGCACCGGTGCGGTCGGCGAGGCGTACGGCGGCCCGGGCGAGCCGTCCGAGCCGGTCCGACGCGCCCGGTCGCTCGCCGGCCGGCACGTCGACCTGCCCCGCCCCTGGGCGATCGGCGGCGGGCCCGAGCAGCCGCGCGGGATCGAGCACCGCCCCGCGCCGTCTCACCGGCGGCGGGTCGGCGGTCATGGTCCCGGCCGTCCCCGTGAGGTCGAGGCCCGCCACGGCGACCGGTGCCGGCAGGCCGGCCCGGAGGTCGGCGGCCAGCCCGGACAGCTCGTCCAGCCGGCGGCGCCGGGCCCGATCAGCCCGTCGGACGGCCTGTCGCCGGAGCAGGGCGCGGGCGGCCAACGCGCCGTACGCGGCGGCGGCGACAGCCGCGACCGGACCGGCCAGGACATTACCGATGCCAGCGCCGGCCATGCCGACCAGCAGCAGGGTGCGCCGCGGCGACCCGGTCAGGAGCGCCGAGTGGAACCACCGGGCACGCCGACCGGCTCCGGTGGCGAGGTCGGCCGCCGAGGGAGGCCGGACCGGCAGCGAGATGGCCGACGGGGCGGGTACGCCGACCGGGCGTCGGGCGTCCCGGCGGACCGGTGGCCCGGCGGAGCCGCCTGGTCGGGAGGGGCCCGGGTAACCGCCTGCCGACCAGGGCCAGGGCGAGCGGGTGGCGAGGCTACGCCGTACGCGCGCCGTTCGCTGTTCGCCAGGGTTCACCGCCTCACCGCCCGGGACCGCCGCGGCCAGGAACCGCGACCCCAGCTCCGGGACGACAGCCGGCGGCGGAGAATCTCCGCCCCGGTTTGCGCCATCGACCTGGCCACCGGACGTCGCGCCATCGCCGCCGGCGGTCCGGCCGATGCCGCGCGCCGGAGTGCCGCGCAGTTCGGCCACCCAGTCGACCAGAGGGTCGTCCGCACCGGTCGCCCCGTCGTGCCGCCGCGCGACGACGACGTCACGGCGGCGGTTGTGCAGCAGCCGGGCCGCCAGGACCGCCACGCCGACCAGGCCGGCGGCCAGCAGCCACCAGACGCCGGTCATGCCGGACCCGCCGATCCGGGCCAGGGCTCGTGGAGGATCGGCGGAGCCGGCACGCCCCGCTCCCCCAGCAGTGCCGCGAGCGCGCGGGCCGCGCGGCCGAGGCCGCGCCCGCGTACCCAGGCAGGGACTGCGGTGACCAGGCGGTCCGGGCCCTCGGGCAGCAGCAGGCAGATCGACTCCAGCACCCGTCCGTCGGTGCCGCGGCGTACCTGCAGCAGCACCTGGAGCGCGGCAGCCACCTGGGCGTGCAGCGCGGCACGGGGCAGCCCGCCGAGCATGCCGAGCGCCTCCAGCCGGGCCGGCACGTCCGACGGGGCGTTGGCGTGCAGCGTCCCGGCGCCGCCGTCGTGGCCGGTGTTGAGCGCGGCGAGGAGGTCGACCACCTCCCCGCCCCGGCACTCGCCGACCACCAACCGGTCGGGCCGCATCCGCAACGCCTGCCGGACCAGATCGGTGAGCCCGACCGCGCCGGAACCCTCCACGTTGGCAGTGCGCGCCTGCAACCCGACCGCGTGCGGATGTTGCGGATGCAGCTCGGCCGCGTCCTCCACGAGGACGATGCGCTCGGTCGCCGGCACCAGGCCGAGCAACGTGTTCAGCAGCGTCGTCTTGCCCGACCCGGTACCGCCGGTGACCAGGTACGCCAGCCGGGCCGCGACCACGGCGGAGAGGACCGGCGCCACCGGCCTCGGCACGGTGCCCCGGCCGACCAGTTCGTCCAGAGTGAAGGGGCGCTGCCGGAAGGTCCGCAGGGACAGGTACGGCCCGTCGGTCGCCACCGGTGGGAGCACGGCGTGCAGTCGCGTGCCGTCGGCGAGCCGGGCGTCCGCGTACGGGGAGCCGTCGTCGAGTCGCCGGCCGGCGCCGGCGGTGAGCCGCTGGGCGAGCCGTCGCACGTCGTCGACGCTGCCGACCGGCACCGCGACCTGGTGCAGGCCCTGCCCCCGGTCCACCCAGACCCGGACGCCGTTGACCAGTACGTCGGTCACCTCCGGGTCGGCCAGCAGCGGAGCGAGGGGCCCGACGCCCACCAGGTCGTCGTGCACCCGGTCGGCCATCCGCAGCACCGCGTTGTCACCGAGCACGGCGGCGGCGGGCTCGGCCCGTACCGCGGAGACGATCGCGGCCGGGGTGACCGGAGTCGCGGCGGCAGCGATCCGGTGCCGCACCCGGGCGGCGAGATCGTCACCCTGCGCCGGCCCGGTCATGCCGCACCCGCCGCGGTCGCCCCAGTCAGATCAGCGACGATCCGCTGGCAGAGCGCGGCCAGCGGCCCCCGACCGGCGGCGGCCGGCGCCTCGCCCCGCTCCAATCCCCGGGCGAGCCCCGGCTCCGGCCGCAGCGTGCCCGCCAGCGGCAGCCCGAGCGCCCGCGCCACCTCGGCCGCCCGCAGCCGGCCCGGCGCCGGGCCACGCACGATCACCGACAGGTCGGTGCAGTGCGGTGCGGCGGTTGCCACCACCCGGGCCGCCGCCGCGGTGGCCCGCAACTCGGCCGGGACGACCACGTACGCCTGGTCGGCCGCCTGCAGGGCGGTCACCGCGGCGTCGTCCAGCTGTCGGGGCAGGTCGACCACGACGAAGTCCCGGCCCCGCCGGGCGGCGTCGACCGTGGCGGCCATCGCCTGAGCCGGGAGGGCGAGCAGCTCACCCCGGTCCCAGGAGAGCACCACAAGGTCGCCCCGGCTGGGCAGGGCCCGCACCAGCGCCGGTGCGTCCACCCGGCCGTCGGCGTCGGTCAACGCCGGCCAGCGCAGCCCGTCCAGCTGCTCCCAGCCGAGCACCAGGTCGAGCCCGCCACCGAGCGGGTCGGCGTCGACCAGCAGCGTACGCAGCCCGGCCCGGGCGGCGGTGACCGCCAGCCCGCCGGCGAGGATGCTCGCCCCGGCCCCACCGCGCCCGCCGAGCACCGCGGTGATCCTGACCGCACCCGGGTCGTCGCCCTCGGGCCCGCACTCGGCGAACCGGTCGACCAGCCACGGCTCGGCGGCGGGCAGGGTGGCGACGTGCTCGGCACCGATCAGCTGCGCGACCTCCCAGCCGGGGTCGAGCTGCCCGGACCGGCCGACCAGCACCAGTCGCGCCCGTCGCGGCAGTCGCGCCCGCAGGCAGGGCTCGGCCTGGTCGCAGCCGAGGAGGACCAGCGGCGCGGGCAGCCACCGGGACCGGGCGGCCGCCGGGTCCGCGGCGAGTTCCACCTCGACGCCGCCGGCCGCGGCGAGCCGGAGCAGGTCGTCGAGCAGGTCGCCGTCCGCGGTGACGAGCAGCGGCAGCCGCCGGTGTGGTGGGACGGAGGTACGGGGTGGCATCGCGGCCTCCTGGGTCGGGCTCCGGGTTGCTGACCCGAGACCCTGCTCCCGATCGGCCCTGCCCGCCGCCCCACCGCGACCGTCTGTGGACAACTGGACCGCTTGTGGACAACGCCCGTCACGTCAGTCGATCTGCTATGTCCGGCAGCGCCGCCCGGGGCTCCTGGCGGCGGCGATGCCCGCTGCGCGCGGCGGCGTACCGGGAACCGGTGGCCTGACGCGGCGCGGACCCGGAAAAGGGACGACCCCCGTCGGGGGGAGACGGGGGTCGTCGGGAGGTTCGGCTCCGGGGGGGTCGAGCCGAACCACTCAGCGGTCACGGGGGGTGCAACCGCCGAGGGTCTGTCTGTTGTCCGAGATATGAATACTCGTCGTGCCGGTAAGTCTGCCTGAGCGGACCTGTATACGTCGAGTGGTGTTGCCTCCACTCCCTGCGAATTCGTGTTCGCAGAGTGTGACCGTGGTCACGATCAGCGGGGGGTGGTGGCGGCCGGCCCGCAGGTTCGGGGGGGTCACTGGACCCCGGGCACCCGCCGACCATAGACCATCGGGCTAGACTTTCGCGCCGTGGGCCGAAGTGCCGCTTTCTTCGATCTCGACAAGACCGTCATCGCCAAGTCGAGCGCTCTGGCGTTCGGTCGGCCGTTCTACCGGGACGGGCTGATCACTCGGCGTGACGTCGTCAAGTCGGCGTACGCGCAGCTGATGTTCCGGCTGGGCGGCACCGACGAACAAACCATGGCCCGCACCCGGGACTACCTTGCCACGCTCTGCAAGGGCTGGCAGGTGGAGCAGGTACGCCAGATCGTCGCCGAGACGCTGCACGAGCTGATCAACCCGTACGTGTACGCCGAGGCCGCCGCCCTGATCGAGGAGCACCAGGCGGCCGGGCGGGACGTGGTGCTAGTCTCCGCCTCCGGCGAGGAGATGGTCCGCCCCATCGGTGCGCTGCTCGGCGTGACCGACGTGATCGCCACCCGGATGGGCGTGGTGAACGGCCGGTACAGCGGCGAGGTCGAGTTCTACGCGGCCGGCCCGAGCAAGGTCGACGCTGTCAGCGAGCTGGCCCTCGAGCGGGGCTACGACCTCGCCGACTCATACGCCTACTCCGACTCGTACAGCGACCGGCCGCTGCTGGAGTGCGTCGGCCACCCCACCGCCGTGAACCCGGACCGGCAGCTGCGCAAGCTCGCGGTCGAGAACTCGTGGCCGGTGCTGGAGTTCCGGCACCCGGTTCCGCTGGGCCGGCGACTGCGGGAGCGCCCGGCCGTCCCGGTCGCCGCCGCGGCGCTGGGCGTGGGGGTCGGCGTGGCCATCGGCATCGCCTGGTACGGCCGTCACCGCCGCACCCGCACCACCTCGGCCACCACCTGATCCCGGCACACCTCGGCGCCGCATCCGCACCGCCCCGTCACTGCCTGAGCCCGCCGCACGGGCCGGCCACCGCCTGACGGTGCATGCACCACCCCGGCCACCGCCTGACCCCGGCGTACCACCCCGGCGGCAACCGCACCGCCCCGTTCACCGCCTGAACCCGCCGCACCCGGCCGGCCACTGCCTGGTCCCGGCCTCCCGAACGCGGCGCCGGGATCCTCCGCCGCGGTGCCGACCGCACGTCCGCGCGGCGGCCCGCCGCCGACCCGGGCGGCCACCGGCCGACCAGCCGGAGGGTCCACCGAGGGGTGGCCGTCAGGAGGCGGCGAGGATCTCGTCGCCGATCAGGGTGAGCTGGTCGGCGCCGACCTCCACGGCCGTCATGTAGTGGCGCAGCCAGGAGCGCAGGCCGTCGGGGGTGCCGGTAGCGAAGGCGCCGGCCGAGCCGACGTACTCCGGCTCGCGCTGCTGGTGCCCGACGTCCACGGCGAGCAGGCCGCGCGGGTCGAAGCCGCTGGAGAGCAGCACCAGCCGGGCGGCGCCGCGGGCCACCACCCCGGACGGCCCGGCGAACGGGCGCAGGTTCAGCAGTTCCCCGTGCACGACGGCGGCGAGCACCAGCGGGGAAACCTTCGTGCCGCCCGCGGCCAGCCCGGCCAACCCGTCCAGCCGGGCGGCGACCACCGCGTCGGCTACCGGCCGGCCCAGCTCGGCCTCGCCGACGGCGTCCCGGGCGGCCAGCACGTGCAGCTTCGCGAGGGCCTGCCGGGGCGCCTTCGGCCAGAGCTCGGTGAGCCCGGGCAGCGCGCCGGCGACCCGCAGCGCACCCTGGAGCACCGGGTCGGTGACGGTTCCGGCGCGCACCGCCTCGCGTTCGTGGACGTACCCCTCCAGGGCGGCGCTGGCCACCGCGGACCGCAGGCCGACCTCGGCCGCGACCTGGCCACCGTGCCGGCGCAGCGCGCGGTGCCGCAGCGCCTGGTCGAACCGCTCACGGGCCCGCTCGACGGCGGGGGCGATGTCGGCGAGCGCGAGCAGCGGGGCGAGCGGGTCGTCGGTCACCCCGTCACGCTAACGACCCGGGCCCCCGCGCCGGGCGTCGCCCGGCAGGAACGCGATCCCGGCCACGGACCTCAAGCGCGGCGCGGGACGGGGCTACGCCGTCCGGCGCGCGACGCGGGCCGCTCGGCGCGATCCGGGCGAAGGGCGGTCGCCTCCGCCGCCGCCCCCGACTAACCTCTCCCGAGAGACGCAGGTCACCCGAGCGACGAGGGAGTACGGCATGAGCGAGGCATTGGCCAATCTGCTGAACGAGACGCGCCAGTTCCCGCCCCCGGCCGAACTCGCCGCGAACGCCAACGTCACGGCGGACGCCTACGACGAGGCGGCGGCCGACCGGCTGGCCTTCTGGGAGCGGCAGGCCGGCCGGCTGGCCTGGGCCAAGCAGTGGGAGCAGGTACTCGACTGGTCGAAGCCGCCGTTCGCCAAGTGGTTCGTCGGCGGGCAGCTCAACGTGGCGTACAACTGCCTGGACCGGCACGTCGAGGCGGGCCGGGGCGACAAGGTCGCCATCCACTGGGAGGGCGAGCCCGGCGACACCCGCACCATCACGTACGCCGAGCTGCACAGGCTCACCTGCCAGGCGGCGAACGCGCTGACCGCGCTGGGCGTGAAGGCGGGTGACCGGGTGGCGATCTATCTGCCGATGGTCCCGGAGGCGGCGGTCGCGATGCTGGCCTGCGCCCGGATCGGCGCCACGCACAGCGTGGTCTTCGGCGGCTTCTCCGCCGATGCGCTGACCAACCGGATCCAGGACGCCACCGCCAAGGTGGTGATCACGGCCGACGGCGGCTACCGCCGGGGCAAGCCGTCGGCGCTGAAGCCGACCGTGGACGAGGCGGTGGCGAACTGCCCGTCGGTCGAGCATGTGCTGGTGGTGCGCCGGACCGGCGAGGAGGTCGCCTGGTCGGCGAAGGACCACTGGTGGCACGAGACGGTGGAGACCGCCTCGACCGAGCACGCCGCGCAGCCGTTCGACGCCGAGCACCCGCTGTTCATCCTCTACACCAGCGGCACCACCGCCCGCCCGAAGGGCATCCTGCACACCACCGGTGGCTACCTGACCCAGACCTCGTACACCACGCACGCGGTCTTCGACCTGAAGCCGGAGACCGACGTCTACTGGTGCACCGCCGACATCGGCTGGGTGACCGGCCACTCCTACATCGTCTACGGCCCGCTCTCCAACGGGGCGACGCAGGTGATGTACGAGGGCACCCCGGACACCCCGCACAAGGGCCGGTTCTGGGAGATCGTCGACAAGTACCAGGTCACCATCCTCTACACCGCGCCGACGCTGATCCGCACGATGATGAAGTGGGGCGAGGACATCCCCGCCGGTTTCGACCTGTCGTCGCTGCGGCTGCTCGGCAGCGTCGGCGAGCCGATCAACCCCGAGGCGTGGATCTGGTACCGGCAGCACGTGGGCGGGGGTCGGCTGCCCATCGTGGACACCTGGTGGCAGACCGAGACCGGGGCCGTCATGATCTCACCGTTGCCGGGCGTGACCGAGGCCAAGCCGGGTTCCGCGATGACCCCGTTGCCGGGCGTCGTCGCCGACGTGGTCGACGACCAGGGCCAGTCGGTGCCCAACGGCGGTGGCGGCTACCTGGTGCTGCGCGAGCCGTGGCCGTCGATGCTGCGCACCATCTGGGGCGACGACAACCGGTTCATCGAGACGTACTGGTCGCGGTTCGGCGCGGGCGCCAGCGGTGGCGGGTCGGGAGCCGACTGGATCTACTTCGCCGGGGACGGGGCGAAGAAGGACGACGACGGGCACATCTGGCTGCTCGGCCGGGTCGACGACGTGATGCTGGTGTCCGGGCACAACATCTCCACCACGGAGGTGGAGTCGGCGCTGGTCTCCCACCCGTCGGTGGCTGAGGCGGCGGTGGTCGGCGCGACCGACCCGACCACCGGGCAGGCGATCGTCGCGTTCGCCATCCCGCGGGGCAGCGCGGACACCGCGGGCGCGGCGGGTGAGCAGCTCATCGCGGACCTGCGCAACCACGTGGCCAAGACGCTCGGCCCGATCGCCAAGCCCCGGCAGATCATGCTGGTGCCCGAACTGCCGAAGACCCGGTCC
Organism: Micromonospora deserti; assembly: GCF_003236335.1. GTDB lineage: Bacteria > Actinomycetota > Actinomycetes > Mycobacteriales > Micromonosporaceae > Micromonospora > Micromonospora deserti. The sequence goes on from NZ_POUB01000032.1 coordinate 18,018, forward strand.
GGCAAGATCATGCGACGGCTGCTGCGGGACGTGGCGGAGAACCGGTCGCTGGGCGACGTCACCACGCTCCAGGACTCCTCGGTGATGGACCTGATCGCCTCGGGCATGAGCGGCGGGAAGTCCGACGAGGACTGACCACAGGCGTACGGCGTGATGGGTGGCGGTCCGCGCGGGCCGTCACCCACCGTCATTTCTTACGGGTACGTCCTGGGCCGGGTGCGGGGTGTCACATCGGTCGGTCGGTGGAGCCGGGAGAAGCTGAACGGACACAGGCGGGCGTCGCCCCTGTCGTTCGCGTCCTTTGTGATTTAGGTTCACGCAGGTCGGCCCGGTTCGATGGACGTCACATCGATGGAATGCCGGCCGACTCCCTTCTCCCCCATGCCCGAGAAATGGAGTGGCATGAACAGAAATCCGCAATCCGGGTCACGCCGGCGCCTACTCGTCGCGCTGCCCGCCATCGCCCTCGCCGCCACGTCACTGACCGTGACAGGCAGCACGGCGGCGGCACAGTCCAGCCCCGCGCGGGCCACGATCGGTGCCGACGAGTTCTACATCAACTACGCGGAGCCGGCGGTCCAACCGGACACCAGCGGCCGCGAGGTCAAGGGCAAGGGTGGCATTCACGCCCCGGTGGTCGAGGAGGCGCGGGCGTACGACCGCAAGTTCGCCCGAGGCAACCCGGTCACCGCGAAGCAGCTGGCCAAGGTCGAGGCCGAGGCGATCAAGACGGGCAAGAACCCCCGGCAGATCAAGCAGGCCAAGGGCACCCAGACCGCCAAGCTGTTGACCCTGCTGGTGGAGTTCAACGAGAACGCCAACGACGACTTCACCGGGGTCATGGTCCCCAAGACGGTCTTCGAGGACCGGAGCTGCGTCCTCGGCACCGTACAGAACGGGCCGCTGCACAACAACATCCCGAATCCGGCGGACCTGCCCCACCTGGACAACAACTCCATGTGGGTGCCGGACTTCTCCCCCGAGCACTACGACAAGATGCTCTACACCTCGGAGGGCATCACCGAGCGGGTCCGCACCGACCTGACCGGCCCGGACGGCAAGCCCGGCATCAGCCTGGCCGGCCGGACCATGCGCAACATGTACCTGGAGATGTCCAAGGGCGCGTACACCGTGGACGGGCAGGCCAGCCCGTGGATCAAGGTGCCGCACTCCGAGGGCTGGTACGCGGCCTCGCGCTGCTTCCAGGACGAGAACGGCAACTGGGTGGCCGGGCGCCAGCAGGCGATGAACGGCCACCCGGACAACCCGCAGGGCGCCGGCCGGTTGGCCACCGACGCGATCGACACGCTCGCGAAGATGGACCCGAACTTCCCGTGGGCCGACTACGACATCGAGGACCAGGCCGACCGCGACGGTGACGGCAACTTCTTCGAGCCGGACGGCGTGATCGACCACCTGGTGCTGGTGCACGCCGGCCAGGGCAAGTCCCGCGGCGGCGGCGCCGAGGGCATCTACGCGGTCTGGGCGCACTCTTCGTCGGTGCCGGGCGGCTACACCATTCCGGGCACGGACCTCCAGGTCTCGAACTACATCGTCCAGCCGGAGGACGCCGGCGTCGGTGTCTTCGCCCACGAGTTCGGTCACGACCTGGGCCTGCCGGATCTCTACGACACCTCCGGCAACGCCGACTCGGACGTCGACTTCTGGGACCTGATGGCCTCGGGCTCGCACTCCGGTGAGGTCTTCCAGGCCCTGCCGACCCACATGGGCCTGTGGGACAAGTGGGTGCTCGGCTGGGCCGACCCGCTGACGGTCAACCCGGGCTCGGACCCTCGGGACGTGCAGTTGGGCCAGACCTCCCGCACCCCGCGCGGCACGGCTGACGGCATCAAGATCAACCTGCCGAACAAGGTGGTCACACTGGCCACGCCACACAGCGGCGCGAACATGTGGTACACCGGCGCCGACCAGGACTGGGCGGACGTCAAGATCACCCGCGAGGTGGCGGTGCCGGCGGCGGCCGACGCGAAGTTCTGGATGTGGAACAACTACGTCATCGAGGCCGACTGGGACTACGGCTTCGTCGAGGTCTCCACCGACGGCGGCGCCACCTGGAGCGAGCAGAAGGTCTACGACTCCACCGGCAAGCTGGTCACCACCAACGACGGCTACCCCGACCCGAACGGCCGGATGGTGGACTTCGGCAACAAGAAGTACGGCCTCACCGGTGACACGCACGGCTGGCGCCACGACTACGTCGACCTGTCGGCGTACGCCGGCCAAACCGTGCAGGTCCGGCTCCGCTACGCCACCGACGAGGCGTTCCTGGAGCGCGGCTGGTTCGCCGACGACTTCTCGGTGACCGGCGGTGGCGCCACCACCTGGAGCGACGACGTCGAGAACGGCGCCAACGGCTGGACCGCGACCGGCGGCACCTTCGTCGACACCATGGGTCCGGGCTGGCGCATCGACGGCGGCACGTCGAATCAGGCGCACTACTACCTGGCCGAGTGGCGCAACTTCGACGGCTTCGACGAGGGCCTGAAGTACGCGTACGACACGGTGTACTCGCGCGACGCCTGGAAGGTCGACAAGCTCTCCTACAACGCGCCGGGCATGCTGGTCTGGTACCGGGACACCGCGCTGGGCAACGTCAACCACGTCACCGCCCAGCTGACCTCGCTGCCCAGCTACGGCGCCAAGGGTGGCCTGCTGATCGTCGACTCGCACTTCGACCCGTACCGGCGGCAGGGTGAGGCGGCCGTCAAGGACCCGTCGGTGCTGGACAACCTGCCCAGCCGCCCGCAGTCCGCGAACGCGGCCTTCTCGCTCAACCCGACGTACTCCTTCAAGGAGTGCCTGGAGGCGGCGGACGAGCCGTACAGCGAGTACTGCACCACCTTCGGCGCACAGCCGGCCGTGCCGGCCTTCACGGACGCCAAGGGCTGGTACCCGGGGGTCGAGGTCCGGGACGGGCGGCTCTTCGCCCGGGACAACGACGCCTCCGTGGTGATCCCGTCGAGGGGCCTCGCGCCCTACACCACGCGGATCACCAACCCGGACGGCACCCCGGCCACCGGCCTGTACGGCACGAACCTCGGGTTCACCGTGCTGGGCTCGGGCAACCCGGGTGACCAGGGCGTGTCCTACGGCGTCTCGATCACCATCCTGCGGACCGCGAAGGACAACTCGTACGCCACGGTGCACGTCACCCCGGCGACGAACTGACCCGAGCGCCCGCACCGGGACGCCGGCGGGGCCCGTCCGGAGCAACGGCTCCGGGCGGGCCCCGCGTCGTGTTACCGGTCACGATGGCCACGCGCCGACCACTGTGACATTTTCCGGTACCCGCGCGCTCCCCTAAGGGGACCTCATAACCACGGCTACCGTGCGTGATCGTAGCCAAAACGTAACGCGATCTCACTCCGGCTCGCCCAGACCTTTGATACCCACTTATGCGCATATATAGGGCGGAGAGAGTCGCCTCGGGCGTCAATCAGCCCGTGACAACCCGCTGCTCCTTCTGCCAGGGTGAGTGGCGCATCACATGACAGTCATGGCCTTGGTCGCGGCTGCCATGTAACAGATCCACAAAGGAGGAGGACCTTTGAGGAGACGAGTCACAGCCGGCCTGGCCACTGCCGCGGCCGCGCTGCTGGCGGCGGGGGTCGTGGCGACGCCGGCGTCCGGCGCACCGACGGCCGACCCGGCCCCCGGTTCCGACAAGGCGAAGCACGGCCGGGACAACCTCCCCGATCCGAAGGCGGATCAGCGGCGGGAGCTCCGGAAGCAGGCCATCGCCGACCTGCTCTCCGGCAAGGCCAAGCTTCAGAAGCGCAACGGCTCGGAGGTCATCCAGGTCAAGGACGACCTGTTCGTCGAGTACCAGCAGGCGCCGAAGACCGACCCGCTCTTCACCATCCTGGTCGAGTTCGGTGACCAGACCGACCCGCGCACCGGGGGCACCCCCGGCCCGCGGGTCAACCAGATCCCGGAACCGGACCGCAACTGGGACGGCAGCTCGACCGACGACAACAGCACCCTGTGGCGGTCGGACTTCAACCGGGCGCACTACCAGGACATGATGTTCGGTCCTGGCGAGTCGATGCGGGACTTCTACCTGAAGCAGTCCGGCGGCCGGTACACGGTCGGCGGCGACGTCAGCGACTGGGTGCGGGTTCCCTACAACGAGGCTCGGTACGGCAGCCCCGCCATCTCCGAGGCCGACGGCTACTGGAACTTCGTCAAGGACGCCGCCACCGCCTGGTACGAGTCCCAGGTCGCCGCGGGCAAGACCCCGGAGCAGATCAAGGAATACCTGGCCCAGTTCGACGTCTGGGACCGGTACGACTTCGACGGCGACGGCGACTTCAACGAGCCCGACGGCTACATCGACCACTTCCAGGCGGTGCACGCGGGCGAGGGCGAGGAGGCCGGCGGCGGCGCCCAGGGCGAGGACGCCATCTGGTCGCACCGGTGGGCCGCCTTCACGAACCTCGAGGGCAGCGCCGGCCCCGCCGGCAACCTCTCCGGTGGGGTGCCGATCGGCGACACCGGACTGTGGATCCGTGACTACACCACCGAGCCGGAGAACGGTGGTCTGGGCGTGTTCGCCCACGAGTACGGTCACGACCTCGGTCTGCCGGACTACTACGACACCGCCGGCGGCGACAACGGCGTGGGCTTCTGGAGCCTCATGGCGTCCGGTTCGTGGCTGAGCCACGGCACCGACGACATCGGTTCCACCCCGGGCTACATGGACCCGTACTCCAAGCTCTTCCTGGGCTGGCTGAACTACACGACCGTGGAGTACGGCAAGGGCAGCACGCAGGTGACGCTCGGGCCGGCCGGTGACAGCGACGGGCCGAAGGCCCAGGCCGTGGTGGTGAACCTGCCCGCTCAGAGCCAGACCACGAGCTACAACACGCCGTTCGGCGGGTCGTACGAGTGGTGGAGCGGCAGCGCGGACGACCTGAAGAACACGCTGTCCCGCACGCTGGACCTGACCGGCGCGACCACCGCGTCAATCACGTCCAAGCTGCAGTACGACATCGAAGAGGACTACGACTACCTCTTCGCCGAGGTGTCGACCAACGGCGGGGCCACCTGGACCCAGCTGACCAACTCGCTGGTCGACGCCGGGGACACCGGCATCGACGGCTCCAGCAACGGCAACTGGGTCGACTCGACCTACGACCTGTCCGCGTACGCCGGGCAGACCGTGCAGTTCCGTTACCGCTACGCCACCGACGGCGGCGTGCACTTCGCCGGCGCGTTCCTGGACAACATCTCGCTGACCAAGAACGGCACCGTCGCCTGGACCGACGACGCGGAAACGCTGGCCGCCGAGTGGACCGCCAAGGGCTTCAGCCGGATGACCGGCTCGGTCACGGACACGTACCCCCGCTTCTACATCGCGGAGAACCGGAGCCACGTGGGGTACGACGACACCCTGCGTACCGGCGGGTACAACTTCGGGTTCGGCAACACCCGGCCGAACTTCGTCGAGCGGTTCTCGAACCACCCCGGCATGCTGGTCTGGTACGTGAACTACGCGTACGGCGACAACAACACCTCGCAGCACCCGGGCTACGGCCTGAACCTGCCGGTGGACGTCCGTCCGGACAAGATCAACGTCGGTGGCCAGGGCACCATCAGCAACCGGCGCAACGGCTTCGATGCCACGTTCAGCCTGTACGCCAAGCCGGCGCAGACCTTCCACCGCAACGGGGTGGCGGTCACGCTGCCGGAGCTCGCGCCGAACCCGATCTTCAGTGACAAGGGCATCGGCAAGTACTGGACGGCGGGCAACGCGTGGAACTCGGTGAAGGTGGCCGGTACCGGCACCACCATCGAGATCGTGCAGCAGGGCACCGACCCGACCGACGACATGATCGTCATGGTCACCAACTGACAACAGGGTTACCGGTGGGGGTCGGTGGCGGAACGCCACCGGCCCCCACCTTTTTCGCGTACCCGAACAGGGTTATCGAAATACGTCACTTCACCATCCCGTGACGTGTCCATCCTGGTCAGGGCCGTGGATGAAGACCCGGGGTGTGACGGTGAAAAGCATTCTCAACAAATTCTTGCCACAAATCGACGTGGGCGTCTTCCCACAGGTCCCACCAGTGTCTATGTTCACCATTGGTCCCACCCGTGGACCGATCCACCGGCCCGTACCCCCGTTGGGCCGGTTCCCTCACACCGGAGGTACCACGTGCGCAAAGTCGCAGTGGGTCTGCTCGGGCTTTCGCTGACCGCAACCGGCCTGGCGGGCGCCACGTCCGCCAGCGCCGCGTCACAGCCGAAGTCGCCGACGGCCGCTCCGTCGGCTGCCGAGCCCGCCCATGTCGACCACGACCTGCCGAATCCGCTAGAGGACAAGCGCCGCGCCCTGCGCCAGGAGGGCCTGAGCGAGGTCCTCTCCGGCCGGGCCAAGGCACAGCGGATCAACGGCAGCACGGTAGTCAAGGTCGGCAAGACCCAGGCGGAGGGGGCCACCGCCCGCTCCGCCAGGGCAGGCGCCGCCCAGACGAAGGACCAGTACGTCGAACTCTCCCGCGAGCAGACCGACCGGATCTTCGTGATCCTCGCGGAGTTCGGCAACGATCGGCACCCGAACTACCCGGACCAGGACACCGACCCGGACACGCCGGGCCCGACCCGGTTCGACGGGCCGCTGCACAACGAGATCCCGGCCCCCAACCGCGCGGTGGACAACTCCACCGTCTGGCAGCCGGACTACAACGCGGACCACTACCGCAAGCTCTACTTCGGAACCGGGCCGGGTGACGAGTCACTGAAGCAGTACTACGAGGCGCAGTCCTCGGGTCGCTACAGCGTCGAGGGCACGGTCACCGACTGGGTCAAGGTGCGCTACAACGAGGCCCGCTACGGCCGGTCCGGCGGTTTCCCGTGCGCCAGCAACGTCTGCACCAACACCTGGGCGCTGGTCCGCGACGCCGCCAACCAGTGGGTCGCCGACCAGAAGGCCGCCGGCCGCACCGACGCCCAGATCGCCGCGGACGTCAAGGCGATGGACCAGTGGGACCGGTACGACCACGACTCCGACGGCAACTTCAACGAGTCGGACGGCTACATCGACCACTTCCAGATCGTCCACTCCGGCGGTGACGAGGCCGACGGTGACCCGCACCAGGGTGAGGACGCCATCTGGAGCCACCGCTGGTACGCCTTCGCGTCCGACCAGGGCTCCACCGGCCCGGCCAACTTCCCGGCCGGCGGCACCCAGATCGGCAACACCGGCATCTGGATCGGTGACTACACCATCCAGCCGGAGAACGGCGGCCGCAGCGTCTTCTACCACGAGTACGGCCACGACCTCGGCCTGCCGGACGACTACAACGTGCTCAGCGGTGGGGACAACAACAACGAGCACTGGACCCTGATGGCCCAGAGCCGGCTCGGCGCCAAGAACGACGGCGGCATCGGCGAGCGCGGCGGCGACCTCGGCGCCTGGAACAAGCTCCAGCTCGGCTGGCTCGACTACGAGGTGGTCGTCGCGGGCCAGAAGCGCACCATGACCCTCGGCCCGCAGGAGTACAACTCCGACAAGGCGCAGGCCGCCGTGGTGGTGCTCCCGCAGCGGGAGTACACCTTCGAGAATGGCAAGCCGTTCGAGGGCACCAAGCAGTTCTTCTCCGGCAACGACGACGACCTGAACAACACGATGACCCGGACGCTGGACCTCACCGGGAAGTCGTCGGCGTCGCTGTCGATGAAGGGTCGCTACGACATCGAGGCCGGGTACGACTACCTGTTCTTCGAGGCGTCGGTCGACGGCGGCCAGACCTGGGCCCCGCTCAACGGCACGGTCAACGGCCAGCCGCTGCCGGAGATCTCCCCCGGGCGCCCGGCGCTGGACGGCAGCAGCAACGGCGAGTGGGTCGACATCACCATCCCGCTCGACGTCGCGGCGGGCAAGGTGGCGCAGTTCCGGCTGCGCTACCAGACCGACGGTGGCGTGGCTGAGGGCGGCTTCTACGGTGACGCGGTCACCGTGACCGCCGACGGGCAGACGCTGCTCGCCGACGGTGGCGAGACCGGCGCGGGCGACTGGGCCCTCAACGGCTGGGACATCGTCGAGGAGACCTACACCCGGCTCTTCGACAACTACTACATCGCCGGCAACCGGTCGTACGTCTCGTACGACAAGTACCTCAAGACCGGTCCGTACTTCTTCGGCTACACCAACACCCGCCCGGACTACGTGGACCACTACGCGTACCAGGAGGGCCTGCTGATCTCCTACTGGAACCTGCGGTGGGCGGACAACGACACGTTCGCGCACCCGGGTGAGGGTCGTAATCTGTACATCGACGCGCGCCCGCGGCCGATCTACAACCTGACCGGCCAGCCCTGGCGGGCCCGGGTCCAGGTCTACGACGCTCCGTTCAGCCTGAAGAAGGCCGACTCGTTCACGCTGCACCTCAACAGCCAGCCGCAGTACATCCGCGGCCAGGCGGCGCAGCCGCTGTTCGACGACACCAAGCAGTACTGGTACGCGGAGCTGCCGAACCACGGCGTCAAGCTCCCCGCCACCGGCACCAAGATCCGCGTCCTAGAGCAGAACGGCACCTCCGTCAAGGTCCGCTTCTCCTGATCCGCTGATCAGCAACACCACGCGATGCCCGGGCAGGTGACCTGCCCGGGCATCGCCCGTTGTCGGCACCCACCACGTCGGCTGGGAACGCGGCATCCACCACGTCGGCTGGAACGCGGCACGCTGGCGGCGGTGCCGGGACGGGAACCGGGGACCCCGTCCGGCGCGTCCGATCGGCGTGCCATCCACGACCCGTACCGCCGTCACCGCCGCGAGCCTGGCCTTTGCCCTGACCCTGGCCGGCTGCGCCGCACGCGAGAAGGGAGCACCGGTGCCCGAGCAGGAGCCCGCCCCGGCCGGCCCGTCCGCCGGTCCGACGTTGCCGGGATCCGGCGGCACCAGCCCCTCGGCACCCGCCGGCCGGACCCGTCCCCCGCTGTCGGCCACCACGCCGCCGACGATCGGAGCACCGAGCGGCCCGCCGAGCCAGCCCACCGACCTGCGCAAGGCCGGCGTGCTGGCCGGACGGATCACCCGGGGCTGCGCCGGTCCCTGCTATGGCCTGGTCACCGACGACGGCCGGGAGTACGCGCTGCACGGCCCCGGCATGGGCACCTTCGCCACCGGCAGCTGGGTCCGGGTGTCCGTCGGCCCCGCCGATCCGGCCGTGGACTGCGGCCCGGGCACCCCGGCCAGCATCGTGCGGATCAGCCCCGTCGGCTGAGCGGCCGATCGGCCGGCGCCGGCGATCCGGGCCGCCCGCCGGGCCGACCGGCGTCGGGGTCCTAGGCTGTCTGCCATGACCGAGCAGCGTGGCGAGCCCGTCGACGAGTCCCGCGTCCTCACCGAGGGGCCGTGGACGCACCGGTTCGTCGGCGCGAACGGCAGCCGGTTCCACGTCGTCGAGGCCGGCACCGGCCCGATGCTGCTCTTCTTGCACGGCTTCCCCGAGCACTGGTGGGCCTGGCACGAGATACTGCCGGCGGTCGCCGACGCCGGGTTCCGCGCGGTGGCGGTCGACCTGCGCGGCTACGGCGCCAGCGACAAGCCGCCCCGGGGGTACGACGGATACACCCTCGCCGCCGACATCGCCGGGCTGATCCGGGCTCTCGGCGAACGCTCGGCCACCGTGGTGGGCACCGGCGCCGGCGGCCTGATCGCGTGGACCGTGGCGTCGTTCCACCCGGCCCTGGTGCACCGGCTGGTGGTGCTCGGCGCACCCCACCCGCTGCGCCTGCGAGCCGCCATCTTCGCCGACCCGCGTGGGCAGTTCGCCGCCTCGACCCCGACGTTGAAGTTCCAGCTGCCCCGCTACGAGCACGTGCTCACCCGGGACGACGCGGCGGCGGTCGAGGAGATCCTGCGCCGGTGGGGGGGCCCGCGCTGGGTGACCGGGCCGGACTTCGCGGCGTACGCCCGGCGTTGCCGGGAGGCGATGCTGATCCCGCAGGCCGCGTTCTGCGCGCTGGAGGGCTACCGCTGGGCGTTCCGCTCGGTGCTGCGGCTGCACGGCTACCGGTTCGTCCGCCTGATGCAGAAGCCGCTGGTCACGCCGACCCTCCAGCTGCACGGCGCGCGCGATGTCGCCTCGCTGCCGCGCACCGCGCAGGGCTCGGGCCGGTACGTCGTGGCGCCCTACGAGTGGCGGTTGCTCGACGGCGTGGGGCACTTCCCGCACGTGGAGGCCCGGGACGTGGTGCTCGGCGAAATCCTGCGCTGGACGAAGTCCTGAGGCGGAGCCCGCCGGATCGGGCGGAGGTCGGCGTTGAGCAGCGCCCTCAGACCCGCTGCTCGCGCAGGTCGGCGACCTCGGCGGCGGGCGCCCAGCCCTGGTAGACCCCGAAGTCGAACACCTCCAGCCCCAGCGCCTGGGCCACCGGCCAGCGCCCGCCGGTGTACTCCACCCGCAGCCAGCCGTCGTGCTCTCCGAGCACGATGAACGGCTGCCCCTGCCAGGTGCACGTGGTCCGCACGTAGGTCAGGTCCTCCACCTCGCTGGCGGGCAGCACCCGGACGTAGCGGCCGGGGCGGACCTGCTCGAAGCCCTCGGCCGGTTCAGGCTGGTAGAGCCGGATGTCGTCGCCGTCCGGGCTGGCCTGGTACTCCCGCCCGCGCCAGCGGGCCACGTACCCGTCCCGCATCATTCCTCACCGACCTGTCGCCAGAGCAGCGTGTCGGTGTCGAGGACGGCGACCAGCCGCTCGGTGCCGTCCGCGCCGATCCGCCACAGCTGTGCGCCGTGCGGCAACCGGGCGCTGTCCACCTTGAACTCGGCCACCACGTCACTGCTCTCGCCAGGGGCGAAGCCGTTGCCGCGGAAGGGCGCGCGTTCGATGACCCAGCCCTCCATCGCCCGCATCGCCGCCTCGTTCTGCCCGCCGTACGGAATCCGGTAGAGGCTGGGCCGGTGCGCGGGCCAGCGCAGCACGTAGATCTCCTCGGCGTCCCGTCCGAAGGGCGATTCGGGGTAGCCCAGCCCGAGCGCGTCGTACAGCTGACCCGGGGTGGTCAGGTGGGCCAGCTCGTTCGCCCGGTGCACGAAGCCGGAGACGCGGTCGTAGCCCCGTTCCAGGTAGTACGCGAGTTGGCTGGGCGCGACCGCCTTCTGCATGACGACCGGCCGGGTCGGGTCGGACGCCGGCGGCGCGTACCGGGGACGGGCGGCGGGTTTCTCGGCGGCGGGGGGCGCCTCCGGCTCGCTGCCCGCGTCGTCGCCGAGCCCCACCTCCGCCGCCCAGTTGGCCAGCGCGACGATCTGCTCGCCGGGCAGCTTCGCCCCGACCGGGGTGCCCGGGTTGACCACGAACGACCAGGACTCGTCCGGCCAGCGACGGATCAGCTGGACGAACTTGACCTTGATCGTCTCCACCGGCGCGTCGGTGTGGTCGGCCAGCCGCTCCGGCGAGGTGTAGACCACCACGAAGCGTTCGCCGTCCGACTCCTCCGTACGCCAGACGAAGCCCGGCTCCCCGGGGCGGCTGCCCGGCGCGGAGTCGGCGGCCACCGGCAGCAGCACCCGGGCCAGCAGCAGGGTGGAGAGGAAGGTGTCGGTGCTGCCCGCGCCGGCCGCGTCGAGCAGGTTCTCCTCGACCTCGTTGGCGGGCTGGAACTCGACCACCGGCGCGGCCGGGGACGGCGCCACCGGCTCGTCCGCCACGGCGGGAGCGGGCTGCGGCGCTCCCGCCCCGATGCTGCCGGATGCGGTCGGCGCCGGGTCGGACGCGGCGCTGGCCAGCTCGACTCCGTCCGCCGTCGCCGGGGACGGCGACTCGGTCCAGGTCAGGCTGGGCGCGGCCACCGGGCCCGGCGGAGACGCGGATCCGGTGCCGGGAGCCGTCGGGTCGGTGCCGGTGGCCGGCGTGAACAGCGAACGCTCCCCGGCGACCGGGCCGGGACCGGCGTCGCGCGGCTTCGGCCGGGCAGGATCGCCGTCGTCCGATCCCGGGAGGTCACGCGAGTCGATGATGGTGCCCTCGATGACGATGGGCGTGAAGCCACGGCGAGCGGCGGGCGGCCCGGAGACCGGCTCCGCGATCGACGCCGCCAGTTCCTCCGTCGGGTCCCCCGGCGCCGGGCTCGGCCGGCGGCGCGGCAGCGCCGGGGTCGCCGCGTCGTCCGGGCCCGGCCGGCGCCCGGCGTACCCCGGTGGCTGGCCGGCGGAAGCCGGGAAGGCCTGGGTGCTCTCGTCGGTCGACGGATCGGGCCGCCGGGGCGGCGGCGGGGTGGTTTCCGTGGCCGGCGCCGCGAAGGCCCGGGTCGGCTCCCCGGTCGGCGTGGTGACGGGGAACGGGTGCGTCGGCCCCTCCGGCGTCGGCTCGATCGGCGGTCGGCGCCGGGGGAACGGCTGGGCGCCGCGGGCGATGCGGGACGGCGGCACCGCCCGATCACCGGAGCGGAGCACCTCCCCCTGGTACGCCGAACCCCGGCCGGACGCCGGTTCGAAGAAGGACCGGCGTTCGGCTTCCCCGCCGGAGTGGCCGTTCGTCGACGTTGGACGCGCGCCCTCGCCGGCCGGCCGGTCCTGCGCCGGCCGGACCCCGTGGCGCTCGACGGCCGGGCCGGGCGGGGCGAGCGGCGGCGGTACGGGCCGGTCGGCCGGCACATCGGCGGTGGTGGCCGGGCGAGGTGATGGATCGTCGCGACGAGCAACGGCCCGGATCGCCTCGCCGGCCGCCCCGTCACCGGCCGCCGGCCCCGGCCGCCGTGCCGGGTCGGGCGGGGGTGGGGACGCCTGCGACACCCGCTCCGCCGCCCGGGCCGGCGCGGGCACCCGGGCCAGTGACGCGGCGGGCACCTCCGACCGGGCCAGGACGCCGTTGGTGGGTGCCGCCCCGGCGCGGGGCGACCGCCCCTGCGGGCCGGTGGTCGGCCCGTCCGATGCGGCGGGACCGCTGGTCGTCGCGGTGGCCCTCGCCCGGGCCACGGATTCCGCCCGTTCCAGGCGGGCCCGCGCTCCCATCGTGCGGCCGGGCAGGCGGACGTCGCCGCGGGCGAGCTGGGAGACGAACCAGGCCGGCAGGTAGCCCTCGATGGGCAGGCCCGGGTTGACCGCCAGCCACCACTCGTGGTTGGGCCAGCCGCCGGCCAGGTCGGCATAGCTGCTGCGCCGGCTGGTCCCGGCGTTCTCCCCGAGGCAGGACCGCATCGCCGCAGGGGAGGTGAACGCGAGCACGTGGGTCCGGCCGCCGGTGGTCCAGGTGCCCCAGCCCACCGGTGCCTGGCCGGCGAGCGCCTGCGCGGAGACCGGCAGCAGCAGCTCCGTCCGGGCCAGGATCCGGAAGTAGAGTTGCTGGTCGTTGGCGCGCAGCGCGTCACGCATCGCCGCCTCGGCCTCGGTGGCCGGCTCCCATTCGGTCACGGCCACCTCTCCTCCCGCGAACAGGCCCATAGGCATCGCGTACAACCTACAAGGTAGTAACAAGATCACAATGGTCTGGACCGGCGGCGGCGCGCCCGGTTCCACCGAAGGCGATAACATCCCGTTCCGGAGTCGACACGATACGGAGGCGGTCGATGTCCTGGTCCCCGGCGCGCCGGCTCCCGGTGGCTCTCCCGGCGGCGCTCACGACGGCCCTGCTGACCTCCCTGGCCGCCGTCCCGGCCGCACCGGTGACCGGCCACGCCGGGCCCGGTCTGGCCGCGCCGGTCGCCCAGGCACCGGGGTGCGCAGCCCCACTGACCCCGGTCCGGCCGGTCGCCGCGACGCCCTGGCCCCAGCAGCGGTACGCCCCTGAGCGGCTGGCGACGCTGGCCACCGGCGCCGGGGTGACCGTGGCCGTAGTCGACTCCGGAGTGGACATCCGGCACCCGCAGCTGGCCGGGCGGGTCCTCGACGGCACCGACCTGCTCGACCCCGACGGTGACGGGGGCCGGGACTGCGCCGGCCACGGCACCGGCGTGGCGAGCATCATCGCGGCCGCCCCCCGCGACGGGGTGGCCTTCCAGGGGCTGGCTCCCGGCGCCCGCATCCTGCCGGTGCGGGTCAGCGAGCAGCAGGTCGTCGAAGGGCGAGAGTCGGGGCGCACGGTCAGCGCGGAGGACTTCGCCCGGGCGATCCGCTGGGCCGTCGACCACGACGCGGACGTGCTCAACCTCTCCGTCGTGCTGTACGCCGACAACCCTGCGGTGCGGGCGGCGGTCGGCTACGCGGTGGCCCGGGACGTGGTCGTGGTGGCCGCCGCGGGCAACCTGCACGACCGTGGCGACCCCCGGCCCTACCCGGCGGCGTACGAAGGGGTGCTGGGGGTGGGTGCGGTCGGAGCGGACGGGGTTCGGGCACCTTTCTCCCAGACCGGCCCGTACGTCGATTTGGTCGCCCCAGGCAGCGACGTGCTCACGGCCGCGCCGGGCCAGGGTCACCACCGGGTCGAGGGCACCAGCTACGCGACGCCCTTCGTGGCCGCCACCGCCGCCCTGCTGCGCCAGTACCGGCCCGAGTTGGCCGCCGCGCAGGTGGCGCAGCGGATCCTCGCGACCGCCGATCCGGCGCCCGGCGACGGCCGGGGCGGCGGGTACGGCGCGGGGGTGTTGAACCCGTACCGGGCGGTCACCGAGACCGGCGGCCGGATTGCCGGACGCCCCGGCCAGGTCACGGCGCTGGCCGACGACCGGCCCGACCCGGCGCTGGTGGCGCAGCGGGCGCGACGGGCCACGGCTCGGGAACGTGCCCTGCTGGTGGCCGCGGTCGGCGCCGCGGCCGTGGCGTCGGCGGCGCTGCTGACCGTGATGGCGCCCCGTGGTGCCCGACGGCGGTGGCGACCCGCCGGCCCGGCCTGACCGCGACCGCCGCCCGGAGCGGCGGGTCGCAGCCCGCGGCCACCGCCGCGTGCGGCACCGGGCCTCCACCTCGTGGGGCAACGCGATCGGTGGGGGCGGCCCGGCCGCTCTGGACCGGCGCCGCCCCCACCCCGGGCGTCACTGGAACAGGCCGACGTTCCTCTTCTCGGTGTCGAGGTAGTCGGCGGCCGAGTCGTCCACCGCGAGCTTGATGTCGCGCAGCATCGCCTGCAGGTCCTGCGAGGCGGACCGCCACCGGGCCTGCCGCTGCTCGTACGCCTGCCGGGCCTCGCCCGACCAGCCCGCCACCAGCGGGGCGGCGTCCCGTTCCAGCTGCCCGAGCTGCGAGTCGAGCGTGTTCAGCGCCTTCTGGATGTCCGCGCTGGCCTGCTGCAACGCGGCGAAGTTGACGACCAGCACACCATGGTCCATCGGATGTCTCCCTCCGGGTTATCCGGGTCAGAGGGGCAGCTGGATGCCGCCACGGTTAGTGGTGGCCACCCGGCTGGCGGCCTCGGTGTCGGAGACGTCGTACTGCTGGCCGGCGGTGCGGATCGCGATCGCGGTCTCCCGCAGCGCTCGCTGCAGCGTCGCCTGATCCTGCGCCCACTGCTGCTTGACCTGCTCGAACGACCGCCCGCCGGCGCCGCGCCAGGCCTGCTGCAACACCTCCAGCTCGGCCATCAGGCTGCTCAGCATCGACTGCAACGACTGGTCGACCTGCTCGAACTTCGCGGCGGTCTGCTGCATCACCGCGGCTTCTGCCTGGGTCTGGGACACCCGGGACGTCACCTCGTCTCCTCGGTCGTGGCGGGCCGCCCGCGCGGCCGCTCGGGGAACCGCCGCTCCTGCCGACGGGGGTCGAGCGCGGCGGGCGTGGGGGTCAGCGGAACTCGTCGCTGACGGTAGCGGCCCGGTCGCCGTTGTGCTACCCCAGTTGCTCCCCTGTGGACAACCGGGACGACCCGCGGTCCGCCCCGCCGCTACCATGGGCTGCACCCATGTCGCGGCGAGTGATCGGCTGAGGAGGTCGGGTGACGGCCACCACCACCGCGGGACCGCACCGGGCGGCCAGCGGCCGTGCCCCGCAGCCGCCCCCGGACGTCGCCGTCGCGGCCCGCCGCACCCCGCTTCCCCCACAGTGGATCCCGGCCGGTCGCCGGTCCCGCGCCGGTGTGCGGGCGGGCCAGGTCGTCGCCGCACAGGTCGCCGTGGCCGTCCTCACCGCCGGTGCCGGGCGGGGGGCGCTGGCGGCCTTGGCCGCCGTCGCGGTCGCCGGGCTGCTGCTGCCGGTCGCCTGGGTGCGGCTGCGGGGGCGGTGGCTCTTCGAGTGGCTGGGCACCGGCGTCGGCTACCTGACCCGCCGCCGGGCACTTCCGCCGGCCGCCGGGCCGGCCGCGCTACTGGAGCTGGTCGACCCGGGCGCGGTGGTGTGCCCGGTCGAGCTCGCCGGCGTGCCGGCCGCCGTGCTGGACGACGCCAGCGGGATGGTGGCCCTGCTGGAGATCGGCGATCCGGCCGACCTGCTCGGTGACGGTCCACGCGCGCTGCCCCACCCGGCGTCGCTGCTGCCGGCGGCCACGCCGGACAGCCCGCCGGTCCGCGTCCAGCTCCTGCTCACCGCGACACCGGCGCCGGCCGGCGCCGCGGCCGGTGGCACGGTCGCCACGTCGTACCGTCAGCTCACCGAGGGGCGGTTGGCCGGTCGGGACCGGGTCGTGCTCGCCGTGCGGGTGCTGCGGGCCGACGGCTGGGCCGGGGAGGATCTGCGCCGGGCGCTCTCCGGCACGGTGCGCCGGATCGTCCGCCGGCTGGGGCCGGCCCCGGCCCGGCCGCTCGGTGAACACGCGGCGCTGCGGGTGATGGCGGAGTTGGCCCACCACGACGACCGGCCGGTCCAGGAGTCCTGGCAGGCGGTGCGCTGCGGGGACCTGCTCCAGACCACCTTCCGGCTACGACGTTGGCCCGACCCGCGTACCGACGGCGGCCGCCGACTGGCGTCCCGGCTGCTGACGCTGCCGGCCAGCGCCAGCACGGTGTCGCTGTGCGCGGGGCCGTGGCACGGCGCCGACCCTGCGACGGCGCCGACCGAGCTGACCGTACGGCTGGCCGCCGGCACCGCGGCGGAGCTCTCGGCGGCGGCCCAGGCGCTGCGCGGGACCGTGGTCGACGCCGGCGGCGAGGTGCAGCGGCTCGACGGGGAGCAGCTGTCCGGGCTCGCCGGCACGCTGCCG
The DNA here is from genome assembly GCF_003236335.1 of Micromonospora deserti. Classification (GTDB taxonomy): domain Bacteria; phylum Actinomycetota; class Actinomycetes; order Mycobacteriales; family Micromonosporaceae; genus Micromonospora; species Micromonospora deserti. The sequence continues at coordinate 35,055 of NZ_POUB01000032.1, forward strand.
CTCGCGGTGGCCGGCGCCGGGGGTCCCGGGCCGGCGCCCGAAGGGTTGGAGCTGGTCGCCGGCGAGGCGGGGCTGATGGTGGGCGCCAACCGGCACGGCGGCGCGGTCGCCATCCGGCTGTTCCGCCCGGAGAACACCCGGGTGATGCTCGTCGGCGGGGTCCGCGCCGCGCAGCTCGTGGCGCTGCGAGCCCTGGCGCTCGGCGCCCGGGTGGTGGTGCAGACCGCCCGCCCGGCCAGCTGGGAACCGTTCGTCCGCGGCGTCGGCGCACCGGGCGGGACGATCCCGGTGCTCCCGCCGGGCCGGCCCGTCGGCGGCGAACCGGGCTCACCGCTGCGACCGCTGCTGGTGGTGGTCGACGCCGGGCCCAACCCGTCGGAGCCGGAGCCGGGGCCGCCGTGGCGGGCCACCCTGCTGGTCCGCGACGAGCTGACTCCGGCGGATGCCGACGCGCTGGGCCGCGCCGACCTGGCCGTACTGCAACCACTCGACCGCACCGAGGCGGCGCTGGCCGGCACCGCGTTGGGGCTCGGCGGCTCCGCGGAGTGGCTGACCCGGATCCGGGACGACATGGTCGCGGTGGTCAACCGGCGGGCGTTGCGCTGGGCGCTGCTCTCTCCCACCCCGATCGAGTCGCAGCTGATCGGCCGCCCCGCGCGCCGCTGAGGACGTCGGGTCCCCAGAGATCACGGGTTCCCCCGGTGGCCCCGGCGTGGCACGATCCCCGCCATGGGTTTTCTGAAAGGGCTGCTGATCCGGCTCGGTAGCACGGCCGTCGCCTTCTGGCTGGCCACGCTGCTCATCCCCGGCATCACGCTGGATTCGGACTCCGCCACCGAGACGGTCACCACGCTGATCCTCGTCGCGGTGATCTTCGGCGTGGTCAACGCGGTGCTCCAGCCGGTCATCAAGACCGTCGGCTGTGGCTTCTACCTGCTGACTCTCGGGCTGATCGCACTGGTCGTCAACGGGCTGCTCTTCCTGCTGACCAGCTGGATCGCCGAGCAGGCGGAGCTGCCGTTCCACGTGGACGGGTTCTGGCCGGCCGCCGTGCTGGGCGCGCTCTTCGTCGGCATCGTCACCTGGATCCTCGGCGCGCTCCTCGACCGGGACTGACGCGACCGGGCGGGCGGCCCGACAGCTCAGGGGAATTGGCTGGCGCGGGCGCGGGGTGGCCGGACTAGCGTGGCGGGGTGCTCACCCTGACCCGCCACGACGGCTACCTGCTCAGCACCGATCCCGAGCGCATCGACCTGGATCTGGTGCACCGCTGGCTCTCCACCGACGCGTACTGGGCGATCGGGCGGAGCCGGGAGACGATGGCGAAGGCGTTCGCCGGCTCGGTGCCGTTCGGCGTGTACCGCCCCGGCGACGGCCGTCAGGTCGCGGTGGCCCGGACGGTCACCGACCGGGCCACCTTCGCCTGGCTCTGCGACGTCTACGTGGACCCCGCCGAACGCGGCCGGGGCCTGGGCACCTGGCTGGCCGGCATGGTCCGCGACCACCTCGACGGGCTGGGCGTCCGGCGGATCCTGCTGGCCACCCGCGACGCCCACGCGGTGTATGAGAAGGTCGGCTTCACCCCGATGACCGATCCGCACCGCTGGCTGCAGCTCGACCGGCGGGACCAGCCGGTGAGCCCGGTCACCGGCAAGGAGCCGGGCGACCAGCCGCCCCTTACGGTGGAGGCGTGACGCCACTCCGCCTCGGATACCTCTACGGCTTCGGCGCGTACCTGCTGTGGGGATTCTTCCCGCTCTACCTCAAGCTGCTGCGCCCGGCCGGGCCGCTGGAGGTCCTGGCCCACCGGATCGTCTGGTCGGTGGTCTTCGTCGCCCTGCTGCTGGCCGCGCTGCGCAACGTCGGCTTCCTGCGCGCGCTGCTGCGCCGGCCGCGCGCGCTGACCGGCATCGGTGCCGCCGCCGCGCTGATCGCGATCAACTGGGGCACCTACATCTACGGCGTCAACTCCGACCGGGTGGTGGAGACCGCCCTCGGCTACTTCATCAACCCGCTGGTGGTGGTGCTGCTCGGGGTGACCGTGCTGCGCGAGCGGCTGCGCCCGGCGCAGTGGGCGGCGCTGGGCGTCGGCGGGCTGGCCGTGGCGGTGCTCACCGTCGACTACGGCCGGCTGCCGTACCTGGCGCTGACCCTGGCCCTGAGCTTCGCCGGGTACGGCCTGGTCAAGAAGCGGCTCGGGCTGCCCGCCGCGGAGGGCCTGTTCGTCGAGTCGGCGGTGCTGGCGCTGCCCGCGCTGGCGTACCTGGGCTGGCTCGCCGCCACCGGCGGCGCCGCCTTCGGCCGGATCTCGGTCGGGCACACCGTGCTGCTGGTCGCGGCCGGCGCGGCCACCGCGATCCCGCTGCTGCTCTTCGCCGGGGCGGCCAACCGGCTGCCGCTCACCGGGCTCGGCATGCTCCAGTACCTCGCCCCGATCCTCCAGCTGGGCTGCGGGGTGCTCGTCTTCCACGAGCCGATGCCGCCGGCCCGGCTGGCCGGCTTCGCCCTGGTCTGGCTCGCGCTGATCGTCTTCACCGCCGACGCCCTGCGCCACGCCCGCCGCCGGCACGCCGCCCCGCCCCCAACTCCCCAGCAC
>NZ_POUB01000330.1 GCF_003236335.1 Micromonospora deserti
GGTGTGGTGGTCGTACCGGGGGTCGAAGCCGGGCAGTGGGGCCGGGCAGTCGTTGTAGAGGATCAGCGTGTCGCCCGGCGCGACGGCGGAGAAGTCCACCAGCACGTCGGCCGCCTCCCCGGGAGCGAGCAGCAGCGCGTGCCCGTCGACGTTGAGCACGGTCGGGTCCCGGCGGTCGTACCGGTAGCCCACCGGCCGGTTCGGGATCACCACCGGCGCGGGCAGCAGTCCGCCCTCGGTGCCGATCTGGACCAGCTCGGGGCCGGCGGCGCGGGGGTCGGGGACGCCGCCGTCGCGCCCGTCGGCCGGCCAGCCGGCGGGCCGGTCCGGCGCGCGGACCGCCTCCACCATCGGTACCTCGCCGGCGTCCGCGTCGGCCAGACCGCCGTCCGGGCCCCACATCGGGCCGTTCGAGCGGGCCCGGTAGAGCTGGAGGTTGACGGCGCGGTCCAGGCAGGCGTTGAGGATCCGGAACCGGTACGTCCGCGGCTCCACCTCAACGTATGGGTAGGCGACCCCGTTGACGAGCATGGTGTCGCCGTACGCCTCCGGCACGGCGGAGGGGTGCGGGACGCCCGGGGCCAGCGGCGGCTGGTCCGGATCGGCGATCGGGTCGTGGTGCGGGTTCGGCACCGGGCCGGGGCCGGGATACGCCGGGGTCACGTCGTGTGCCGTGCCGGTGGCGACGTCCGGGGCGCCGTCCGCCGTCCGCGACCACGGGCCGTAGTCCCACCGCCCGGTCGGGTTCGTCCCGCCGGACCGGTACGGGTTCTGCCGCGGCTGGTAGACGTGCGGGTGCCAGAGGCTGCCGCGCGCGCCCCACCGGTCCCGGTCCCAGGTCGGGTCCTCCCCGGCGAGCTGGGTGTCGTCCGGCACGAAGGTCTTGTCCTCGATCACCAGGGGCAGCTGCTCGGCCGGCAGCACCCCGTCGGCGACCAGCTGCTCCTCCGCCGGGTCGGTGAGCAGGTAGAGCGCGAGTTGCCCGGAGTAGACGGTCAGCCGGGCCAGGCCGACCGTGTTGTCGTGGAACCAGAGCAGCCGGCCGCTCTGGTCGTTGGGGTGGTAGAAGGTGGTGGCCCCCGCCCCGGGTGGCGGCATGTCGGGTACTGGGGTCAGCCCGACCCCGCTCGGGTACGGGGTGATCTCGCCCGCCGGCGTGATCCACTGCCACGGGTTGCCGGCGCTGATCCAGCCGGTCTGCGCGCCTGCCAGGTGCAGCACCGCCCGGTTCTGCGGGTAGGGCGCCGGGCCGTCGAGGGGCCCGGGTCCGGCGCCGTGGACCGTCGGGTCGACAGGCAGGAAGAGTTCGCCGGCCGGGCCGGTGGGGAGCTGGTTGATGAACTTGATCCGTACCGGCCGCCCCCGCCGGGCCAGCACCACCGGACCGAGGTGCCAGGGGCGCTCCGGCGGGGCGACGGTGTTGTGCCCGTTGCCGTCGGTGCCCAGGTTGAGCTGCCGGTATCCGCGCAGCCGGGTCGCCGGCAGGTCCCGGTGCAGCCGCTGGCTGTACTCCCGCAGGCCGATCTCGTAGTAGTCGCAACCCGGGTAGCTGAGGGTGTCCGGGACCGCGACCGGCAGGTGGGCGCCGGGTTCCGTGCGGCCCGGCGCGCCGAGGCCGGGCAGCGCGTCAACGAACTTGCGCAGCCCGGTGCCGGGGACAACCTGCCCGTCGGCGTCGAGGACCGGCAGCGGGCTGCGGGCGTGGTTCGGCACCGGACCGAAGCAGCGCGGGACCGCGGCCGGGTCGAGGCTGGCCGGGGCGGGGCCCGGATCGTCCCCGCTCCGGGCCGCCGGCAGTCTCGACCGCCGGGAGCCGTTGGCGGCGTCGGTGCGGGCCACGCGGTCGACCCACGGGATCCGGAGTCTGCGGAACAGGTCCATGGCTCTCCCCGGTGCCGGGCGCGGCGGCCACCACCCCGGCGTGGCGGCCCCGATCGCGCTGCGCTGACGATGCGTGAGGAGTCAACCGCAGCATGCGACGTGCGCGGCGGGTTAGGAAGTACCCAATCGTCCGTATCTGTGGCTGCGGCCCGGATCGGCACCGCGACCACGGGGTGTCGCCGCCCGACACGCCGGATGCCCGGCCGGGTCCGGGGCGTTGCCGCCGGGACCGGCGGCTGGTGGCGTGCCGCCCCCGGCGACTTCCCGACCTGCCGCCCGGGTCACGACCGGTCGGGCTGGCAGACCGGGCACCAGTAGGTGACCCGCTCGCCCAGTTCCTCCTTGCGGATGGCGGTGCCGCAGCGGCGGCAGGGTTGGGCGCGCCGGCCGTAGACGTAGCAGGTCGAGCCCCGGTGCAGCGAGCCGGTGGTGCTCTGCGTCCAGCGCCCCCGGTTCGCGGCGAGCAGCTTCCGCGCCAGGGTGACCATGCCGGCGAGGTCGGGCACCGCGCTCACCGGGGTCCGCGGCGAGACGCCGCGCAGGAAGAGCACCTCGCAGGTGTAGAGGTTGCCGACGCCGGCCAGGTTGCGCTGGTCCAGCAGCGCCTCGCCGATGGGGGCGTCCGGGTGTGCGGCCAGCCGGCGCGCCGCCTCGGCCGGATCCCAGTCCGCGCCGAGCAGGTCGGGGCCGAGGTGCCCGACGAGGGACTCCTCCTCCGTGGTCGGCACCAGCGCCAGTTCGTGCACGTGGTACCCGACGGCGATGGCGCCCGCGCTGCGCAGCACCACCCGGATCAGGTGCGCCGGCCGGGCGGTCCACCGTTCCCCCGGCGCGTACGCCCGCCACGCGCCGTCCATCCGCAGGTGCGAGTGCAACGTCCAGCCCGCCGCGGCGTCGCCGTCGCCGGCCCGCTCCCGGTCACCGGGGGGCGACGCCGGCGGGGCGGCGAGGCGGAGCAGCAGGTGCTTGCCCCGGCTGACCGACTCCCGCACCGTCCACCCGGCGAGGTCGGTGGCGGCCAGTTGCGGCACCCGGAAGTCGCTGCCGGTGAGCCGGACGCCGGCCAGCGCCCGGTGCAGGACGCGGGCGGTGTTCCAGACGGTGTCACCTTCGGGCACCCCACCATCCTCCCTCGTCGAGCGAAATTCACATCTGTCGCTATTTGTACCGAGGTTCCTGTCGATCTCCTGACACAGGCACTATCAGGGAGTTCTGAGGAGAATGCCCATGTCTTGTCCACAACGTCCCATCCGGGCCGCTGTCCTGACCGTCATCCTTGCCCTCGCCCTCCTGCCCGTGACCACCCCCGCGTCGGCCGCCCCGGCCGGCGGTGACCGGTGGACCACCGACCTCTCCCGCGTCGACGGCGACGACGTCAACGTCCGGCACAGCCGCTCCGGGCTCCGCCTGGCCGACCCGCGCCCGGCGCCCGTCCGCGGGCGGCACCGCACCCTCACCGAGGGCCTGTACCTCGCCGCCCCGCACACCCTGCGCCGGCCGGCCACCCGGGTCCGTGCCGAGGTCGCCGCCCGGGTCACCCCCGGCGCCACCGTGGAGACCCAGGTCCGGGGCTGGCGGGCCGACGGCTGGACCGAGTGGCGGGAGGCCACCCGGGGGGCGGTCTTCGACCGGCCGGTCAGCCGGGTGCAGACCCGAGTGGTGCTCACCGCGGCGGCCTCCGGCGCCACCGCCGAGGTGCGCTCCGTCCGGCTCACCGCCGACACCGTCGCCGCCGTCTCCGCCGCCACGCCCGGCCGGGCCTACCGGGTGTACGCCACCCGGGTCGGACTGGTCGGTGAGGTGACCGCCAACGGGCACACCATCCAACCCCGGGACCACTTCGTGGCGCTGCCCTCCCGGCGCGGGCTGGCCCCGCTCAACACCGGCGACTACACGGTGCGGGTCTGCACCACCACCGGCAGCCGGTGCGAGTACGCGCCGGCCTGGGACGTCGGGCCGTGGAACACCCGGGACGACTACTGGAACCTCAGCGCGGTGCGGGAGAACTGGAAGGACCTGCCGCAGGGCCGGCCGCAGGCGCAGGCGGCCTACCAGTACGGCTACAACGGCGGTCGCGACCAGTTCGGCCGGGTGGTGCTCAACCCGGCCGGCATCGACCTGGCCGACGGCACCTTCTGGGACGGCTTGCAGCTCACCACCAACGCCTGGGTCGACGTGGCGTACCTGTGGACCGGCACCGGCCCGCGCGGGGTGGTCGGCGACGGTCCGCTCAACGTCCGCAGCGGCGCCGGCACCGGGTACGCCGTGCGCGGGCTCGCCGCGCGGTACGCCAACGTGCCGGTCGAGTGTTACGTGGTCGGTCAGACGATCGTCGGCCCGTACCGCACCACCAGCCGGTGGAACCGTGTGGCCGCCGGGCAGTACGTCAGCCACGCGTACATCTCCGCGATCTACGGCGGGACGGTGCCGCCCTGCTGACCGCCGCCGGCCGGGGCCGGGACGGGTGGCCGCCGGCCGGCGGGTGCGGTCAGGGGCGCTCGTCGGGCCGGGCCGGGCGGACCATGTCCTGGTAGCGGGGGTGGCTCGCGCCGTAGACGGCGAAGTTGAGCCGGGCGTAGGTCAGGCTCAGGTCGCCGTTGGGGCCGCCCCGCACCACGTCGGCGTCGGCGTCGCCCTGGCCGTCGTCGGTCCAGAAGCAGACCGGGCACGTGCCGCCGCCGGTCCGGGCCGCGCAGCAGGGACAGGTTACGGGAAGCCAGTACTCACCCACCGGGCCAGCATTCCACAGTCGATGCGACGCCGGTATCCGAGTTGATCCGCAGCGGGTCGCCCGGTGCCACGCCGAGCAGGTCGGCGGCTCGGCCGCCGTTCACCGCGACCGCGACCAGGCCGGCGGAGTCGGCGTGCACCACCAGGGCGCCGGCCGGCACGTCGCCGAAGGTCCGCCCGCGCGCCGCGTCCCGCCCGGCCACCCGCAGCCGGCCGGGCAGCGGCTCCAGCAGGGTCGCCGGGGCGGCCAGTTGCACGTTGCCGAAGTGGTCCACGGTCAGCACCTCGGCGGTGAAGCCGGCCGGCTCCGGCCGGACCACCGGCTGCGGCAACCGGACCAGGGTCTCCGGGTCGACCGCCGGCCCGGCCCCGGCCAGCGGCGCGCCGGCGGCCAGCCGCGCCGCCACCGGCGCGAACACGTCCCGGCCGTGGAACGTGCCGGAAACCCGGGCCGGCAGCCACTCCGGGTTGGTCAGCTCGACCGCGGCGGTCACCCCGCCCAGCGCGGCCGCCGCGTCGAGGAGCAGGCCGTTGTCCGGCCCCACCAGCAGCCCTCCCGGCGCGGCCAGGGCCACCCCCCGGCGGGTCGTGCCGACCCCCGGGTCGACCACCGCCAGGTGCACGCCCGCCGGCAGGTGCGGCACCGCCTGCGCGAGCACCGCCGCGCCCCGGCGCACATCCGCGGGCGGCACCAGATGGGTCACGTCGATCACCCGGGCCGCCGGCGCCAGCCGGGCGATCACCCCGTGGCACTGCGCCACGAAGCCGTCGGCCTGGCCGTAGTCCGTGGTGAACGAGATCCACCGCGTGCCGGCCGTCGCGCCTGGTCCGGCTGCGCCCGGCTGCCGGAGTCCCCGCGTGGGCGGCAGAGGTGCGGTTGCCTGCTCGTCCGCCGCCCGGTCCGGGGGCTCGCCCGCTTCGCCCGGCTCGCCCGGCTCGCCGTCGGCGGGCGGCGCCAGCCGCAGCTCCAGGACCAACTCGTCGTGCAGCGGGATCCCGTCCTCGCCGGCGGTCGGGATGCTCGGCTTGAGCCGCCGGGCCCGGTCGACCGCGCCCCGGTCCACCCCCACCAGCCGCAGCCCCCGGCGCTGGTAGAAGCGCAGCGCCCGCAGGTTGTCGTTGGTGGTGATCAGCCAGAGCCGGTTCCGGCCCTCGGCCCGCGCGACCTCGGCCGCGGCCGCCAGCAGCGCGCTGCCCACGCCGCCGCCCGGCGTCGCCGCGACCACGCTGACCACCTC
>NZ_POUB01000331.1 GCF_003236335.1 Micromonospora deserti
GCCCGCAACCGTGGCCACGCGCCCGCAGCCGTGCCGCCCCCCGCCGGCGCAGTCGTCCCGCGCGTCGCCGGGACATCCGGCCGGCACCCGGGCCGGCACCCGGGCCGGCACCCAGCCGGTCGGACCACTGCGGGCGCCAGACGGGGAAAGGGCCGCCGCCCGAGCGGGGCGGCGGCGCGCAGGTGGTCGCCCCGGTCGCCCGGGGCGGCGGCTCAGCGGTAGTCGTCCTCGTCGGTGGCGACCACCCGGGCCTGCTCCATCGCGTCCCAGTCGTCGACCTCCAGGCCGCGGTGCGGTTCGGTGTCGCCCTCCACGGGGGCGATCACGGTGGACTGCTCGACCGTGTCGGCCGGCTCCGCCTCCAGATCGCGCTCCTCCGGGCTGAGGTGGTCGCTGGGGGCGAAGTCCTCGTCGGGCTGACCCATCAGTCCCTCCCGGGGTTCTCGGCGGACGGTCCTCACACACCGTACGGTCTGCGCCCGCCCCCCGCGCGGCGGCGACGGGAGCCGACTCGACGGAATCGCCCCACCGGGCGCCACCCCCGGTGCCAGGATGGGACGGTGGGCTTCCTGATCCGGCTGGTGATCACCGCGGTGGCGCTGTGGATCACCACGCTGATCGTGCCCGGGGTGGAGGTGGGCGGCCGTTCCGGCGCCACCACCGCGCTCACGCTGGTCGTCGTGGCGCTGATCTTCGGTGTGGTCAACGCCGTGCTCAAGCCGGTGATCAAGGTGGTCGGTTGCGTCTTCTACCTGCTGACTCTCGGCCTGTTCGCGCTGGTGGTCAACGCCCTGCTGTTCCTGCTCACCGACCGGATCGCCCGGGCGCTGGACCTGCCGTTCCAGGTGGACGGCTTCTGGGCGGCATTCTGGGGTGCCATCGTGATGGCCGTGGCGACCTGGCTGATCAGCATCGTCGTGCCGGACCGGCTGGAGGGCCGGTGACGTCGAGCGCCCCGGCGCGGGCGTCGCGGCCACCGGCGCGTACCGGGTCGGTTGTGCCCGCGTGGCCGTCCTACGGGATACTGCCGGGCGGAGGACAGCGCGGTCCGGCGCACCAAGGACAACAGCGGCCGACTACGGCCGAGAGCGGTAAGTAAGGAGCGTTCGACATGCCCATCGCTTCCCCCGAGGCTTACGCGGAGATGCTGGACCGCGCCAAGGCCGGCCGGTACGCGTACCCCGCGATCAACGTGACCTCCTCTCAGACGCTGAACGCGGCGCTGAAGGGCTTCGCCGACGCGGAGAGCGACGGCATCATCCAGGTCTCCACCGGCGGCGCCGAGTACCTCTCCGGTCCGTCGGTGAAGGACATGGTCACCGGCGCCGCCGCCTTCGCCGCGTACGCCCGCGAGGTGGCCAAGAACTACCCGGTCAACATCGCCCTGCACACCGACCACTGCCCCAAGGAGAAGCTGGACAAGTTCGTCCGGCCGCTGATGACGATGTCCCAGGAGCGGGTGCGGCGTGGCGAGGAGCCGCTGTTCCAGTCGCACATGTGGGACGGCTCCGCGGTACCGGTGGCCGAGAACCTGGAGATCGCCGCGCAGCTGCTCGACGAGGCGGCCAAGGCCGCCGTCGTCCTGGAGATCGAGGTCGGCGTGGTCGGCGGCGAGGAGGACGGCGTCGAGAACGCGATCAACGAGAAGCTCTACACCACCGTCGAGGACGGCCTGGCCATGGTGGAAGCGCTCGGGCTCGGCGAGAAGGGCCGCTACATGGCGGCGCTGACCTTCGGTAACGTGCACGGCGTCTACAAGCCGGGCAACGTCAAGCTCCGCCCCGAGGTGCTCAACCACATCCAGATGGCGGTCGGCGCGAAGTACAACAAGGAGAAGCCGCTCAGCCTGGTCTTCCACGGCGGGTCCGGCTCGCTGCTGTCGGAGATCCGCGAGGCGCTGGACTACGGCGTGGTCAAGATGAACATCGACACGGACACCCAGTACTGCTTCTCGCGGCCGGTGGTGGACCACATGTTCCGCAACTACGACGGCGTGCTGAAGGTCGACGGCGAGGTCGGCAACAAGAAGATGTACGACCCGCGGGTGTGGGGCAAGGCCGCCGAGGCCGGCATGGCCGCCCGGGTGGTCGAGGCCTGCGAGCACCTGCGCTCGACGGGCACCACGATGGCCAAGTGACGCGCTGACGCGTACGGCCGACGGCCGGCTCCCGGTGGGGGCCGGCCGTCGCCGTTCCCCGGCCCGGCCGCACGCCGAGCCGGGGTCAGCCGGCCCCGGTGAGAACCCGGACGGCCTCGCGGACGTCGTCGGTGAGGTGCACCGTCGGGGACAGGTCGCCGAACGGGGAGGCGGCCAGCAGCGGGCGCAGCAGCGACTGCACCGGCAGCTCCCGGGTCCAGTAGGCGCGGTCGAGGAAGACGTACGCACCGCTGGCACCGTCGGTGCCGTAGTAGGTCTTCGTCGCCGCCTGGAAGACCTCCTGCACGGTGCCGGCCCGTCCGGGGGCGAAGACGATCCCGCCCCGGGCCAGCCGCAGGATGGTGTCCTCCCGGATGGCGTTGGAGAAGTACTTGGCGATCCGCCCCGCGAAGAGGTTCGCCGGCTCGTGCCCGTACAGCCAGGTCGGGATGGCCAGCCCGCCGCCGCGCGCCCAGTCCAGCTCGCCGCCGGCCAGCACCGCGGAGTCGGCCCGGGACACGCTGCCCGCGTCGGCCCGGGGCCGGGGCGGTCGGACCGGCTGGCCGAACAGCTGCCGGACCCGCAGGGCCGCCGCGGTGTAGCGCTCGTGGTCGGTGAAGTCCGGCGCCGCGGCGAGCAGGTCGATGGCGGCCTCCAGCTCCTCGGCCGGCCGCGGTGCCAGGTAGGCGCCGAGGTTCGCGGCCTCCATCACCCCCGGCCCGCCGCCGGTCACCACCAGCCGGTCGGCCCGGGCCAGTTCCCAGCCCAGTACCGCGGCCATCCGGTACGGCACGCTGCCGCGCGGCACCGCGTGCCCGCCCATGATTCCGACCACCGACTGCGGCCCGTGCACGGCCAGCCAGGCGCGGGTGGCGTCGGCCAGGGCGTTGTCCACGCCGTGGTCGTGCAGCCGCTGGCCGAGCGCCTCGCGGACGTCCGGCAGCGCCCCGCCGTGCGCGCGGAAGTGCTCGTAGACCCGGGTGTCGTACATCTCGGCGAACCCGCCCTCGGCGAAGCCGGCGGCGAGGTCGTCGGGGGTGTAGAGGTGCGACGGCTGGGTCGGATACGGCAGCCCGGAGAAGGGCGGCACCACGTTGGCGCCGCGGCGGACCAGGTCGGCGCCGACCTCGCGGGAGGCGAACCGGCAGCCGACGAAGAGCGCCCCGGCCACCTCGACGGCGGTGAAGTCGGGTGCCGGCGGCAGGTCCAGCCGCAGCCCTTGGACGGTCAGCCCGGCCAGGCTTCCGCTGGCCAGCCGCCGGTCGAACTCGGCGCGGGTCTCGACCTCGTCGGTGCAGGGGTGCGGCTCGATGACGTCCGTGGGTGGGGGGGTCGGCACCGGGTCATCCTGCCCTGTCCGGGCAATCGGCCAAACCCGCGGGATCCCGGCGGACGACAGGAGCCCGGCGGCCGTGGCCACCGGGCTCCTGCGTAACCGGGTCCTGGGGAGGCTCCGGACCAATAGTTGTAATGGAAAGCATCTCGGGCCGGCATGGGCCGCAGGCGTGACCAACTCCTCAGCCGTTCAGCCAAACCGGCTCGGCCAGCCCCTCGCGCGGTGCGGCGCGAAGCGGGTTGAATGGGGCGATGCAGAACCTGTTGCCTGAGCCCCCGGCCACGCTCCTGCCCGCGCACGACGAGGCCGACGCTGCCCTGGCCGACGCCGAAGAGGCCGGCAGCGACGAGGCGTTCGCCGAGGTCGCCGCGGATTTCCCGACCTTGAGCGCGGCCTGGGCCGCGCTGGCGGCCCGGGCGTTCGCCGCTGGCCAGGTCGTCCCGGCGTACGCGTACGCGCGCACCGGCTACCACCGGGGCCTGGACCAGCTGCGCCGCAGCGGCTGGAAGGGGCACGGCCCGGTGCCCTGGTCGCACGAGCCGAACCGGGGCTTCCTCCGCTGCCTCTACCTGCTCTCCCGCGCCGCCGACGAGATCGGCGAGGCCGATGAGGCGGCCCGCTGCGCCCAGTTCCTCCGCGACTGCGACCCGGCCGCGGCGGACGCGCTGGCCAGCAACTGACCCGGCTCCGGCGGCCGGCCGGGCGGAACGGGCCGGCCGCCGGGCTGTCCGGGCGGCGGGCCGGGGGTCACCTGCCAGCCGGCCCGGTGCGCCTGCGCCCGGCCGGGGTGGCCCGAGGCGCGGTTACAGACCCTCGGCGACCGCTGCGGCGATCTTGAGCCAGGCGTCCCGGGTGGCCGAGGAGAGGCCGCCGTACCGGATCGGCTCCCCGGTGTCGATGAGCCGCTCGTAGGGCGCCAGCAGGACTGCCCGGGTGCGGGCCGCGAAGTGCTGCTGGATCGCCGGCAGGTCGATCTCCTTGCGCGACGGCGGCATGGACACCACGGTGACCGCCTGCCGGACCAGCCGCTGCCGCCCGCTCTGCTCCAGGTGGTCGAGCATCCGCGCCGCCGTCTCGGCCGAGTCGTTCCGGGCCGACATGGTGACCACCAGCTGATCGGTGGCGTCCATCGCGGCCTGCCAGTTCTGGGCCCGGACGTTGTTGCCGGTGTCCACGAAGATCAGCTTGTAGAAGCGGCTGACCACCTCACGGATCTCGGCGAACGCGGCGGCGGTGAGCATCTCGCCCCCGGTGGCCGACTCATCCGAGGCGAGCACGTCGAACATCCCCTCGCCCTGCGAGCGGACGTACTGCGACAGGTCGCCGACCCGCCCGTGCGCGCTCTGGAACTGGCCCAGGTCACGCAGCATGTCCCGCACCGTACGGGAGTGGAAGTCCTGCTGGGCGCGCATGCCGAGGGTGCCCTGCGTCTCGTTGTTGTCCCAGGCCAGCACGTAACCGCCGCGTTTCTGCCCGAAGGTCATCGCCAGCAGCAGGATGGCCACCGTCTTGCCGGCGCCGCCCTTCGGGTTGACCACGGTCACCTGGCGCAACCCGCCGAAGTTGCGCCGCACCATCTCGATGTCCCGCCGCAGTTCCTGCTCGTGCCGCCCCGGCGGGAGCCGCAGCCCCACCTTGTTGACCACCGCGCGTACGCCCATGGTGGCCACCGGTTCGGCGGGGCGGACCTGCCGGCGCCGGGCGAAATCCTCAGCGGTCGGCGGCGTGCCGCCCTCCGGACCCCAGCTCGGGTCGGGCCCGGCCGGCTGGTAGGGCGGCTGCGCCGCCGGTTCCGGCCGCGCCGCCCCCGGCTGCCAGGACGGCGGGTACCAGGCCGGCTGGGGCGGGAACGGCCCGGGCGGTGTCGGGGCGACCGACCCCGTCGCCGGCCCGGCGCCGGTCTGCGGGGTCGGTGGCGTGTGGGGGTCTGGGTCGAGCGGTGGCCGACCGGTGTCGGCCGCCAGCGGGCGCGGGGTCTGCGGGGCCTGCGCGTGGTGCGGACCCGGCTGCGGGTCGCCGGCCTCCGCCAGGCCGGGAAGCGGGCCGGTGCGCGGTGGTTGCACCGCCACGGCCTCCGGCGTCGGCGGTGGGTCGGGAGACCCGGCGACCGTCCGGGAGGCCGGCTGGGCGGTCGCCGGCGTGGGCCGCTGCGGCGGCAGGGCCCACGGGGACTCCGCCGGCAGGCGCGGGCCGGCGGTCGCGACGTCGCCCGCTGGCGGCGGGCCGCCCGGGCCCTCCCCCGGAGTGGCCGTGGCCCGCGTAACCCCGCTGCCCGCTGGCGGGGCGGTCGGGCCACCGGCGATGACGTCAGGAGCGGCAGCGCCCGGCGGCGGGGAGGCCGAGCCGGGGGT
>NZ_POUB01000332.1 GCF_003236335.1 Micromonospora deserti
GCCCACCAGCTCGTCGTCGACTCCATTCGCCGGCGGGCGCGCCGGGTCCTTCTTCGCCACCGCGGCAGTATCCACGGCGGTCGTCATGTCGGTCATCGGTGCCTACTCCATGATCAGGAGACACACCATTCGTTGTACAGACCCTATTAGGACCGCAGGTGGGAGACCGCCGTTGCCTCGCCGTCGTAGCGGTGGGGTGAAGCCGGGGGCGGCCATCTCAGCGAGCGCCGAGTCCGGCGGAGCATCCGCCACCGGTCGAGTGATCCCTCGACGCTCACGAACTGCTCTGCGCTGCGTTCCCTCCGATCATGCTGCCTTCGAGATCGAGTTGTCTGTTTCGTTCATCTCGGCAATGTCGTGGTTCGGGTCAACCCGGGCGGTGATGAGGTGTTCGCCCTTAATGTTGTCGGTGTCCCAGATAACGAAGACCTGAACGGATTGTCCTTGGGCGATGTCGACCGGTGAGATTTCCCCGATGACAGTTTCACCGTCGAGGAACTGGACCGTTACGTCGCGAGCATCCGATGCGCCGTTGTTGGTGATTACGGCAGTGACTGTGGCCTGGTCGGGCTTTCGTTGTGTGACGGTGAGACCAGTCGGTGTGAGATTGGGTTTGGTCGCGCGCGGAGCGTACTGGCACGTGGTGACATCGTGGAGCTGCCCGTTGGAGTACTCGTCTTTCACGTCGAAGCGGGGGTCGGAGGGGATGTCGGCGCCACTGCGGATGAATTCCTCGTTGAAGACGACGTGTCGCATGCTTTGCCGCCTGTGGGTATAGCCCAAGTGGATCATGTTGTCGGCGGTTTGCAAGAGGTACGGGTAGGAGAACTCCGCGCCCGGTTCGGTTTCGACATCAACCGAATACGGCCACGTAATTCCACCGTCGGTTGACAACGAGAGGCGCAGCGGCGTCCTGTCGCTGAAGGTGGGGTTGTCCGCCAGGATCAGGTGGCCGTTATCGAGCTTGAGCAGCGCCAGCCGGGAGTTGTTGTTCGGCAAAGTTGTGGGTATGGCACGAGTCCATGTGCGGCCGTAGTCGAAGGACTCGGTTCTCCAGATGAAAGAGTCGCGAGTGCGGTTGAATGCAAGTAGGTGACCGGGGTCGAGCTCGACGGTGGCTGGCTGGATCATGCCTTGCAACGATCGGGGCCAGGTGGTGTCATCGCTGCTCGGGTATGGCGTGAGCGTCTCCAGATCATCCGTCGAGACGTACCAGCCGGACGCCCACCGCGCCTCGGAGTAGATCGGCACGATGACGTCGCCGTTGGTCATGCGGAATGGGCGGATGCCGAACAGCCAGCCCCATTCTTTACGGACGTAGCGCGGCTCGGACCAGGTTTCACCGTTGTCCGTTGACGTGATCAGCCGCAGATCCGCGGTCGCCCATCCGGAACCCCTGATTGTGGAGAACAGCAACTGCACCTTCCCGTTGCGCTCGTCGGTCCACAACACCGCGTTCCCGTCAGGAAAACCAGGTCCGTCGAACACCACCTCGGGCAACGTCCACGTATTCGTGCCGGCAGCGAGCCGAGACATGTATGTCTTGACGTCGTCAGCGCCTTCCTGCGAGCCGGCGTAGAAGCTGTACAGCAGATCCCCGTTCGGGGCTTGCGCGAGGCTCGCGACGTGTACGCCCGGGAAGTTGGGGTCCTGTGGGTGGATATCCTGCCGGCAGGCGTAGGCCGAGCCGCTTGCGTTAAGGGGCGCAGACTCTCTTTCCGCCCCGATGGTGGGCAGCAGTCCAAAAGTCATTGAAGGGACGATAAGGTTTACAGCGATAGCTTTTACAGAGCGGTACATCTTTGTCTCCTTACGGCGGCAGCACCCGTGCCGTTGCCAGGCTGCTGCGCGACGGTGCCTCGGGCTCCGGTACCTCACCTCGGTCGGAGTACGCCGAGCACCGCGGGGGACAGTTCTGTATAGACCCGTCGTGGCAGTAGCTCGCGGTAGCTGCCCCGCTGGAAGATGCGGCGGTAGAGCAGCCGCTGCACACTCCGCAGCAGCGCCCGAGCACGCGGGTTCAGCGCCCGGTTGCCGGCGAGGCCTGCAGGACTAGTACGGCAGCCCAGGTTCGAACCCGGGCTGCCGTACTAGGGGAGCAGGGGTTCCAGCACGTTGATGAAGTCGTTCTTGGTCGTGGTCAGGACCAGTTCTGCAGCGTGCCTTGGATGTCGCTAAGCAATTTGTCGAGCACGCCGTCGCCGATCTTCACGCGTAGGTTGTTCCACCTGTTCTCGCCCGCCGGTGCGGTGACCGCGCGGGCCTGGTCGGCGACTGCCCGACCCTCGGCGAGTAATGCGTTGCTGCCGTCGACGTCGCCGGCTATCCGTGCGTCGAGTGCGTCCAGGTGCAGGTCGAAGGCGCGTCCCCACAGGGCTGTCGCGTCGAGCCACGGGCCGGTGTCGGAGAGGAACATCGGGTCGGCAGCACCGCTGCGAATCTGGCCCGGCGCTGCCCCGATCGCGTCCGCGCTGGGACGAATCCCGGAAATCGCGTCGGACCGGGCGCCGGCGTTCCATGTCGTCCAGAACGTTGCCACCTGCCGGGCAAGCCCGGGGGCTTGTGGTTGCCACGGCGTTGAACCGAACGTGGGTGCCACGTGGTTGAGGTCGAAGAAGGTCAGCATCGCGTCGGTGGTGGTAGCGTCTCCGCCGGCCAGGTATCTCGCCGCCTGTGTCCAGGACCGGTCGCGGTTGTAGGCGTGATCGTTCCAGGAGAAGTCGGCCATCGTCGCCACGGCCACCTTCGACGCGGCGGCCTGGTTCATCGGGTTCGACACGATTCCGCTGAGCTGGTTCGATAGCCCGGGTTCACGCTTGTCGTACGGCGCGAGCAGCAGCCGGCCCTCGGTGTTGCCGTAGTCGTTGACCGGGTAGTTGTCCCAGAGGAACACCTTGCGGCCGAACAGCTCGGAGGCCCGCTGCGCCTCGGCAACCGTGACCTTCGGTGGGACGGTGTCGGTGCCGGTCCACATCACGACGACGTCCTGGTCCAGGTCCGCGCGCAATTTCTGCTTGTACGCGGAATCCGTAATGTCGCCGTACTCCGTGGGCACCATCTGCAGCCGCTTGGTCGCCGCATGCGTCTCGATGAACTCGTGCTGAACCCGGTTGAGCAGGCTGACCTGCGCGGCGGCCGCCGCCGTCCGGCCAGGCAGCCCATAGGTGAGCAAGTCTTCGGGACAGTTCCACGTCGTGTAGCTGATGTCGTCGAGCGGAATGGAGAACGACCGCACGCCGAGGTCGTACAACGCCTGGAACTTTGCGATCAGTGCCTCGTAGTCGGAGGGCCGGCTGTAGCAGATCGACACACCTGGCGAAAGGGCGAAGGTGAAGTCGACGTGGTGATTCGACGCCGTGCCCACCAGCTCCGCCAAGCGTGACAGAGCATCGGCAGGGTACGGCTCCCGCCACTTGTCCCGGTGGTAGGCATCGTCCTTCGGCGCATAGATGTAGGTGTTCATCTTCATGTCCCCGTAGAAGGACAACTGGTCCACCCGCTCGTCGTGCGTCCAGGGACTGCCGTAGAAGCCCTCGATGGTGCCACGCAGCGGCATCACGGGGTAGTCCTTGATCCGCACCCCGGCGATCGCCTTCTTGTCCGGGTTGTTCGCCATCGGCACCACCAGCTGTCGGAGCGTCTGCGCGGCGTAGTAGACGCCGTCGGCATCGACACCGCCCAACACAACGTCGACCCGCGATGCCGACTCGTTGGCACCAAGGAGGTAGCCCTCCGCCGGCATCGTCGCCGGTACGGAGACGCCCAGCGCCGCGAGGTCCGCGGCGACGGCCTGACTGCTGAGCAACCCGACGCGGACGTTCAGCGCACTTGCGTCGTACGTTGCTGGCGAGGAGACGACGTCGACGAACTCGGCACCGGCCGACCGTAGGACATCCACGACGATCTGCCGCGACTGGTCGTCGACCGAGTCGTCGACGAGTACCCTGGCGCGCCGGGGCACCCTCACCTCGGCCTCGGATCGTTCCATGAGCTGTGGAGCGGGTATCACGACCGGCAGCGGTGGACGGGTGTCGGTTCCGGCGCTCGCGGGGGAAACACCGGCAACGAAGACCGCAGAGGTCACGGTAAGGACGGTCGCGGCTACGGCGGACAGCGTCACGCCCCTCCGGCGCCGCCTTCGAGTTTGGGTCATCATGGCTCTCCAATCTGGAGTAGGAGGCGGCTCCGAGGGTGGGCCGCTGGTTGACTGGGCTCGTACGCGGCGTACGTCCCGAGGTGGGTATGTGTAGGGGTTTTGGTTGTGCTATTTCACCGCGCCGGCGGTGAGGCCCTGTTGGATCTGGTGTTGGAAGACGCCGTACATCACGATCATGGGGAGGATTGACAGGGTGAGCGCGGCGAACAGGGTCGACCAGTCGGCCTGGTAACCGGCGGCGGTGGAGACGCTGGCGATGCCCTGGGTCAGCACCCATTTCTGGTCGGCGTTCTCGCCCTGCATGAGGGCGACTGGGAGTAGGTACTGGTTCCACTGGCCGAGGATGTTGAAGATCGTGATGCTGACCAGGGCGGGTTTGGCCATCGGCATCATGACCTGGAAGAAGAGCCGGGTGTGCGAGGCGCCGTCGAGCATTGCGGCCTCGGCCACCGCGTTGGGCAGTGTCTTGAAGAACGCGGCGAGGAAGAACACGGTGAACGGCAGCGAGTAGGCGATGTAGACCAGGATCAGTCCGGTGTAGGTGTTGAGCAGGCCCAGGTTGTTGACGACGAGGAAGAGGGGTACGAGCGCCAGAAACACGGGGAAGGCCAGCCCGGAGACGAACAGGTAGTAGATCGCCCGGTTGCCGATGAATGAATAGCGGGCCAGTACGTACGCGGCCATCGAGCCGAGCAGCATGGTGCCGGTGGTGCTGAGCGCGACGACGAAGACGCTGTTGAGGAAGTACCGACCGACGTTCGCCTCTTCCCAGGCGCGGGCGTAGCTGCCGAAGCTGAACGAGTCCGGGAGCGCGAACGGGTTGCCAAGGAAGATTTCGGTGTTGGTTTTGAACGAGGCGAGGACCGTCCACAGCAGTGGCGCGATGACCAGGATCGCCCAGATCAGCAGGGCGATGTGCCCCAGCCCGGAGAGCAGGCTAACCTCGGAGCGCCGTTTGTTGTCGGGCCGGGCGTGGCTGTGCACGGGCCGGGCTGCGGAGGTTGCCGGGTGGGCGGCCGTGGTCGGTTCGGTGTTCGTCGTCATGGCCGACCCCGCTCAGAGCTCGATCGTCTCGCGCTTGCTCACCCGCAGGGTGAGGGCGGCGAAGGTGATGGTCAGGAAGAACAGCGCGACGCCCATCGCTGAGGCGTAGCCGAACTGGGAGTAGCTGAAGGCGTTGCGGTAGATCTCCATGCCGAGCACGGTGGTGGCGCCGTCCGGACCGCCCTGGTCGATGGAGAGCACCTGGACGATGGCGAACGCGTCGAAGGCGGCGATGCCCAGGTAGACCCAGGCGACCTGGAGGGTGTCCCACAGCAGCGGTAGGGTGACCTGGAGAAACATCTTGGCGCGGCCGGCGCCGTCGATGGTGGCCGCCTCGTAGATGTCTTTCGGGATCGAGGCCATGCCGGCGGAGAACAGTACGACGTAGAAGCCGACCGACTGCCAGACCAGCACCGCGATGATCGCCCACAGGGCGATGTGTGGGTTCGCCATGAACGGCACCGGGTCGACGCCGAAGACGCGGAGGAAGCCGTTGACGAGTCCACTGTCGTCTGGGGCGTAAACGCGCTGGAAGATGATGCCGATGATGACGATCGCGAGGATCTGGGGGAAGAAGAACGCGAACTTGTAGAACTTCGACCCCCGAACCCCCGC
>NZ_POUB01000333.1 GCF_003236335.1 Micromonospora deserti
GCCCCCGGGTGCCGGCCGGCTCGGTCGCCCTCGCCGGCCCGTACGCCGGGATCTACCCGAGCGCCTCGCCCGGCGGGTGGCTGCTGGTCGGGCGGACCGCGATGCCGCTGTTCGACGTGCGTGCCGACCCGCCGGCCCGGCTGACCCCGGGCACCCCGGTCCGCCTGGTCCCGGCATGACCGGCGGCGTCGAAGTGCTCCGCGCCGGCGCGTTGACCACCGTGCAGGACCTCGGACGGCCCGGCTGGGCGCACCTCGGCGTGCCCCGCTCGGGCGCCCTGGACCCGGCGGCGCTGCGGCTGGCCAACCGGCTGGTCGGCAACCCCGAGTCCGCCGCCGGTCTGGAGATCACACTGACCGGCTGTGAGCTGCGGTTCACCCGCGCCACGGCGGTGGCGGTGACCGGGGCGGAGGCCGACGTCCGGGTCGACCGCCGGCCCGCCGACACCGGCCGCCCCCTCGCCCTGCCGGCCGGTGCGGTGCTGCGGATCGGACCCGCCCGGCGCGGGCTGCGCACCTGGCTGGCGGCGGCCGGCGGGATCGACGTGCCACCGGTGCTCGGCAGCCGCGCCACCGACACCCTCTCCGGGCTCGGCCCGCCACCGCTGCGCGACGGCGACCGGCTCTCCCTCGGCACACCGGCCGGACCACCGGCGCCGGTGGACGTGACCGCCGGCCCGCCACCCCCAACCGAACTGCGCCTGGCCCTGCGGCTGGGCCCCCGCGACGACTGGTTCCCGCCGGCCGCCCTCGACCGGCTCCTCGACACCCCGTACGCGGTGAGCCCGCTGAGCAACCGGGTCGGCGCGCGACTGACCGGCGCACCGCTGCCCCGCGCGGTGGCCGGGGAACTGCCCAGCGAGGGGATCGTGCTGGGTGCAGTGCAGGTGCCGGCGGACGGCCAGCCGCTGGTCTTCCTCGCCGACCACCCCACCACCGGCGGCTACCCGGTCGTCGGCGTGGTGGACGACGTGACCCCACTCGCGCAGGCCCGGCCAGGGACTACGGTGAGATTCCATGGACCTCAACGCTGACCTCGGTGAGGGCTTCGGCATCTGGCGGCTCGGCGACGACCACGCGCTGCTCGACCTCGTCACCTCGGCCAACGTCGCCTGCGGCTTCCACGCCGGGGACGCGTCCACGATGCGCCGGGTCTGCGCCACGGCGGCCGAGCGCGGAGTCGCGGTGGGTGCCCAGGTGGGCTATCGGGACCTCGCCGGCTTCGGTCGCCGGCACATCGCGTACGCCTTCGCGGAGCTGCGTGACGAGGTGACCTACCAGCTCGGCGCCCTGGACGGGTTCTGCCGGCTGTTCCGCACCCAGGTCCGCTACCTCAAGCCGCACGGCGCGCTCTACCACGCGGCGGCCCGCGACGAGTCCCAGGCCGCCGCGCTGGTCGCCGCCGTCAGCGAGTACGACCACGAGTTGCCGCTGCTCTGCTCGGCCGGCTCGGTGCTCGCCCAACTCGCCGCTGGCGCGGGTCTGCGGGTGGTCGCCGAGGGCTTCGCCGACCGGGGCTACCTGCCCAACGGGCAGCTGGTGCCCCGCACCTCCCCCGGCGCCCTGGTCACCGACCCGGAGCAGGTCGCCGCCCGGGCCGTCCGGATGGCCACCGACCGGACCGTGGTGGCCGTCGACGGCACCGTCATCCCGTGCCCCGTCGAGTCGATCTGCCTGCACGGCGACACCCCGGGCGCGGTCCGTTGCGCCGAGCTGGTCCGCGTCGCCCTGATCGACGCGGGTGTCACGCCCGCCCCGTTCGCGACCTGATCCGCGCCGTCAACCGGCCGGCGTTCTCCCGAAGCGGGCCCGTCAGGTGTCCAGACCGCGCAGCACCAGCGGGAGCCGGGCCGCGCCATTGTCGACCACCCGGACCGGGACGCCCCAGTCCTGCCGGGTCAGGTGGCAGGCCGCGTGCTCGACGTCGGCGTCGCAGGTCGCCGCCTGCGCGGTCACCTGGAGCACCCCGGCGGCCACCGCGCCGTTGACCACCAGGCGGCGGGACAGGTCGGTGCTCGTCCCCGCCCCCGCCAACAGCAGCTCGGGCGGGGACGCGGAGACCACCAGCCGGGTCGACGGGCCGTACGTCTCGTCCAGCTTCTGCCCGGGGGCCGGGGTGAAGATGACGTCCAGGGTGACCTCGCCGGCCGCCACGTCGGTCGGCTTCCGCTCCGTACGGTGCCGGGGTCCGTCCACCGTGCTGGCGCCCGCGGCGGAGAGCACGCCCGGGGCCAGCCGGGTGAGCCGGTGCGCGGCCGACTCCACCACCAGCACCTCGCCCGCTGGGGTGAGGACCAGGTCGCTCGGCTCGGCGAGCCCGTCGGCGACGGTGCCGACCCGGTCGGTCTCCGGGTCGAAGCGACGGATCGCACCGTTGTACGTGTCGGCGATCAGCACCGAGCCGTCCGGCAGCGCGCACACCCCGAGCGGGTGCTGGAGCAGCGCGTCGGACGCCGGACCGTCCACGTGGCCGAAGTCGAAGAGACCCTGCCCGACGGCGGTGCCCATCACGCCGTTCTCGACGTAGCGAAGGGCGCTGGTCTCGCTGTCGGCCACCCAGAGCCGGGCGCCGTCGGCCGAGACGGACAGGCCGGACGGCTGCGCCATCCACACCTCGGCCAGCGGACCGTCGCGCAGCGCCTCGACAGTGGTGCCCGCGTACATGCCGGCGGTCCGCCTGACCGGGTCGAACCACCAGAGCTGGTGGATGCCGGCCATGGCGATGACCACCTTGTCGTCGTACCAGGCCAGGTCCCACGGGGAGGAGAGGTCCACGGAGAGCGCGTCGTGGGCGTGGTCGTCGACCGTGGAGCGCCACTGCCGGCCGGTACCCGCCACGGTGGTCACCTCGCCGGTGGCCAGCCGTACGCCGCGCAGCAGGTGGTTGACGGTGTCCGCGACGACCAGGTCGTAGCCGGCCACCTCAGCGGCCTGCGCGGGCAGCAGGCAGAGGCCCTGCGGCTCCGAGAAGGTGGCCGTCCCGGCCGGACCGTCGGCCCGGCCCCGGCTGCCGGTGCCGATCCGGCGGACCAGCGTCTCGCCGTCCGGCGCCAGTTCGGCCAGCGAGTGCCGGGCCGAGTCCGACACCAGCAGGTTGCCGTTCTCCAGCGGCACCGCCTTGCCGGGGAAGCGCAGGGTGGTCTCCGGCTCGGCCGGCGGTACGTACGGGCCGTCGCCCCGGTGCAGGGTGCCCTTCGCCTCGTGGGTGGTGATCAGCTCGTCGATCAGCCGGGCGAGCCCTTCGGCGTGCCCCTCGCCGGCCATGGTGGCCACCACGTAGCCCTCGGGGTCGATCACCGACAGGGTGGGCCAGGCCCTGGCCGCGTACTGCTGCCACATGTCCAGCTCGGGGTCGTCGAGCACGGGGTGGTGCACCCCGTACCGCTCGACGGCGGCGGCCAGCGCGTCCGGGTCCTTCTCGTGCTCGAACTTCGGCGAGTGCACGCCGATCACCACGAGCACGTCGGCATACTTCTCCTCCAGCGGACGCAGCTCGTCGAGCACGTGCAGGCAGTTGATGCAGCAGAAGGTCCAGAAGTCGGCCAAGACGATCTTGCCGCGCAGGTCGGCGAGCTTCAGCTCCCGACCGCCCGTGTTCAGCCAGCCCCGACCGCGCAGCTCCGGTGCCCGTACTCGTGCGCTCATGCCCTCAGTCTGCCGGACGCGACGGCCCGGCCGGCCGGTACCCGGGCCGAGGGCCTGGTCACCTCCGGCCGGTACCCGGGCCGGGGGCTTGGTCACCTCCGGTCGGGAACGGCGGCGGGGCCACGGCACAGCCGTGGCCCCGCCGCCGTCGTGTCGTCAGCTGCCCGCGGGCTTCAGGCAGAGCACCCGGTTCGCGCCGCCGCCGGAGAGCACCACGTGCGGCTGGGCCGGGTCGGCGCACTTCTCCTTGGCGTCCACCTTGGAGACGATCGTGAACGCGTCGGCCTCACCGCAATCCGCCGCGGCCGCGCCGGTGCCGGACTGCTTGACGCAGGTGCCGACCGCCGGGTCGAAGGACGGCGCCGGCTCCGTGCCGCCGATCTTGCCGAGCAGCGTGAGCAGGCCCAGCGGCACGGCCAGGATCAGCACCGCCGCGACGAGCACCGCGGCCAGTACCCGGCCGTTGCGCACCTTGGGAGGCGGCGCCTCGGTCTTCGGCTCGGCGATCGGCTTGAACGCGTCGAACCGGCCCTGGTCGGGCTCCGGACCGCTCTGCTCCCAGGCGGGGCCGGGCTGCTGCGGCGCGGGCGGGAATGCGGCCCCGCCCGGCTCGGCCATCGGTGCCGGCCCGTAGCCGGGCGCACCGTGGACGGCGGTGCCACCGGCGTGGACCGCCGCACCGCCGCCGGCCGCGCCGTCGAAACGATCGTCGGGACGGTCCGCGCCGCCGTGCGGCCGGACCCCGTTCACCGGCCGGTCGCTGGCGGGCGCGTCGACGAAGGACGGCATACCCGTCGGGAACGCCGGTGGCGCCGCCGGAGAGGCGGGGGCGACCGGCGCGGCGGCGCCGAACGCGGCCGGCCGCTCGTCGAACTGGGGCTCCGGAGCCTGGTCGAAGCGTGGATCCGGGCTGCGGTCGAACCGGGGCGCGGCGTCCGGCCAGTGGCCGTTCGGGTCGCCCTGCTGCGGGTCGTCCGCCGGTTCCGGGCGGGCCGGCCGGCCGTACACCCGGGGCTGCGGCGGGGTGGCGCCGGTCGGTCGCACCGCCTGGTCGGCCGGGGGCATCACCCGGCTTGCCAACGGCACCGACGCGCTCGCCGAGACGGTGCCGGACGCGGCCTCGGCGCCCTCCGGCGACGGCCCGGTGGCCCGGCCCGCCGACTCCGGCGAGGTACGCGGAGCGGGGACCACCGGACCGGCCGGGGACGGCGGCTCCTCGTGCCGGGATCCGGCCGAACCCCAACCCGCCTGCTCCTGCTCGTACGCGGGCGCGTCGCCGGCGTCCCGGGGGGACTGCTCGGCGTACGCGGGCTGCTCGGGCACAGTGCCGTAGTTGGCTGGCGGCGGAACGTAGTCGGCCGGCGGGGCGGCGGCGAGGCTGGCGCCGGGCACCCGCTGCTCCTGCGGCGGCAGCGGCACGGCGTTGGCCGGCGAGATGCCCGGCCCGGGGGCCGGCTGGTAGACCGGCGACTCGTCGCCCCGGCCCGGCTCCCAGCCGTTGTCGGCCCGGGACGCTGCCGGCTCCGCCTCGGTGCGGCCCCAGGCCTCGCCGGGCGCCCACGGTTCGACGTCCGGCACGGCCGGCCGCTCGGGGTTGGCGGTGCCCCACTGCGGCGGGTTCTCCGGCGGGGTGCCCCACGGCGTCGGCCCGTCGCCGGGCACCGGCGTGGCTGCCCGGGCCGGCGAGGGGGAGGCCGGCTCGGCGGCACCCCACCCGTTCTCGTGGTCGTTCGGCTGCTGCTGCGGCATCGCGCCCGCGCCGCCGGCACCGGCGGCGGACTCGTCCCGGCCCGGCCACCCGTCGCTCTGCGACTGGTCATCCTGTGGCGCGGCCCACCCGGCGGGCGGTCGCTGGTCGGCGGGGGTGGCCCAGGTGGCCGGGGAAGGCTCGTCCTGCACCCAGTCCGGCTGCCGGGGCCGGTCATCCTGCGTGGTGCCGGCCCAGCCGCCGGGGCCCTCGTCCTGCTGCGTGGCCCAGTCGGGCTGCTGCGGCCGGTCGTCCTGGTTGGTGGTGCCGTTGGCCCAGCCGCCGGGCTGGGCGTGGTCCTGGGCCTGTCTCATATACACATCT
>NZ_POUB01000334.1 GCF_003236335.1 Micromonospora deserti
GCGGGTGGGTGGGTCAGCGTTCGATGAGGACGTCGTGGCCGAGGTCGAGCAGGGAGTGCCGCCACTCGTCGTCGGCGTTGCCGCGCGGTGGTTTCGCCTCCATCAGGGACTGGATCCGGTCGACCGCCTCCCGCATCACCTCGATGTCGTCCGGGGTCAGGTCGACCTTGCGCTTGCTCAGCACGCGCAGGATGTGCCGACCCGGCTCGGGCAGGTCGAGGTCCGGGTTCGGCCCGAACGCCTCCTCCCCGGAGCCGCGGGTCAGCAGCCACCTGCGCAGCTGCTCGGACGGGACGTTGACCTGGGCGTGGAAGTCCTCCCAGAGCGCCTCCACCTCGGGTTCGACCCGCTGCTCGCGTGCCATCAGCCCTCCTCTCGCCGGCGGCGGTCGGACGCCGCCGGGTCCGGCTCGTCGGTCTGCTGGCCCAGGCCCTCCGGCGGCACCTGCACCCGGGCCGGGTTCGCTGTCGGGGGCGCCACGATCGGTTCGGTCCGTTCGGCGTTCTCCTGGGTCTCCTCGGGTTCGGTCATCTCCGCCTCGTCCCGGGTCATCGGGGGTGCGAGGTGGTGGCGGCGGGGTGGCCGCGCTCCCCGGCGGCGACGTCGAAGGCCAGGTTGCCGTCGCGGGCGTCCACGGTGACCTTCTGCCCGGGCGAGATCGCCGACTCCAGCAGCATCCGGGACAGGCGGTTGTCCACCTCCCGCTGGATCACCCGGCGCAGCGGGCGGGCGCCGAACTCCGGCTGGTAGCCGTGCTCGGCGAGCCAGTCGACGCCGGCGGTGGTGAACTCCACCTGGATGTCCTGGGCGTGCAGCCGGCGGCGGGTCTCCTCCAGCATCAGCTCGGTGATCTGGCGCAGCTGCTCCGCCTCCAGCCGCTGGAAGATGATCACCTCGTCGATCCGGTTGAGGAATTCGGGACGGAAGTTCTCCTGCAACCGGCGCATCAGCCGTTCCCGCAGCTCGCTGGCTTCCTGTTGCCCGCCGGGTTCGCCGGCACCGAACCCGACCGTGCGCTGCGTGCCGGTGATCAGCTCCGAGCCGAGGTTGCTCGTCATGATCAGGACGGTGTTCTTGAAGTTGACGGTGCGGCCCTGGCTGTCGGTGAGCCGGCCGTCGTCCAGCACCTGGAGCAGGATGTTGAACACATCGGGGTGGGCCTTCTCGATCTCGTCCAGCAGCACCACCGCGTACGGGCGGCGGCGCACCGCCTCGGTGAGCTGCCCGGCCTCCTCGTACCCGACGTAGCCGGGCGGTGCGCCGACCAGCCGGCTGACCGTGTGCCGCTCCTGGAACTCGCTCATGTCCACCCGGACCATCCGGTCCGCCTCGCCGAACAGCGCCTCGGCCAGGGCGCGGGACAGCTCGGTCTTGCCGACGCCGGTGGGGCCGAGGAAGAGGAAACTGCCCATCGGCCGGTCCGGGTCGGCGAGCCCGGTCCGCGAGCGGCGCACCGCCTCCGCCACCGCGGTGACCGCCTCGTCCTGGCCGACCACCTTCTCGTGCAGGTAGCCCTCCAGCCGCAGCAGCCGGTCCCGCTCCTCCTCGGTGAGCTGGTTGACCGGGATGCCGGTGGCCCGGGAGACCACCTCGGCGATCTCGTGCGGCCCCACCGACGGCACCTGAGAGGTGCCCTCGTCGCCGCGGGCGCGGCGGATCTGGTCCTCGAGCTCCGCGATCCGGTCGCGCAGCGTCGACGCCCGCTCGTACTTCTCGTCGGCGACCGCCTGCTCCTTGTCCCGGCGCACCTCGTCGAGCTGCTGCTCCAGGTCGCGTACGTCCTGGTCCGGCGTGCGGGTGCGCAGCCGGACCCGGGCGCCGGCCTGGTCTATCAGGTCGATCGCCTTGTCCGGCAGGTACCGGTCGGTGAGGTACCGGTCGGAGAGCTCGGTGGCGGCGACCAGCGCCTCATCGGTGAACCGCACCTGGTGGTGCGCCTCGTAGCGGTCGCGCAGTCCGCGCAGGATCGCGACGGTGTCCTCCACGCTGGGCTCCGGAACGAAGACCGGCTGGAACCGGCGGGCCAGGGCGGCGTCCTTCTCGATGCTCCGGCGGTACTCGTCCAGGGTGGTCGCGCCGATCACCCGCAGCTCGCCGCGGGCCAGTGCGGGCTTGAGCATGTTGGAGGCGTCCATGCCGCCCTCGCTGCCCGCCCCGCCGGCACCGACCAGGGTGTGGATCTCGTCCAGGAAGATGATCAGCTCTTCGCGGTGCGACCGGATCTCGTCGATCACCTTCTTCAGGCGTTCCTCGAAGTCGCCCCGGTAGCGGGTGCCGGCGACCAGGCCGGCCAGGTCGAGCTGGATCACCCGCTTGCCGAGCAGCGTCTGCGGCACGTCACCGTCGCAGATCCGCTCGGCCAGACCCTCCACGATGGCGGTCTTGCCGACGCCGGCCTCGCCGATCAGCACCGGGTTGTTCTTGGTCCGCCGGGACAGGATCTCCACGGCCTGCTCGATCTCGTCGGCCCGGCCGATCACCGGGTCGATCTGGTCGTTGCGGGCCAGGTCGGTGAGGTCCTGGCCGTACTGGTCGAGGGTCGGGGTGCCCCGGTCCGGCCGCGGGCCGCCCATCGGTCCCCGTTCGGCGTTGGCCGCCTGCAACGACTCCGGCTGGATCCGGCCCGCGGCGAGCATCCGCCCGGCCGGTGACTCGGGGTTCAGCGGCAGCGCCATCAGGATGTGCTCGGGGCCGATGTAGTTGGCCCCCATCGCCCGGGACAGCTGGTGGGCGTCGAGCAGTGCCCGCTTGGCCGCCGGGGTGAGCGACAGGTTCGGCGGCACCTCGCCGCGGGGCGCGCCGTCACCGCGCCCGCCGAGGGCGTTGATGAGGGTGTCCGGGTCGGCGCCGGCGCGACGGACCAGGTCCCGCAGCGGTTCGCGTTGCAGCGCCGCCCAGAGCAGGTGGTCGGTGTCCAGGTCGCTGCTCTGCCGCTGGGCCGCCCGCCGTGCCGCGTCGGCGAGCATCTCCCGGGCGTCGGCGGTCATCAGCCGGGTGATGTCGACCCGGTGCGCGGGGCGGCGCCCACCCTCGCCCCGGCCGAAATACCGGGCCAGGAACTCGTCCCAGGGGTCGGAGCCGAAGTCACCGGGTCCCATCATGTCTGTCCTCCGCAGTCCGGCTCGGCACGTTCGTCAAGGCCTACCCGGCGGTCGGGCCGACAAACGCCGCACGGGCGCCACGCCCGGAGGCTGCGCGCCCCAGGGATCGGGTCCGCCGACACGGCGCGGCGACGGCGCCGGGACGCCCGGGGGCCGGTGGTGGCACGCTGGCGGGATGGACCAGATCCCGCTGCTGATCGTGGACGCCGCCAACGTGGTCGGGTCCCGCCCCGACGGCTGGTGGCGGGACCGGGCCGGCGCCACCGCCCGGCTGCGCGACGCGCTGGCCCCGCTGCCCGCCCGCGGGCTGCCCCCGCAGCTGCCGCCGCCGGTGGAGGTGGTGCTGGTGGTGGAGGGCGCGGCGCGGCACGTGCCGGGCAGCGACCAGGTGCGGGTGGTCGCCGCCGAACGCTCCGGCGACGACGCCGTGGTCGAGCTGGTCGCCGGCGCGCCGCAACGCCGCCGGGTGGTCGTCACCGCCGACCGTGAGCTGCGGCAACGGGTGACCGCGTTGGGCGCCGAGGTGTACGGGCCGCGTGCGGTGCGGGAGTGAGCCGCCCACCGCCGCGAGTCCCACAGATCGGACTCGCGGCGCTTGTGGTCGACAACCGGTCAGCCCGGCAGGAACACTGACAGGGCGGTTGTTCTCTCACCCACCGGGATAGGCTCTAATGAAGACCTCCCCGCCCCCAGGAGGTTCCACCGTGGCGAGCGTCGCCGAGCTCAAGGCAGCCATTGATGTCGCGCTCCAACAGATCGGTGACGGCCAGAGTGCCGTGCAGGCGGCCGGCGAGAAGCTGGCCGAGGCGCAGCAGACCCTGGCCGGCGCGCTGGAGGGCAGCGGGCACGTCACGGTCGAGGCGGCCCAGGCTTCGCTGACCCAGGCCAGCCAGGAGCTGGAGGAGTGCCTCGCCGCGACACTCGTCGCGGTCGAGCAGGCGCAGCTGTACGTCGCGACCCTGTAGGGACGGCCGTGTCCATCGTCGAGGACGTCGGCGCCCAGGTCCGGGCCGCCGCCGAGGAACTCCCGCTCGGCCTGCTCGCGCAGGCGCTGGAGAAGTTCGGGCTGGCCGCGGAGCGGCTGCGCTGGGTGCGCCAGGAGTCGGCCAACCCGATGGGGGTGCCGGAGGTCTCCGCCGCCACCGAGCACGCCGAGACCGCCGGGTACGCCCTGCGCGTCGCCCAGGAGCAGCTCTCGGCGTACCTGGCGGCGATCGGGCTGACCGCCGACGGGGCGCCGACGGCCGGCCCCGAGCGGCAGCGCCGGCCGGCGCACGACGCACCCCGCGAGGCCGCCCCGGTGGCCGTGGCGCCGGAGCCGGCCGGTGAGGTGACGCTGCGCCGCTGGTGGTCGGTGCGGGTGGCGGAGTTGACCGGCGGCCGGGAGGGAGCGCCGGACGAGCCGGACGAGCGGGTCGGCGACTCCCGGGAGCTGCTGCGCCGGGTGGTGCGCGGGGTCCGCGCCGGTGACCGGGACCGGCTGCACGCTGAGCTGCGCCGGGCGCACGCCGACGTCGGGCTCGGCCTGGCGGCGCTGGCGCCGCCGCTGCTGCGCGACCTGGCCGGGGAGCTGCTCGGCCACCCGCCGCGCGCCGACGACCTGGGGCGGCTGCACCGCGAGCTGGACGGGCGGGTCCGCGACCTGCTGCCCGGGC
The DNA here is from genome assembly GCF_003236335.1 of Micromonospora deserti. Classification (GTDB taxonomy): domain Bacteria; phylum Actinomycetota; class Actinomycetes; order Mycobacteriales; family Micromonosporaceae; genus Micromonospora; species Micromonospora deserti. Next base: position 4,757 of record NZ_POUB01000334.1, read on the forward strand.
TGCCGGCGCCGGTGCTGGACACCCTGCTGACCCGGGTCTGCCGGATGCCTCCGCCCCGGCGCGGCGAGGCGGAGCAGCCGCACGCGGCCGACCCCGCAGTCACCGCCGGCGTGCTCACCGGGGTGCTGCTGGCCCGGCTCGGTCGGGACCTGCCCACCGATGCCGACCGGGAGCGGCAGGCCGACCAGGCGCGGGACCGGCGGGCCGCCGCCGACCGGGACCGGCGGGCGGACGCCACTCGGGACCGGGCGGCCGACGCCGAGTGGGAACGCCGGGCCGGCGCCGCCCCGGAGCGGCTGGCCGGCCGGTCCGCCTCCGGTGACGTCCGGCGGGACGGCGGGACGGCACCGGGCCGAGGCGCCCCGACCGCGGGCGACCACGACCGGTCGGGCCGGACGGGCTCCGCCGGCCCGTACCGGTTGGGCGCCGATGGCTGACCGGCGGGCGCAGCTGGTCACCCGGGTCCGGGGGATGCTCGGCGAGGCGCTCGGCGCGACCCGGACCCGGCTGTACGCCGCGCAGGACGAGCTGACCGAGACCCGGGAACGGCTGGCGAAGGTCCGGCGGGCCGCTGCCGCCGTGCCGGAGCGGGTGGGCGCCCAGCGGGATCGCCGGCTGGCCGAGATCGACGAGCGGCACGCGGCGCGGATCGCCGAGCTGGCCCGCCGCGCGGCGGCGGCGGCGCACCGGGAGGCGCCGGGGGCCGCCTCGGCCGACTGGACGAGTTGGCGCCCGACGCCGGTGGCGCGCGCCGAGCCGCCGGGCGCGCTGCGGATCGGCACCGTCCGCATCCCCGGCGCGGAGCCGGTGCCGGCGCTGGTGCCGCTGCTCGACGCCGGGCACGTGCAGCTGAGCGGAGCCGACCGGGACGGCGGCGAGGCGGTGGTGTCGGCGCTGCTGCTGCGGGCCGTGGGCCGGGCCGACGCGGGTACGGTCCGCCTGGTCGGGTACGACCCGGAGCACCTGGGCGGCGGGCTGGCCGGGTTCGCCCCGCTCGGCACCGCCGGGCTGCTGACCTTCGTCGGGCCGGGCGGGCT
>NZ_POUB01000335.1 GCF_003236335.1 Micromonospora deserti
TTGCTTCGTCGGCAGCGTCAGATGGGTATAAGAGACAGCCCTCTACCGGTACGCGGTGCCCGGCTCGACCTCCGGCTTCGCGATGGTCGGTGTCGGGGCGGACGCCCACGGCCTGCCGGCCGGGGATCCGGTGCGGGTCCGGCAGTTGCTCCAGCAGGCCGGCTTCGACTACGTGCTGATCGACACCCCGGTGGACCTCACCGTGCCCGCGGTCACCTACTCCGCGGTGCTCAGCGACGCCGCGGTGGTCTGCATGCCGCCGCGCCGCCCAGCCATGCAGAGCGCCGCCGCGCTCGCCGCGCAGCTGCAACTGCACGCCACCGGCGGCATCCGGGTGCTCGCCGCGCCGACCCTGCGCGACGTCCACCAGCCGTGGCACGGCGAGGCCCGCGACTCCGCCCGCCGCGCCTTCGCCAAGCTGCTCGGGGGCCCGTCGCCGGGCGCGGCGGCAACCCCGCCGGTGGAGATCATCGAGGTGCCGGAGCAGGTCTACGACACCTACGACGACGTGCTGGCCGTGCTCGCCGACGAGCCGGACGACGAGACCAGCCTGCTGGCCGCGTACGAGCGGATGGCGGAGTGGATCAGCCGCGGCGCCGTGCGGCACCTGGCGACGGTGCCCGAACGCATCCGCCGCCGCTACCGCCGAGGGGTCCGGCTGGAGCCGGCGGACAGCTCCGACGACATCGTCGTGGTGTACGACTCCGTCGACCGCCCGTGGGCCGACTGGATCGGCGGCCAGCTCCGGCGGGCCGGTGTCCGGCCCCAGCTGCGGGCGGTGCGGCGGGGCCGCGACCCGCGGCTCGCGCCCGACGCCACCGTGCTGGCCGTGCTCTCCCCGGACTTCGCCGATGTGGTCGGGACGGACCTGTCCGGGCTGGAGCCGGGCGCCCGCCGCCCCGCCGCCGAGGTGGTCGGCGTGCTGGTGGCCGGCGCCGACTGGGACGACCGGCTCGACCCCGGCCACCTGGTCGACCTGCGCGACGCCGACGCGGTACGGGCGCAGTCGCTGCTGCTGAGCTGTCTCGGCCTCATCGCCCCGGGCCAGCCGGCGGGCGACCTGCGGGCCGTCCCGCGCTTCCCGGCCGAACCCGACCGGCGGCTGCGGTTCAACGTCCCGCCCCGCAACCCGTCCTTCGTAGGCCGCGACGACTACCTGGAGCGGCTCCGCGACCACCTGCTGGAGGACAGCCGCCCGGTGACCCTCACCGGCGGCGCCGGGGTCGGCAAGAGCGAGCTCGCCCGCGAGTTCGCCCACCGCTTCGCCTACGACTACGACGTGGTCTGGTGGATCCCGGCGCAGGACCGGGAGACCGTGCAGGCGGCGCTCGGCGCGCTCGCCGACGAGATCAACGCGGTGGACAGCGCCGGGGCGGCGGAGGCGGCCCTGGAGGCGCTCGCCGCGCCGAGCGGCGCGTACTCCCGCTGGCTGCTGATCTACGACAACGCTGACGACGAGGACGTGCTGACCGGCCTGCTGCCCCACGCCGGCGCCGGCCACGTGCTGATCACCTCCCGCGACGACGGCTCCTCCAACCTGCCCTCGCCGCTGGAGGTCGCCGCGTTCACCGGCGACGAGAGCGTGGCCATGCTGCGGCGGGTGCTCGGCATCAGCACCGAGGACGCCCGGTCGATCGCGGTGGCGCTGGAGCACCTGCCGCTGGCCCTGCGACTGGCCACCGCGTGGATGCGGGAGAGCACCAAACGGCTGGAGCGCAGCGGCGTACCCAGCCTGGAGGCGGTGGGCCGCTGCGTCGCCGAGTTGCTGGCCCGACTGCGGCGGAACGCGGACGAGGACCCGGACGAGCGGATCCCCGGCTCGCACACCTCCAGCGTGGCCCGGGTGCTGGACATCACCCTGGACACCCTGCGCCACACCGAGTTCGGCAACCTGGCGATCCAGCTGGCCGAGCTCAGCGCGTTTCTCTCCCCCGAGGGCATCGGGCTGCCGCTGCTGCGGTCCACCCCGATGCTGACCCAGCTCGCCGCCGCGGCAGACGCCGACGCGGAGGAGCTGCTGCTCAACGCCGGGGAGATCGACCTGGTGCTCGCCGTCGGCGCCCGCTACGCCCTCTACGACGTCGACTGGGGGCAGGGCGGGGCGCTGCGGATGCACCGGGCCATCCAGGTCCTGCTGCGCGAGGGCATCCCCGAGCCGGAGCGCCGGGCGCGGCACTGCCAGGTGCTGCACGGGCTGGCCGGCTACGCCCCGACCGACCCGGAGGCCGACGACGTCCGGTACGCCGACGTCTTCGACGAACTGCAGCGGCACCTCGTCCCGTCCGGGGCGCTGGAGTCGACCGACCGCGTCGTCCGGCACTGGGTGGTCAAGCAGTTCCGGTACCTGTTCGTCCTCAACGACAGCGACGTCTGGGCGTCGGCGTTGCAGCTGGCCCGGCTGGCCTGCGAGCGGTGGACCCGTGACGACGAGTTCGACCAGCTCACCATGCGGCTGTTCATCCAGACCGCGAACCTGCACCGGGCGCTCGGGCACTACCAGGAGGCGCTGCGCCTCGACGACCAGGTCCTCAGCGAGCAGCGCAAACGGTACGGCCTGCGGCACTTCCGTACGCTGATCGCCGGTCGCGGTCGTGGCGGCGACCTGCGCGGCCTGGGCCGGTTCGAGGACGCCCTGGTCGAGGACCAGGCCACCTTCAAGGGCTTCCGGGAGGTGGTCGGCGACGACCACCCGAACACCCGGATGGCAGTGAACAACCTCGCCATCTCCTTCCTGCTCACCGGTGACTCGCGGGAGGCGCTGCGGCTGGCCCGTCTGGAGCGGGACCGCCGGATGCTGCTGTTCGGCCCGGAGGACCCGCGGACCTGGCGGGTGTCGTGCCAGGTCGGCACGTACGAGCGGGAGGTCGGCGAGTACGAGCGGTCGCTGGCCACCCTGCGGGAGACGCTGGCCCGCATCCACGAGCTGCAGTCCGCCGGGCACCTGGACGAGCTGCGGGTCAACCGCAGCCTCGCGGTCACCGAGCGCCGGCTCGGGCTGACCATCCCGGCGAAGAAGCGCAGCACCGAGACGTTCCGCGGGTACCGGGAGCATCTCGGCGAGGACCACCCGCTGACCCGGGCGAGCCTGCTCAGCCTCGCCGCCGACTACTACCGCACCGGTGACGCCGGGTACGCCGTCAAGCACGCGATGCGCTGCCTGCGCGGCTACGAGCGGCAGCTGGAGTCCGGCCACCCGTTCACCGCGGTCTGCTCGGTCAACCTGGGCCTGTTCCAGCGCGGGGCGGGCGAGTTCGACCAGGCCGTGCGCGACGGTGAACGGGGCCTGCGGTCGCTGCGTACCCGGCTCGGTGACGCGCACCCCTGGACGCTGGCGGCGATGACCGCGCAGGCCGGCCACCTGGCCGCCCGCGGTGACCTGGACGACGCCCTGCGGATGCAGCAGGAGGCGCACCGGTCCTGCCTGGCCTACCTCGGCCGCCGGCACCCCTGCACCGGCGACGCGGAGGCCAACCTCGCCGCGATCCGGGCGTTGCGCGACGGCGCGGAGGCCCCCGGCGTGGTCGCGCTGGCCGACAGCGACATCGATGTGCCGCAGAGTTGAGGGAGTGCCGTGGTGACAGAACCGGAGCTGCTCGACGTCCTGGTCGAGGAATCCGCCGAGCAGGACGTCCCGAGCTTCCTCAAGAAGCGGAACCTCTGCCGGGACCTGCTGCTGCGCGGCTGCGGTGTCTACCACGTCGCCTACTACACGACCGGGGTGCTCGACTTCGCGCTGGACGTGTTCGCCCATCCGTCGGCGCCGCCCGCTCCTGACGGGGTCGACCTGCCGGAGCGCCGGGAGCTGCACCGCCGGGTGGGTGCCCAGCTGGTGTACCGGGTCAGCGAGCTCAACCGGCGGCTGCGTGAGCTGCAGTGCGGCTCGCTGATCCGGACGGTCGCGCAGACCCGCGCCGGCCTGGTGTTCTGCAATGCGGTGGTGAGCAACGAGCACGTGGTGGGCTTCGGAGCCGCGCCCGACGGGGGACCGGCGGCGGTGGCTGATCCGGCGCGGGTCAGCGAGATCGACCGGGCGGCCGCCGGGCTGGCCACCGACCTGCGTCGGCTGGTGCGGCAGCGGTCACAGAACCCCGGCGGGTGGCTGACCACGGTGGACGGCGAGCAGGGCCCGGATGCGGAGCGGCTGGCCGGCGACCCGTTCCCGCCCCGGGTGACCGGTCGGCCACCGGCGGAGGCGGCGACGGCCCTGCGCCCGGCGGGGTTGCACTACCTGAGCCGCCACCGGATGGCCGAGCCGGCCTGGAGCGTCGACATCCTGGCCCACCCGGAGCTGGCCCCGTTCTTCAACCGGGGGATCACGGTGGCCGACCGCGGCGCGCGCTACCAGCGGCTCGCCGGCGACCTGGCGCTGCTGGCGTTGCAGGTCGCCCGGGATCTGCGCCGGGCGGTGGGCGGGGACGTCTCGCGGCTGGTCCTCGACATGGAGATGGGTGCGGTGTTCTACTACCGGCTGTCCCCGGACGACTACCTGTTCGGCGTCACGCTCGACCAGGATTCCGTCGCTCGGGCCGACCGCGCGGTGTGGACGGTGGCCCGGCACCTCGCGGATGAGTCGGTCTGATTTGTCCGGATCATTCACGTGGTTCACGATGGATCCAGTTCCCCCGGCACGGTATTCTCGCCGCGGATCTAGCGGGATCAACACGACGGTTGGGTGGCCGTGACCGTGCTGTCGAGATCAACGGCCGTGGTCGCCGCCGCCGCGGTCGGCCTGCTGGTGGGCTGGGCCGGCGACGTCGAAGGGCTGGAACGCGCTCCGGCGTACCTCCTGCTCGCCTCGGTGCTGCTGGCGGTGGGGCTGGTCGGCAGCACCCGCGACATCAGCTTGGCCGACGTCCGTGCCCACCTGCGCACCGTGCTGCTGGCGGTCACGGTCGGGGTGGTCGCCAAGGCGGCGATCATCGCTGGCGTGGTGTTCCTGGTCTTCCGCGACCCGGCACTGCTCGTCCTCGGCGTGGCCGTCGCCCAGATCGACCCGCTCGCCGTCGCCGCGATGAGCCGCCCCGAGCGCACCTCGCCCCGGGCCCGCTCCATCCTGTCTATCTGGGCGTCGTTCGACGACCCGGTGACCGTTCTGCTGACCATCTACGTCTCCGCGGTCGCCCTCGACCTGCAGGGCGACACCAGCGGCGCGCTGGCCGGCGCGCTCAACGACGGTCCGCTCGACATCCTGCTCGGCCTGCTCGCCAACGCCGCCTTCGCGGTGGTCGCCTGGCTGCTCTGGCGCCTGTTGCGGGCCGCCGGGATGCGTGAGGACATCACGGTACGGCCCCGCGTCCGGTCCGCGCTCAACGCGGTGGCCGTCGCCCTGCTGATCCTGCTCGTCCTCTTCGCCGCCTGGCAGTTCCTCATGCTGGGGCTGGCGATCACCGGCCTGTTCTTCCGCCCCCGTCTCGGCCCGGTCGTCGGCAAGTCCACCCTGGCCGCCTATCTCGTCGCGGCCTTCCTGCTCGGCGTGCTGCTGGTGTACGGAGTCGACCTGGCCACCGGCGTGGTGCTCGGGCTCTCCGCCGTGGCGGCCCAACTGCTGGTGTCGGTACCGATCACCCGGGGGCTGCCGACCCGCGACCGGCGCTACCTCGCCTGGGGGCAGCAGAACGGCATCACCGCGGTGATCCTCGCCCTGGTCCTCGAGCAGGACTTCCCCGGCACGGTGGGGATCGTGGCCACCGCGATCGTGGTCATCAACCTCATCCACGCGCTGGCCACCGCGCTGCTCGACCGGCGCCGCCCCCCGGGCCGTGCCGACCCGCCGGTGC
>NZ_POUB01000336.1 GCF_003236335.1 Micromonospora deserti
CCGCCGTCCTCGCCGGAGCCCTCCCTGCTCAGCCTCTGCGAACCCCTGCGGCTACCGCTGCTCGACCCGATCATCTGCCCGTCGGCCACCCCCTGAGCCGTACGCTCGACGAACCATGGCCGGGGTCAGCCCAGCAGCGGGGCCGGGGGATGGTCAGGCTGAGGCTCCGAAATCGGGGACGGTGAGGGTGCCGTCCGGAGCGAGCGGGAAGCCCGGATTCCAGGCGACCTCCCAGAGGTGACCGTCGGGGTCGGCGAAGCAGCCCGCGTACCCGCCGTAGAAGGTCTCCCGGGCCGGCCGGGTCACCTCCGCCCCGGCGGCGGCCGCCGCGGCGAGCAGATCGTCCACCTCGGCCCGCGACCGGACGTTCTGTGCCAGCGTCACCCCGCCGAAGCCGCCCGAACCCGGGTCGTCTACGCCCGCGTCGGCGGCCAGCTTGTCACGCCCCCACAGCACCAGCGCCAGCCCGCCCGCCTGGAAGAAGACCGTCTCCTCGACCTCCTGGCCGCGCCAACCGAGCCGCTCGTAGAAGGCGCGCGCCCGGGCCACGTCGGTGACCCCGAGGGTGATCAGGCTGATCCGCTGCTCCATCACGCCGGCCCGTGGCAGACGGCCTCGACGTTGTTGCCGTCCGGGTCGCGGACGAAAGCGCCGAAGTAGCTCGGGCGGTACTCCGGCCACACCCTCGGCGCGTGCAGCACCTCGGCGCCGGCCGCCACGGCGGCGTCGTAGAAGGCCCCGGCGGCGGCCACTTCCCGGACCTGGATGGACACGTGGTCGATCATCGGCGGCACCTCCTGGACACGCCCGGTCACCCAATCCGCCCGACGGTAGCGCCGACCTGTGACATCGGCGGCGATTCGACGTGCCGAAGGCCGCCGTCGGTGGTCATCCACGGCACGTCGATCCGGTGCTGGTGCCGCCCCGCCGGACATCGGCGCGTTCACCGGCCGGGTACGCGCGAACGGCCCGTCTCGCGGCGACCCCGCCGGCGGTCGCAGCCGCGCGCTTGTGTTGAACGAGCCGGGCCGAGCTGCTCTGATGAGCGGTCATGGGGGCTGCAGAGACGCACCGGGCGATCGAGGCGGTGTGGCGGATCGAATCCGGGCGGGTGATCGCCGCCCTGGCCGGGCTCGTGCGCGACATCGGCTGGGCCGAGGAACTCGCGCAGGACAGCCTGGTCGCCGCGCTGGAACAGTGGCCGCGGGACGGCGTACCGGGCAACCCGGGCGCATGGCTGACCGCCGTCGGGAAGCGGCGGGCCGTCGACGGGCTGCGCCGCCGGCGGCTGCTCGACCGCAAGGTCGCCGAACTCGGCCACGAACTGGGCGACGACCGGTTCACCCCGGATTTCGACGCCGCGTTCGACGAGCGCATCGACGACGACCTGCTGCGGCTGGTCTTCACCGCCTGCCACCCGGTGCTCTCCCCGCAGGCGCGGGCCGCGCTCACCCTGCGCATGCTCGGCGGGCTGAAGGCCGAGGAGATCGCCCGAGCGTTCCTCGTGCCGGAGACCACCGTCGCGCAGCGGATCACCCGGGCCAAGAAGACCCTCGCCGAGGCGCAGGTGCCGTTCGAGGTGCCCGGTGTCGCCGAGCGCGGCGAACGGCTGGCCAGCGTGCTCGAGGTCATCTACCTGATCTTCAACGAGGGCTACTCGGCCACCGCCGGCGACGACTGGATGCGCCCGCAGCTCTGCGCGGACGCGCTGCGCCTGGCCCGGGTCCTGCAGGGGCTGATGCCCGACGAGCCCGAGGTGCACGGGCTGGCCGCCCTGCTGGAGATCCAGGCGTCCCGCACCGCCGCCCGGACCGATCCGGCCGGCGAGCCGATCCTCCTGCTCGATCAGGACCGCAGCCGCTGGGACCGGCTGCTCATCCGGCGCGGGCTCGCCGCCCTCGACCGGGCCCGCGCGGCGGGGGGCCCACCCGGCCCGTACACCCTGCAGGCGGAGATCGCGGCCTGCCACGCGCGGGCGCGTGCCCCCGAGGAGACCGACTGGGCGCGGATCGCGGCGGGCTACGCGGAGCTGGCCCGGGTCGCACCGTCGCCGGTCGTGGAGCTCAACCGGGCTGTCGCGGTCTCCTTCGCCGACGGCCCGGCCGCCGGTCTGGAGCTGGCGCGGGCCCTGGTCGACGAGCCGGCGCTGGCCCGCTACCACCTGCTGCCCAGCGTGATCGCGGACCTGCTGGCCAAGCTCGGCCGCCACGACGAGGCCCGCGCCGAGTTCGAACGCGCCGCCCAGCTCACCTCGAACGAGCGGGAACGCGCCCTGCTGCTCGACCGGGCCGCCGACTGCGCCCGGGGCATCGCGCCGACCCGCTGAGAAAAGTCTCCAGAAAAGTTCGGCCGCCATGTCGTATCCGGCTCGCGCCGATCGACGCGTCAGTGAGAGCCGGATCGGGCCGGCACTCGCGCCGGCACCCCGGCGTCCCACCCGCGCCGATCCCGGCGCATCCTGAAAGGAAGAGATCGATGCGGTACATGGTCATGCACAAGCTCGACGAGAACCAGCCTGGCGCCTTCGACCCGAGCCCCGAGTTCATGGAACGGATGGGTGACTTCATCGAGGAGGCGAACAAGGCCGGGGTGCTGCTCGTCGGCGAAGGGCTGGAGAAGAGCAGCGAGGACTCGGCCCGGATCACCGCCACCCCGGGGAAGAAGACCACCATCACCGACGGGCCGTTCTCCGAGACGAAGGAACTCATCGCCGGGTTCGCGATCCTGGACGTGCGGTCGAAGGAGGAGGCGGTGGAGTGGGCGAAGCGGTTCGTCGACATCTTCATCGAGGCCGGGATCGACATCGAGGTCGACGTCCGCCGGGTGTTCGAACTGCCGGAGGCCGGCTGATCGGGGACCGCTGCGCAGCCGGGTCCGGCGTCACGCCGGGCTCGGCTGCGCGTGGCCGCGTGATCGCCGGCTGGCGGAGTTAGGAGCCGCCGAGCCTACGAGGACGGGCAAGCCGGCGAGGGGCACGACACCGTTCAGGCGGCGATCGCCCGGGCAGCGGCATACATGTCAGCCGGCAGCGGGTGGTGCAGCCGCCAGATGATCCGCATCGGCCGGTCACCGGTGTGCTCACGGTAGGTCATCGGGCCGGCGTAGAGGTAGGCCGGCGCGCCCAGGTCGCGGTCGGCGAGCTTGGTCTCCCGAACGAAGAGATGCACCGTCGACCCCCGTTCTGCGTGGTGGATGTATCGCTGGCCAGTCGTTGATGCCGATGACGTGGTGCTCTGCGATTCCCACTGGAACAGCGCCTCGGTGATGGCCCGGTCGGCGTACATGGTGGTGGGGGAGTAGTGCTCCTCCGACTTGACCAGCGTGACGAAGAACAGGTCCGCCTGCGCGTCCGGCAGCCACTTCACGCCCTCCCGCAGCGACCCTGGCTTATCCATGCCGAAGGCGGCACACGCCTCGTTGCGGCTGTAGTGCGCGTGCACCCGCAGCGGCATCTCCCGCGACGGCTCCGCCGTCACTCGGTGGATCCGGTCGCGCAGCACCTCGGCCACCTGGCGCAGCTCGGCGCAACGCGCCGGCTCCGCCCACAGCCGGGCGAGGTGGGCGTCCCGTTCGGCGAGCGCCGCGTCGGGCCCCCACAGGCTGAAATGAAGCATGTCCAGCAGCCGCCCCGCCTCGGCGAGCGGCGGTTCGCCTGGAGCGGCTGGCCCAGCCGCTACCCGGGTCAGCAGGTCCAGCCGGTCGACGTCGTCGGTGTGCAGCATCCGGCCGATCGCCCGCCCCAAGTCCCGTTCGGCCGGTCCAGGAGCCGAGGTTTCCAGCCCCGCGAGGCGCCGCAGCCCTGTCCAGCCACCGACGGCCGCCGACCGGTACACGTCCTCGATCTCCAACCCGGTCTCCCGCAGGAACTCCGCGAGACTCACATCGCCGAGCTGCCGCAGCTCGGCGACCAACCCGCGCTTCGACGTGGGCATCGCCTTCTCCACGTTGCGGAGAACGATGTCCTTAGCGACACGGTCCAGCTCGATGTGGCACCCGCTCGGCAGCCTCGGGAAGTCGTCCCGCACCGCCTCGGCTACGGCCCGCCGGCTCACCCCGGTCAGTGCCCGCCACCGCAGGTCGAAGCGGAAGTTGGCGTGCTGCCCGCCGATGAAGTCCAGCACGGTCAGGCACGGCTTGTCGTCGTCCAGGCGTAGCCCCCGGCCGAGCTGCTGAAGGAAGATCGTCGCGCTCTCGGTGGGGCGCAGCATGAGAATCGTGTCGACAATCGGCAGGTCGACGCCCTCGTTGAACAGGTCAACGGTGAAGAGAACCCGCAGCTCGCCGTTACGGAATGCCGCCAGCAGCGCCTGCCGGCCGGCGCCGTCAACCCGCGAGGTCACCGCCGCCGACGGGACGCCATGCTGCGTGAACAAGTCCGCCATGAACGCGGCGTGCCCGATGCTCACGCAGAACCCCAGCGCCCGCATCCGCCCGACGTCGACCTTGTCGCGGACGGCCCGCAGCACCATGCGCGCCCGGGCGTGGTTGCCGGTGTAGACGCCGTCCAGCGCCGCCCGGTCGTACCCCTGCCCGCGCTTCCAGCGCAGCTGCGACAGGTCGACGTCGTCGTGCAGCCCGAAATACTGGAACGGCGCCAACAACTGCCGTTCCAGGGCATCCCACAGGTGCAGCTCCACGGCCGCGCGGCCGTCGAACCACCGGCGCACGTCGCCGCCGTCGGCCCGGTCGGGGGTCGCGGTCAACCCCAGCAGTACGCGCGGCCGCAGCCGCTCCAACAACCGGGCGTACGTCGGCGCCTCCGCGTGGTGGAACTCGTCGACGATCACCATGTCGTACGCCGCGGGGTCGATCTCCCGCCGGTGCAGCGACTGGACGGAGGCGAAGACGTGCCGCCAGTGCTGCGGCTCCCTGCCTCCGACGAGCGTCTCGCCGAAGCTGCCGTCCCCCATCACCTGCCGGAACGTCGACAGGCTCTGCCGGAGGATCTGCTCCTGATGCGCGACGAAGAGCAGCGAGTCGACGGTGCTGTCGCGGCGGAGCCGGCGGTAGTCGAGCGCCGCGACCACCGTCTTGCCGGTGCCGGTGGCCATGACCACGAGGTTGCGGTGCCGCCCGTGTACCTTCCGTTCGGCGTCCAGGTCGGCCAGGATCTCCGCCTGATACGGGTACGGCCGCACGTCCAGGTTGGCGATCTCGGTAGGCGTATCGTCGCGGCGCTCCCCGCTGAGCGCCCTGCGGAGCCGATCCGCGTCCTTGGCCGGGTCGTAGTCCTCGAACGCCCGGTCGTGCCAGTAGTCCCCGAACGTCGCGGTGAACGTGTCGATCACGTGCGGCTGCTCCAGGTTGGACACCCGCACGTTCCACTCCACGCCGTCGACCAGCGCGGTCTTCGACAGGTTGGACGAGCCGACATACGCGGTGCTGGTGCCGTTGCGGCGGCGGAACAACCAGGCCTTGGCGTGCAGCCGGGTGGTCCTCGTCTCGTAGGACACCTTGATCTCGGCGCCCAACTCGGCGAGCCGATCGAGGGCCCGCTGGTCGGTCGCGCCCAGGTACGTCGTGGTGATGACCCGCAGCCGGCCGCCGCGCTCGATCAGCTCGCGGATCGGCCGCTCCACCAGGCGCAGACCGTGCCACTTGATGAACGCGCAGAGCAGGTCAACCTGGTCGGCGGAGGCCATCTCGTGGGTGACCTCGTGGCCGATACGCGGCTGGTGGCGGCCGTTGACCAGCAGCGCGCCCGTGGAGAGCGGGGTGGTGGGGCGTGGCGGGA
>NZ_POUB01000337.1 GCF_003236335.1 Micromonospora deserti
TGCCGGATGGAGGTGGCGGTCGGGGGGCGGGGATAGGCTGGTGGCGTGCACCCCCCGTCCCGACGGACGCGGGGTATCTGTCGTGTGCCACGGCTACACCGCGCGCCGACCTGGCGACCTCACGGGAAGTGATCACACATGCTCACCGGTCTGTTCTCCGCCGCCCTGGCCGATCCCGGGCTGGCCCGGGCGCGTGACCTGGCGCGCTCCGGTGCCGCGCAGGTCGACGGGCTCGACATCACCGCCCCGCCGGCGTCGCGGCCGTTCGCGGTCGCCGCCGTCGCGGCCGACGCCGATGGTGCCGCCGGGGGCGCGGGCCGGCCGGTGCTCGCCGTGACGGCCACCACCCGGGAGGCCGACGACCTGGCCGCCGCCCTGGGCACCCTGTTGCCGCCGGAGCAGGTGGCGGTCTTCCCGTCCTGGGAGACGCTGCCGCACGAGCGCCTCTCGCCCCGCTCCGACACCGTCGGCCGGCGGCTGGCCGTGCTGCGCCGGCTGGCCCACCCGGAGTCGCCCGACGCGCGCGGGCGCACCGGCCCGCTACGGGTGGTCGTCGCCCCGGTCCGGTCGCTGCTCCAGCCACAGCTGCGGGGGCTCGGCGACCTCGAGCCGGTGCAGCTCGCCGCCGGCGACGAGGCTGACCTGGAGGAGGTGGCCCGCCGGCTGACGGACATGGCGTACGCCCGGGTCGACCTGGTCACCAAGCGCGGCGAGTTCGCGGTGCGCGGCGGCATCCTGGACGTCTTCCCGCCCACCGACGAGCACCCGTCGCGGGTGGAGTTCTGGGGCGACGAGGTGGAGGAGATCCGCACCTTCGCCGTGGCCGACCAGCGGACCATCGAGCAGGTGCCGCAGCTGTGGGCCCCGCCCTGCCGGGAGCTGCTGCTCACCCCGGCGGTGCGCAGGCAGGCGGCCGCGCTGGCGGAGCAGCACCCGGAGCTGGTTGAGATCCTCGACAAGCTGGCCGAGGGCATCCCGGTGGAGGGGATGGAGTCCCTAGCGCCTGCGCTGATCGGCGCCGACTCGATGGAGTTGCTGCTGGACACCATGCCGGCCGGCACCCACGTGATCCTCTGCGACCCGGAGCGGATCCGCACCCGGGCGCACGACCTGGTGCGTACCTCGGAAGAGTTCCTCCAGGCCAGCTGGGCCGCGGCGGCGGTCGGCGGGCAGGCCCCGGTGGACCTCGGCGCCGCCGCCTTCCGCACCTTGGCCGACGTGCGTGCCGCCGCCGCCAAGCTGCGCCAGCCGTGGTGGACGCTGTCGCCGTTCGGGCTGGTGGAGGCGGAGGCGGCGCCGGCCCCGCAGCCCTGGGAGGACGGGCCCGTCGAGGTCGACGTCACGCCCGACGACACCATCGCGGTGACCCTGGCTGCCCAGCCCGCCCCGCTCTACCACGGCGAGACCGCCCGGGTGGTCGACGACCTGAAGCGCTGGGCCGGCGAGGGCTGGTCGATCGCGCTGGTCTTCGAGGGGCACGGCCCCGCGCAGCGGGCGGTGGAGGTGCTCCGCGACGCCGGGCTGGGTGCCCGGCTGACCGAGGAGGTGCCCGCCGCGCCCACCCCCGGCGAGCTGCTGGTCTCCTGCGGCGGGCTGACCGCCGGCTTCGTCGACGAGGCATCGCGGTTCGTGCTGCTCACCGGCAGTGACATCACCGGTGGGCGGGGCACCTCGACCCGCGACATGCGCAGGATGCCGAGCCGCCGGCGTAACACCATCGACCCGCTGGAGTTGAAGGCCGGCGATCACGTCGTGCACGAGCAGCACGGCATCGGTCGCTACCTCGAACTGGTGCAGCGCACCGTCAACGGCGCCAGCCGGGAGTACCTGGTCATCGAGTACGCCCCGAGCAAGCGCGGCCAGCCCGGCGACCGGCTCTTCGTTCCCACCGACCAGCTCGACCAGCTCTCCCGCTACGTCGGCGGAGAGCAGCCGGCGCTGCACAAGATGGGCGGCTCGGACTGGCAGAAGTCCAAGGCCCGGGCCCGCAAGGCGGTACGCGAGATCGCCGCCCAGCTGATTCAGCTCTACGCCGCGCGCAAGGCGTCCAAGGGGCACGCGTTCGGGCCGGACACCCCGTGGCAGCGGGAGCTGGAGGACGCCTTCCCGTGGCAGGAGACGCCGGACCAGCTCGCCGCCATCGAGGAGGTCAAGCGGGACATGGAGCAGACCGTCCCGATGGACCGGCTGATCTGCGGCGACGTCGGCTACGGCAAGACCGAGATCGCGGTGCGGGCGGCGTTCAAGGCGGTGCAGGACGGCAAGCAGGTGGCGGTGCTGGTGCCGACCACGCTGCTGGTGCAGCAGCACTACAACACCTTCGCCGAGCGGATGAGCCAGTTCCCGGTGGCCATCCGGCAGCTGTCCCGGTTCCAGACGCCGAAGGAGGCCGAGCAGACCCTGGCGATGGCGGCCGACGGTACGGCCGACATCGTCATCGGCACCCACCGGCTGCTCCAGTCGGCCACCCGGTTCAGGTCGCTGGGCCTGGTCATCGTCGACGAGGAGCAGCGCTTCGGCGTCGAGCACAAGGAGCACCTGAAGACGATGCGCGCCTCGGTCGACGTGCTGAGCATGTCGGCGACCCCGATCCCGCGCACCCTGGAGATGGCGATCACCGGCATCCGGGAGATGTCCACGATCGCCACCCCGCCGGAGGAGCGCCACCCGGTGCTCACCGCCGTCGGGGCGTACGACGAGCGGCAGGTGGCCGCCGCCATCCACCGCGAGTTGCTCCGGGACGGGCAGGTCTTCTACCTGCACAACCGGGTGGAGTCGATCGAGCGGGCGGCCCGCCGGCTCCGGGAGCTGGTGCCCGAGGCCCGGGTCGCGGTGGCGCACGGCCAGCTGGGCGAGGAGGCGCTGGAGAAGGTCATGGTCGGCTTCTGGGAGAAGGAGTTCGACGTGCTGGTCTGCACCACGATCGTGGAGTCCGGCATCGACATCCCCAACGCCAACACCCTGATCGTGGAGCGGGCCGACCTGCTCGGCCTGGCCCAGCTGCACCAGATCCGCGGCCGGGTCGGCCGGGGCCGGGAGCGGGCGTACGCGTACTTCCTCTACCCGCCGGAGAGGCCGCTGACCGAGCACGCCCACGAGCGGCTGGCCACCATCGCCCAGCACACCGAGCTGGGCGCCGGCATGTACGTGGCGATGAAGGACCTGGAGATCCGGGGCGCCGGCAACCTGCTCGGTGGTGAGCAGTCCGGCCACATCGAGGGCGTCGGCTTCGACCTGTACGTGCGGATGGTCGGCGAGGCGGTGCAGGCGTTCAAGGGCGAGCGCCCGGAGGAGGAGGTCGACGTCAAGATCGACCTGCCGGTCGACGCGCATCTGCCGCACGACTACGTCGGCGTGGAGCGGCTGCGCCTGGAGATGTACCGCAAGCTCGCCGAGGCCCGCGACGAAGAGCGACTGCGCGAGGTGGTGGCCGAGATGACCGACCGCTACGGCGAGCCGCCCGCCCCGGTGCAGAACCTGGTGGCGGTGGCGCGGTTCCGGCTGCTCGCCCGCCGGTACGGTCTCACCGACGTCTCGATGCAGGGCAAGCACCTGCGGTTCGGCCCGCTGCCGCTGCCCGATTCGAAGCAGCTGCGGCTGAAGCGCTACCACCCGGACGCGGTCTACAAGTCCGCGCTCGACCAGGTCAGCGTGCCGCGCCCGAGCACCCGGCGGGTCGGCGGGGAGCCGCTGCGCGACCAGGCCCTGCTGGAGTGGTGCGCCCAACTGCTCTCCGATCTCCTCGGCGAGCCGGCGGTGGCCGGTGCCGGCGCGCGCTGACCGCCGGCCCGGCGGAGGGCGGGAGCGGGTGGCGGTGCCGGCGCACGCTGACCGGCGGGAGGTCGGGCCGGTGGCCGGTGTTTGCGCGCTGGCCGCCGGTCCGGCAGGAGGTGGGGGGCGTCACAGGTGGCGAAGGGGCATGAGAGAGTGACCGGCATGCGTGCTCGCCGTCTCATCGCCGCCGCCAGCGTCGCGGCCCTCGGTGTCCTCTCCCTCGGTGCGTGCGGGAGGTCCGCGCCGGACGTCGCCGCGTACGTCGGCGACACGACATACCCGGTGAGCCGGGTGGACGCGATCTACTCCGATGCCCAGGCGAAGTTCGGCGAGGCGGTACGCGAGGAGGCGGGCCGGGTCGGCGCGACCCCGTCGCCGGAGCAGCTGCGCACCTCGGTGACCCGGCAGGACGTGGTCAACCTGCTGGTCAGCATCGACCTGGGCAAGCGGGTGGTGGCCGCGAAGAACCTCCAGGTGCCCGACCAGGTGAGCCCCGAGCAGCTCGAGCAGCAGCTGCGGGTGCCGGCTACCGCCGAGTACGTCAAGCTCTGGGGCGAGTGGGCGGACATCTCCGCGGTGCTCGGTCAGCAGCTGCCGCCGGGTGAGCTGAGCGACGACGCGGTGATGGCGGTCTACCGGGCGCTGGAGAAGACCGGCGGCATCCAGCCCGGCCTCACCGTGGAGCAGGTCCGGCAGCTCTTCGGTGACGGCGGCTTCGTCCGCAGCGGGGCCGCGCTCAGCGCCGCCCTTCAGGAGGAGGCGGAGCGGGTCGGCGCGTCGATCAACCCGCGCTTCCAGCCGCTCGGTGTGCCGTCGGTGGTCAGCAACGGCCAGACGCTGCTGTTCTACTCGCTGCCCTTCATCGACGCCGACGGGCCGGTCACCGACATCTCCACCCCGGATCCGCTGCCCTCGACCGGGCCGGAGACGGCCGGGGCGGTCGACAGCTGAGCATGACCAACCGGATCGTCCTGCTGGTCACCTCGCCCCGGCTGCCGGCAGGGTTGCTGACGGCGGCGGCCTGGGACGTCGTACGCGCGGCACCGGTGCTGGCGGCGGCGGAGAGCGAGCTGTTGCGGGCGGTCCGCGCGGCGGGCGCCCGGGTCACGGTGGTCGACGGCCATGCGACGCCGGCGCTGCTCGACGCGGCGGCGGCGCACGGCACCGCGGTCTGGCTGGCCGGCCCGGCCGGTGACGAGGCGCTGGCCCGGGAGCTGGGCCTGCGGCTGGCCCGCGAGCCCGGCCTGGCCGAGTTGGAGCTGATGTACGGCTCGTGGGACCCGCCGGGTGCTCGGCTGCTCGACGCGGTGGCGGTGATGGACCGGCTGGCGTCGCCCGGCGGCGACCCGTGGAAGCGGGCGCAGACGCACCGCAGCCTCGCCGGCTTCCTGCTTGAGGAGTGCTACGAGGCGTACGACGCGATCAGCGCCGGGGACACCGACGCGCTCCGCGAGGAGCTGGGCGACGTGCTGCTCCAGGTGGTGCTGCACGCCCGGCTCGCCGAGGAGCTGCCCGAGGGCGAGCGGTGGACCGTGGACGACGTGGCCGGTGGGCTGGTCGACAAGATGGTCCGGCGCAACCCGCACGTCTTCGCCGACGCGGAGGCGGGCAGCCTGGAGGAGATCACCGCGAGCTGGGAGCGGATCAAGCGGGCCGAGAAGGCCCGGGACTCGGTGCTGGACGGCATCGCGCTGAGCCAGCCCGCGCTCGCCCTGGCCGCCAAGATCCTGGAACGCGCCGGCCGGGTCGGCCTCGCCGTGCCGCCGCCCCTGACCGAGTCCCAGGTGGACCCGGAGGCCCGGCTCGGCGCCAGCCTGCTGGCCACGGTCGCCGCAGCGAGGGAGGCCGACCTCGACCCCGAGGCCGCTCTCCGCCGCACCGCCCTCGCCTACGCCGACGCCGTTCGCGCCGCCGAACGCACCACCCACCGAACCCCCCACCC
>NZ_POUB01000338.1 GCF_003236335.1 Micromonospora deserti
AGATGTGTATAAGAGCCAGCGCCGTGCCCGCCGGTTCCGTGCGGGCCGGGCCCGCTGATCGGGCGCACGCGGTGCCGGCCGGTCCCGCGCGGGCCGCGCCCGCTGATCGGGCGCACGGGCCCGCCAACCCCCCGCCAGCGGTGCCCGGTCCGGGCGTGTCCGCCCACGCCGTGGCTGAGGCCGTCTCCGCCCTGGCCCGCGCCGTGGATCGGCTGCTCCCGGCCGACCGGTGGTCCCCCAGCCACCGGCTGCTCTCGGAGGGCGGCGGCGGCGAGCTGCCGGGATGGGCGGTCTGCCTCGCCGTGCTCGGCGCGCTCGCCGTGTCGGTGCTGCTCGCCGTGCTCCTGCTGGCCGGCGTCGCCAGCGTGGGCCGGGAGGGCCGCAGCTCGCTCGGCCCGTCCCCGTCGCCCCGGGCGCCGCCGCACCGGCCGCTCGGTCTGCGGCTCGCCACGGTCTCGGTGCTGCGCAGATAGGACGCCTCGGCGCGGACCAGCTCACCGGTCCGCGTCCCCGTCCTGCTGCGTACGTTCCGACACCGAAAGGCTCAACCGTGAACACTCGTACCATCGCGCGCCGTGCCGCCCTGGCCGGCGTGACCGTGACCGCCGCCCTCGCCCTGGCCGCCTGCGGGGCTGGGAACCACCCGCCCGCCGGCGCCGGGCACGACAAGTCCATGTCCACCCCGACGGGTGTCCCCACGTCCGCCGACGCGTCCGCGTTCGGTGACGCCGACGTGATGTTCGCCCAGATGATGATCCCGCACCACCGGCAGGCGGTGGAGATGTCGGAGCTGGCCGCGACGCGGGCCGCCGACCCGGAGGTCAAGCGGCTGGCTGGTGAGATCAAGGCCGCCCAGGCGCCGGAGATCGCCACCATGAGCGGCTGGTTGGCCGCCTGGGGCCGACCCGTGCCCTCGCCGGGCGCGGAGCTGCCGCACGTGGATCACGGGATGCCCGGCATGATGCCCGACGAGGACATGACCAGGTTGGCGTCGGCCTCGGGTCGGGAGTTCGACCGGCTGTTCCTGACCATGATGATCGCCCACCACGAGGGCGCCGTGACGATGGCCCGGGACGAGCTCAGCCGGGGCGTGAACACGGAGGCGAAGAGCCTCGCCGAGCAGATCATCAGCGCCCAGCAAGCCGAGATCGACACGATGCGGAGGATCCTCGCCCGGCTCTGAGCCGGCCGCACCGTCGCCCGGGCCCCCTGATGTCAGGCGCGCCCGGGCGACGGGCGTCGGTGACCGGTGGACGGGCCGTAAGGGGTGAAGAGGTGGTGCCGGCGGGCGGCGGGTGTGTGCGGGACGGCGCTGGTCAGCCGCGCTTCATCAGGCGGCCGACCGCGGCCATCATCTCGGTGGCCATCTCGTCGGCCCGGCCCTCGGCCGCGCCCTCGTGCATGCAGTGCCGGGCGTGCCCATCGAGCAGGCCGAGGGCGACCTTGTCCAGGGCGGCCTGGATGGCGGAGATCTGGGTGAGGACGTCGATGCAGTACCGGTCGTCGTCGACCATCTTCTCGATGCCGCGGACCTGTCCCTCGATGCGGCGCAGCCGGGCGAGCAGTTGGTCCTTGCTGGCGGTGTAGCCCCGGGTGGGGGCGGGCGTGGGTGCGGTCATGCGACCGAGGATAGCGTACCCCTCGGGGGTATGGTACGGTCCTCGTGCGGCCGATACCCCCACCGGGTACCGGTGCGACGAGTAGGCGGTCATCCGTTCTCGTATTACCCCTAGGGGGTATTATGGGTGGCGGTGAGAGGAGAGTTCCGATGGTCACCACGACGTACCAGGTGCAGGGCATGACCTGTGGGCACTGCGTCAGCTCGGTCAGCGCCGAGGTCGGCGCGATCCCGGGCGTCAGCGACGTCCAGGTCGACCTGGCCACCGGCCGGGTCGCCGTCACCAGTGAGAGCCCGTTGGACATCGACACCGTGCGCGCCGCGGTCGACGAGGCCGGCTACGACCTCGTCGGCAGCTGACGGCCGGCACGGAGAGACCCGAGGTGCACCGATGAACACGGCGACGAAGCTGAGTGGTTTCGCCCTCGGCATCGCGGCGGTGTTCGGCGCGGCGTACGGGGTCGGCCAGGTGGCCGGCCCCGTGGCCCCGGCCGCCGAGACCCGCCACGACGCCACCGACGGCGGCCACGCGACCGCCGGCGGGGCCGGGCACGGGGGCGAGGAGAGCGGCGCCGCGCACCTGCCCGGTGGGCTGCTCGTCTCCGACCGCGGATACACCCTCCGCCCGGTCGGCGCCCCGGCCGGCGAGTTCGCCTTCCAGATCACCGGCCCCGACGGCCGACCGGTCACCGCGTACGACGTGGCGCACGACAAGCCCATGCACCTGATCGTCACCCGCCGGGACCTCTCCGGCTTCCGGCACGTGCACCCGGAGCTGGGCCCGGACGGCACCTGGCGGGTCGCCTCGCCGCTGGGCGGGCCCGGCGTCTGGCGGGCGTTCGCCGACTTCACGCCCACCGGCGGGGAGCCGCTGACCCTCGGTGTCGACGTGACCGTCCCCGGGGCGCTGACCGACCGGCCGCTGCCGGCCCCCGCCACCAGCACCACCGTCGACGGTTACACCGTCACCCTCGCCGGCACCCCGGACCCGGGCCGCACGTCCGCGCTGACCCTGCGCGTGAGCCGTGGCGGGGTGCCGGTCACCGACCTGGAGCCCTACCTGGGCGCGTACGGGCATCTGGTGGCACTGCGGCAGGGTGACCTGGCGTACCTGCACGTGCACCCGGAGGGCGCGCCGGGCGACGGGCGGACGACACCCGGCCCTGACGTGACCTTCTCCGCCGAGGTGCCATCTGCCGGCACGTACCGGCTCTACCTGGACTTCAAGCACGGCGGCACGGTGCGCACGGCCGAGTTCACCGTCGTCGCCGGCACCCCGCACGGTGCCGGTGCTCCGGCCGCGCCCGGCGGCGCGGCGCCGACCGCGGCGCCCACCCCGACCGTGCCCACCACCCCGAGCGCACCGACCGTCGACGCCGACCACGGCGCCCCCGGTCACGGGCACAACTGACCGGAGGTTGCGATGACATCCACCGCGAAACCACTACCGGTGGCGCAGAACCAGATCGAGTTGGCGATCGGCGGGATGACCTGTGCCTCCTGCGCGGCTCGGATCGAGAAGAAGCTGAACCGCCTGGACGGCGTCAGCGCCACCGTCAACTACGCCACCGAGAAGGCCACGGTCCGCTACGTGGACACGGTCACGCCGGACGACCTGATCGCCACGGTGGAGAAGACGGGCTACACCGCGGCCCTGCCACCCCCGCCCGTCCCGACCGGCGCGCCGCGGGCCAGCGGGCCGGTGGACGAGCTGCGCGGGCTGCGTACCCGGCTGTGGGTCTCGGTCGTGCTGACCGTGCCGGTGATCCTGTTGGCGATGGCGCCGGTGTGGCAGTTCGACTACTGGCAGTGGCTGTCGCTGACGCTGGCCGCTCCGGTCGTGGTCTACGGCGGGCTGCCGTTCCACCGGGCGGCGTGGGTCAACCTGCGGCACGGTGCGGCGACCATGGACACCCTGGTCTCGCTCGGCACCCTGGCCGCGTTCGGCTGGTCGCTGTGGGCGCTCTTCCTCGGCGACGCCGGCATGCCCGGCATGACCCACCCCTTCAGCCTTGACATCAGCCGTACCGACGGCGCCGGCAACATCTACCTGGAGGCGGCGGCCGGGGTGACCGTGTTCATCCTCGCCGGCCGGTACTTCGAGGCCCGCTCGAAGCGGACCGCCGGGGCGGCCCTGCGCGCCCTGCTCGAACTCGGCGCCAAGGACGTCGCGGTGCTCCGGGCCGGCGTGGAGACCCGGATCCCGGTCGACCAGCTCGCGGTGGGGGACCGGTTCGTGGTCCGCCCCGGCGAGAAGATCGCCACCGACGGGGTGGTCGACGAGGGCACCTCGGCGGTGGACGCCAGCATGCTCACCGGCGAGTCCGTGCCGGTCGAGGTGGGCCCGGGCGACACCGTGGTCGGCGCGACCGTCAACGCGGGCGGCCGGCTGGTGGTCACCGCGACCCGGGTCGGCTCGGACACCCAGCTCGCCCAGATGGCGAAGCTCGTCGAGGCGGCGCAGACCGGCAAGGCGGCCGCGCAGCGGCTGGCCGACCGGATCTCCGGCGTCTTCGTGCCGATCGTGATCGCCCTCGCCGCCGGCACCCTCGGTTGGTGGCTCGGCACCGGGGCGGGCGCCAGCGCCGCGTTCACCGCCGCGGTGGCGGTGCTGATCATCGCGTGCCCGTGCGCCCTCGGCCTGGCCACGCCGACCGCGCTGCTGGTCGGCACCGGCCGGGGAGCCCAGCTCGGCATTCTGATCAAGGGACCGGAGATGCTGGAGTCCACCAGGCGGGTGGACACCGTGGTGCTGGACAAGACCGGCACCGTCACCACCGGGAAGATGACCCTGGTCGACGTGCTCCCCGCCCCCGGCGAGGACCGCGCCGAGCTGCTCCAGCTGGCCGGCGCCCTGGAGTCCGCCTCCGAGCACCCGATCGCCCAGGCGATCGCCGCCGGTGCCGCCGAAGCGGGCGCGCTGACGCCGGTGACCGGCTTCGTCAACGTCGAGGGCCTCGGCGTGACCGGGTCGGTCGACGGCCGCGAGGTGGTGGTCGGCCGGCTGCGGCTGCTGCGCGAGCGTGGCCTCGACGTACCGCCGCAGGTCGAGCGGGCGGCGACCGACGCGGAGGCCGCGGGGCGGACGGCGGTCCTCGCCGGTTGGCAGGGGCGGGCCCGCGGCGTCTTCGCGGTGGCCGACGTGGTGAAGCCGACCAGCCGGGCAGCGGTCGCCGGGTTGCGCGCCCTCGGCCTGACCCCGGTGCTGCTCACCGGCGACAACACCACCGTGGCGACGGCGGTCGCCGCGGAGGTCGGCATCGACGAGGTCAGCGCCGAGGTGCTCCCGGCCGACAAGGTCGACGTGGTCCGGCGGCTCCAGGCCGAGGGGAAGATCGTGGCGATGGTCGGCGACGGGATCAACGACGCCGCCGCCCTCGCCCAGGCCGACCTGGGGTTGGCCATGGGCACCGGCACCGACGTGGCGATCGAGGCCGCCGACCTGACCCTGGTCCGGGGTGACCTCACGGCGGCGGTCGACGCGATCCGGCTCTCCCGGCGCACCCTCGGCATCATCAAGGGCAACCTGTTCTGGGCCTTCGCCTACAACGTCGCCGCCCTGCCGCTGGCTGCCGCCGGCCTGCTCAACCCGATGATCGCCGGCGCCGCGATGGCCTTCTCCTCGGTCTTCGTCGTCGCCAACAGCCTCCGGCTGCGGCGCTTCCGCCCGGTCGGCTGACCCCGACCGCGCCGCCGGTCCCCCGCCGGGGGCCGGCGGCGCCGTCGTTCCCACCCGGCTGTCGGCGGTACGGCCACCGGCGCCCGGCCAGGGCGACCGGTGACGGCGGGTGGACGGTTGGGTGCCCGCCTCCGGGGTACATCGGGGCCGACGTGTCCCGCCGGCGCGCCGAGTCGTTTCCAGGACGGGCGCCCGCGCCGGCCGAACCCGGCACCGCGCCCGGCCGACCGCCCCGCCGTCCACCTCGGGCGGCCCACCCGAACGAGGAGACCGATGTCCCGATCAGTCGTCTTCGCGCGGCGCGCGGCCGCCACCGTGGCCCTGGCCGTGCTGGCCGTCGGCTGCCAGGACGCGCGCCGCGCGAAGAC
>NZ_POUB01000339.1 GCF_003236335.1 Micromonospora deserti
AGGGTGAGGAGGCTGGCCTCCGGCGGGCAGGCGAAGCGGACCGGGGCGGTGGGGTGCGTGCCCAGGCCGGCGGAGACGTGCAGCCAGGAGTTGGAGCCCGGCCAGCGGTGCAGCCCCTTCGCCATCGAGCGGGGCAGCCCGCAGTTGGTCACCAGCGCCCCGACGCCGGGTACGCAGACCTGGCCGCCGTGGGTGTGCCCGGCGAGCAGCAGCCCGAAGCCGTCGGCGGCCATCTGGTCGAGCACGGCCGGCTCGGGGGAGTGGCTGAGCGCGATCGACAGGTCCGCCGAGGGCGACACCGGGCCGGCCACCGCGGCGTAGTCGTCCCGCTCGACGTGCGGGTCGTCCACGCCGACCAGCTCGACCGCCCGGCCGCCGGCCTTGAGGGTGGTGCGGGCGTTGTTGAGGTCCACCCACCCGGCGCCGGTGAGGACCTCGCGCAGCTCCTCGAACGGCAGGTCGACGCCCTCGGTGTACTCCCGGTCGGGGAGGAAGTAGGTGAACGGGTTCTTCCAGACCGGCCCGGTGTAGTCGTTGGAACCGAAGACGAAGGCGCCCGGGTAGTCGAGCAACGGTTGCAGGGCGCGCAGCACGCCGGGCACGGCGCCGGGGTGCGCCATGTTGTCGCCGGTCACCACGACAAGGTCGGGGTCGAGTGCGGCCAGCGACGCCACCCAGCCCTGCTTGCGCCGCTGGTCGGGCATCATGTGCAGGTCGGACAGGTGCAGCACGCGCAGCGGTTCGGCGTCGGCCGGCAGCACCGGGACGTCGTACCGCCGCAGGGTGAACATGTTGCGCTCGACGAGCGACGCGTATGCCAGGGTGGCCGCGCCGACCGCGGCGGTTCCGGCCGCAAGCCGGAATAGTGTGCGCTTTCGCATGACGTTCAGGGTAGTTTGACCGTCCATGAGCACGCTGAAGGACCGGCTGACCGCCGACATGCGCAACGCCCTCAAGGCACGCGACGAGCTGACCACCTCCACGCTGCGGATGGCGCTCGCGGCCGTCGGCAACGCCGAGGTCGCCGGTAAGGCCAAGCGCGAGCTCACCGACGACGAGGTGCTCGGGGTGCTGACGAAGGAGGCGAAGAAGCGGCGTGAGGCGGCGACCGCGTTCGCCGACGCGGGGCGTACCGAGCAGGCCGCGAGGGAGACCGCCGAGGGCGAGGTGCTGGAGCGCTACCTGCCGAAGCAGCTCTCCGACGCCGAGATGACGGAGCTGGTCGCGGGGGCGCTCGCCGCGGGCGGCTTCACCGGCAAGGCCCAGATGGGCCCGGCCATGAAGGCGGCGCAGGCCGCGGTGGCCGGCCGGGCCGAGGGGGGTCGGGTGGCCGCGGAGGTACGCCGGCAGCTCGGTCTCTGAGCACCGGGCACCGCAGCGCAGCGGTACGACGAACGGGCGGTCACCCCACCTGGGGTGACCGCCCGTCGCGGTGCTGGCTGCCGGTCAGCCGTTGGGGCGACCCGGGGGACGGCCGGGATTGGTCGGTGCGCCTCCTGGGCCGCCCGGCGTGGTGTCCGAGCCGGGCGTGCTGCCCCCGCCGCTGCTGACCTGGATGGTGACCACGCCGCCCTTGATGGTCCGGCCGCTCGGGCTGGTGCCGGCGGCGGTGCCCGGCGGGCAGTTGGAGGTCACCCGGACGTCGGAGACGATCGCGTCGAAGCCGGCGCCTTCGATCCGGGACTTCGCCCGGTCCAGCGCCAGGCACTTCACGTCGGGGATGGAGCGCTGGTCACCCTCGGAGATCTTCTTGCCCGGCGGTTCGAAGTTGATCCGCGGCTTGCCCTTCATCGCCGCCTTCAACGTCTCGTACACCGGCGGGTTGATGCCGTCGGTCTGGTTGTGCTTCATCTTGACGTTGGTCTGCGGCCAGTCCGGGTCGGCCATGATGCCGGCCACCGCGTACTGCTTGGTCATCGCGACCAGGGAGGCGGTCTTCTCGGAGTCGGTGGTGCCGGACTTGCCGGCCACCGGCGCGTCGACGATGCCCTTCACCGTCCGGGCGGTACGGCTGCCGCCGCACTTGCTGGTCGAGGAGTTGTCGCCGACCGGGCAGCGGGCGGCGTCCACGGCGGCGCGGGCCACCTCGGTGCTGATCCGCTTCTCGCAGCGCGGGTTGGCGATGTCGAGCTTCTTGCCCTCCGGGTCCTTGATCTCCTGCACCGGGATCGGCTCGCAGTACTTGCCGTCGGCGGCGAGGGTGGCGTACGCGTTGGCCAGCTCCAGCGGGGTGGTCTGCGAGACACCGAGGGTGAAGGCGCCCCACTGGTGGGCAGCCTCCTTGGTGGACCCTAACTTCGCGTCCTCGCTCTGCCGGAACTGGATGCCGAGCCGCTTGGCCGCGTCGACGACGTTCTCCGCGCCGACCTGCTGCTGCAGCGGCACAAAGTAGGTGTTGATCGAGGCGCTGAAGGCGCTCCACATGTTCTGCACGCCGCCGGCCTTCTTGCCGGAGTTGGTTGGGCAGTAGAAGTGCGTGCCGGGGCACGCGGCGGGGCTCCTGCTGTTGATGATGTACTCCGACTTGAACGTCTGCGGAGCGTTGATGGTGTAGCTGAGCGGGATGCCCTTTTCCAGCGCGGCCACGATGGTGAAGATTTTGAAGGTCGAGCCGGCCTGGTACCCGGTGATGCCGTCGCCGCCGGTGAGCAGCGGGTTCACCGTGTTCGGGTAGTTGCCGAGCTTGCCCTTCTTCCGCTGCTTCGGGTCGCTGTGCGGCTTGTTGGTCGGCTTATTCGGGTCGTCCAGCTTGAAGTTGCGGTTCACCGCCAGCGCCCGGACCCGGCCGGTGCCCGGCTCGACGACCGCCACCATGGCGGCCTCCTTGGCGGTCTCCTTCTTGGCCTTGCGGACGGCCTTGTCCGCGCCGCGCTGCGCCTGGGGGTCGAGGGTGGTGACGATGGTGTAGCCGCCGCTCTTCAGCCGCCGCTCCCGGTCGTACGAGGTCGAGCCGAATTCGGGCTGCTGCATCCACCAGCGGTAGAAGTAGTCGCAGAAGAAGCCCCACCCCTTCTCGTTGGTGGAGACGCAGCCGTTGGGCGCCCGCTTGCCCTTGACCTCCAGCTTGACCGCCTTGGCAGCCTCGCCCTCCTCCTTGCTGATGGCGCCGATCTCGACCATGTTGTTGATGACGTAGTCGCGCCGGGCCACTGCCAGCGGGTAGCCGCTCTTGGTGGTCGGGTCGAACGAGCTGGGTGCCTTGACCAGGCCGGCCAGCATCGCCGCTTCCTCGATTTTCAGGTTCTTCGGGTGCTTGTTGAAGTAGACCTGGCTGGCGGCGTAGATGCCGTACGCGCCGTTGCCGAACGCGGCGATGTTGAGGTAGCGCTCCAGGATCTCGTCCTTGGAGAGCTCCTTGTCGATCTGGATGGCGTAGCGCATCTCGCGCATCTTGCGGGCGCTGGTGTCCTCGGTCGCCGCCACCACGTCGGCCGGGTGGGTCGCCGAGTACGCGATGGCCAGCCGGACGTACTGCATGGTGAGCGTCGAGGCGCCCTGCCGGTCGGCGGTGCCGGAGCTGTTGTTGACGAAGGCGCGCGCGACCCCGTTGAGGTCGACCCCGTTGTGCTTGTAGAAGTCGTGGTCCTCGGCCGCGATGATCGCTTTCTGCATGATCGGCGAGACGTCGGACAGCTTCACGTCGCGGCGGTTCTCGTCGTACATCGTGGCGAGCGGTGTCTTGCCGTCGGCGGCGAGCAGGTAACTGATCTGTGGCGCGCGGGCCACCGTCAGCTCCTTCGGCAACGCGCCGAAGGTCTCGGCGCCGGCCTTGGCGGCCAGCCCGGACATCGCCACCGCGGGGAAGGCCGCCGCCGCGACCACCACGCCGGCCAACAGGCCACAGATAAGCAGCGATGCGGCGTTGGTCAGCACATTGTGGTCACGTTTCCGCATCCAGGTCACCTCGACAGGGTACGCGTACAGGGAACGAGGGGCGCTGGGGCCTTCTTTCCCCATTTCCTGCGCGCGCCACCCTCGTTGTGCTAAACGCACGACCCCCGGTGCGTGGTTGCGTCAACCCGGCGCCGAGTCTCCTCCTCGTAGGAGTGGCTCGCAGCGTTTTCGGGGACTCCGGCGGGGTATCCGGCGGTCGCGAGCCCGGGAAGCCGGGAGTGTCCGAAATGATGGATTTGGCCGACAACGTTGCGTAATCGGGTGACTACAGAGCATGATGGGAGCGGCGACAGAGCCACATGTCGTCCGTGCCGCCTTGGGGAAGGCCGGCCGGGCGATCGGGGGGAATTGCCGGCTGGTCCGCGACGAGGTCGGTAGGTACTGCAAGGGGGGACGTGTACAGATGGGCATGATCACTGACTGGCCGTCGCTGGCGGCGTGTCAGAACGGGGACCCGGACGCGTTGTTCGTACAGGGCGCCGAACAGAACGTGGCGAAGCGGATCTGCCGGAGCTGCCCAGTCCGGTACGAGTGCCTGGCCGACGCGCTGGACAACCGGATCGAGTTCGGAGTGTGGGGTGGCATGACCGAACGCGAACGCCGGGCGCTGCTGCGCCGTCACCCTCAGGTGACGAGCTGGCGCAAGATGTTCGAGGCGGCGATGAAGAAGAACGCCAAGGACAAGGCCGGCAAGGACAAGATCCTGGTCACCGCCGGCTGACGCGGGTCACGGCCGGCTGATCGCCGCGCCGATCGTCCGCAGCCCGTCGACGTCGTGCACGTCGGCGGGCTGCGCCGTCACCGACACCGCCGGCACCGCCGGGAACGCCTCGGTGAACCGCGCCGCGACCTGCTGCTCGCGTACCGCCAGCTGGACCAGTGCGGCGTGGGCCCGCAGCACGTCGACGGTGCCCTCGTGCCCACCCAGCTCCGCCAGCCGCTCAGCGGCGGCGAGGCTCTCCCGCGCGCCCAGCCCCGGCACCGCGGGCCGGTGCACCCGGTTGAGCACCATACCGGCCAGCGGCATCTTCTCCTCCCGCAGCCGGCCGGCGAAGTAGGCGGCCTCCCGCACCGCGTCCGGCTCCGGTGCCGCGACCAGCAGGAACGCCGTCTCCCGCGCCTGCAGGATGCGGTACGTCTGCTCCGCGCGCTGCCGGAAGCCGCCGAACATCGAGTCGAGCGCGGCGACGAAGCCGGAGAGGTCGGTCAGCAGCTGCGCCCCGATGATCTTCTGCACCACCTTGGAGAACATGCCGAACGAGGCGGTGACGAGGCTGAACATGCTCCGCCCCCCGCTCCGCGCGGGGGCCAGCAGCAGCCGCAGCATCCGCCCGTCGAGGAAGCGGGAGAGCCGGGCCGGGGCGTCGAGGAAGTCCAGTGCGGAGCGGGACGGCGGGGTGTCCACCACGATCAGGTCCCACTCGCCCCGGGCGTGCAGCTGGCCCAGCTTCTCCATGGCCATGTACTCCTGCGTGCCCGCGAACGTCGAGCTCATCGCCTGGTAGAAGGGATTGGCGAAGATCTCCGCCGCCTTCGCCGGATCGGTGTGCTGGAGCACCACGTCGTCGAAGGTGCGCTTCATGTCGAGCATCATGGCGTGCAGCTCACCGCCGCTGGCCTCGACGTCGATCCCCTTCACCTGGCGCGGGGTGTTGTCCAGCTCGGTCAGGCCCAGCGACTGGGCCAGCCGGCGGGCCGGGTCGATGGTGAGCACCACTGTCCGTCGGCCGTGCCGCTCGGCGGCGCGCAGCGCGAGCGCGGCCGCCGTGGTCGTCTTTCCCACCC
>NZ_POUB01000033.1 GCF_003236335.1 Micromonospora deserti
CCCCGGCCCGCCCCTTCCCGCTCACCTGACGGCCCTGCCGGCCACCCGCGACCCGACCCGCGGACACACCCGTGGTGCCGCAGGCCGGGTCGATCGGCGGTCGACCGCCCCGGTCGCCGGGCCGGTCAGCGGGCCATGCGGTCGGCCAGTAGGCGACGGGGGTTCCAGCGCAGCAGCCGGTTGCGGACCCGCCCGGTCGCGGCCACCAGCCAGGACGACGCGTCGGCCGCAGCGATGCGCCAGCGCAGCAACACCGACGGCGGCAGCACGGCGGCCAGCAGGCGGGTACGCCGGTCGGCCTGGGCGGCGAGCGCGCCGCGCACGCTGCGCAGCGCCGGGAGCAGCGGCTCACCGGTGAGCGGGTTCCGGGCGTAGCGGGCCCGCTCCTCCGCCCGCCCGAGCAGGCGTACCGCCGTGACGGCCGCCGTGTCGGCGGTGAGCGCCTCGCGGGACAGCCGGTCGGCGGTGGCCCGTGGCGTCTCGGTCCGGTCCACCCGGACCCGGAAGTCCACCAGCGTGTCGAGCAGTTCGTCCCAGGCGGCGTGCGCGTCCGCCCGCGCCCGGTCGGCGCCCGCCACGACCACCACCACGCTCGGCCCGTCGCCGGGAGCGGCCGCGGCGTCGGTGGCGCCCACCGCCACCGCGGCGGCGGCCCGACCGCTGCGCCGCCGGCGCAGGGCCAGCCGGCGCAGGGCCGGCACGGCGAGCAGGGCGAGCAGCGCCAGCCCCCCGGCCAACCACCACGGCCAGACCGGTGCCTGCTGGCTGGGCGTGGTGGACCCGATGGCCAGGCCGGAGTCGATGTCCTCGTCCGCCGCGTCCGGGCCCGCCGGGGCGCTCGACGCCTCGCCCTGATCGGGCGCGCTCGACGTGCCCGGCCCCGGGGCCGACTGCTCCGGGGCGTCGGTGTCCGGGGCCCAGGCCGACCGGGTGGAACCCTGCACGCCGTACGCCGGGGTGGCGTCGAACGGCACCCAGCCCATCTGGTCGAAGTAGACCTCCGTCCAGGCGTGCAGGTTGCGGTTGGTCAGCGTGTACGTGTCGCCGTCGACGTTGCTGCCGTTGGTGAAACCGAACGCCACCCGCGCCGGGATGCCGGCGGCCCGGACCAGCCACGCCATCGCGGCGGCGTACTGCTGGCAGAAGCCGACCTTGTTGGTGAGGAAGTCGACGATGTCCTGCCCGCTGGTGCCCCCCTCGGTGCTCAGCCGGTAGCTGAAGCCGTTCTCCGTGGAGAAGTAGTCGTAGATCGCGCGGACCTTGTCGTAGTCGGTGTTCTTGCCGCGTACCAGCGTCCGGACCAGCTCCTGCACCTCCGGCACCGACGGCGTGACGGTCTGCTGCCGCCGGAGCGGATGGTCCGCCGGCAGCGGCTGCGCCCGCCGCAGGACGGCCGGGGTGTACGTCGAGCGCACGTAGTCGAACGAGTAGCGCTTGCCTCGGGAGGTCTCCCGGTTGGAGAAGACCACCTGCAGGTTCGGGTCGTACAGCCAGTTGCCGTTCAGCTCCTCGGTGCGCACCGGTTCGGCGTAGACCGGCAGCAGCGGCATGCTGAGGTTCCTGGTCACCTCCACAGTGGCCCGGTAGCTGGTCTGCTGGACGCCCTGCCGGGTCCGCTCGGAGGGATCCGGCAGCTCCCGGTTGGCCGGCCGGCCGGTGGGATTGCGCACCCGGAAACCGTCCGGCCGCAGCTCGTCGGCGACCCCGAAGCGCAGGTAGAACGGTTCCGGCTCGTTGGTGGTCACCTTGACCAGGTCGGCCACCTCGGACTGGTTGAGCTGCCCGCTGAGCGAGGCGAACAGGTCGATCCGCCCGGGAGAGCCGCCCTGGCCGGGCCGCCCCCCGCTGCCGTTGCTGGCGCCGGAGCCGAGGGTGTCCAGCAGCCCGCCGGTCATCCCCGGTACGGCCAGCGGCAGCGCCACGGCCAGCGCCACGCCGAGCACCGCCAGCCGCCGGCCGGCCGCCGCCAGCGGCGAGGCCTCCCAGACGTCGACGTCCCGGCCGTCGCCGGTGAACCGGCGGCCGAACCGGCGCACCCGGTCGACGTTGTCGGTGACCAGCAGCCAGAGGTAGCCAGCGGCGCCGACCACGAACGGCACGGCGGGCACGCTGTCCACGTAGACCGCCACCGGCACCGAGTAGACGGCCAGCATCGGCAGGCCGGCCAGCGCCGGCCGGCGCAGCCCGACGGCGAGCACGTCGACCACCACGGCCACCCCGCCGATCCCGAGCACCGTGATGAACAGCAGCGGGTCGGTGTCGGGCACCTTGACCCCGTAGGAGCGCATGTCCTCCACCGAGCCGCCGAGCAGTTCGGCGAAGTGCCCGAAGGTGGCCGGGGTGGGCACGAACCCGAGTAGCTCGGTGCCGCCGGGGAAGAGCCAGGTCAGGGCGAGCGTCAGGCCGGCCAGCATGCCGAGCACCTGACCCCAGAGCGGCATCCGGGCCAGCCGCGTCAGCGCGGCCACGGCGGCGACCACGGCGACCGCGATGGTGGCCTGGATCAGCCAGGTCCAACGCTCGAAGATGGCCGACAGCGGCGCGGCGGCCAGCAGCGTCGCGGCGGCCGCCACGAAGCCCAGGTTCCGGTGGGCGATCATGAGGGGATCCTTCCGTTCATCGCATGCCGCCGGCCACCGTCTCGGCCAGCGCCGCCCGCAGCGCGAAGCCCTGCGAGCCCCGGGCGGCCTGCGGCCACAGCGCGGGCAGCCGAGCACCGTGGTCGACCCCGATCACCCGCCACCCGCTCTGCAACAGGGCCAGCGCGGCCGCCCCGTGCGCGTGCTCCGCCTCGGCCCGGGCCTTCGCCGGCAGATTGAGCCAGGTGGAGCTGTCCAGCAGGAAGCCGACGCAGGTGGCGCCGTTGCCGCGCAGCCCGGCCAGCAGTTCGGCCTCGGCGGTGCTCACCGACCCGAACAAGCCGATGATCAGCCCGCCGTCCGCCCGCTGGCGGACCTTCTGCACCAGGGTGGTGATCTCGACCCGCTGGTCGAGGCGGACCTCGGCGAGGTGGTCGAGGAGCAGCCCGTCGCCGGCCACTTCCGAGGCGTCGACGTCCACCCCGGAGCCGGTGACCAGACGCAGCTTGTAACCGGCCTGCCGCAGGTGCACGGCGATACTCGCCGCGGCCGACACCGCCCACTCGAAGCTGGCCGTGGGCCCGTCCCCCCGGTGGCCGTACGCGCGGGTGTCCAGCACGACGGTGGCTCGGCTCTCCCAGGGCTGCTCCTCGCGCCGCACCATCAGCTCACCGGTGCGGGCGGTCGACTTCCAGTGGACCCGGCGCAGGTCGTCGCCCATCCGGTACTCGCGGGTGGCGGCGTCGTCCTCACCGTGCACGGCCACCGAGCGGGCCCGGCTGTCGCCGCTGCCGGCGTACTCGCCGGGCAGGCGGACCGACGGCAGGGGGGTGACCTGCGGGATGACGGTCAACCGGTCGGTGCTGGGGAAGGCGCGGCTGAGCTCGCAGAGCCCGAACGGGTCGGTCATCCGGACCACCAGCGGGCCCACCTCGTAGCGGCCGCGCACGTCCGCCCGCACGGTGTACGCCACCGAGCTGGCCTGGTGCGAGCCGAGCCGCTCCAGCACCACCCGGGGGCGGCTGCCCAGCGCGTACGGCAGCCGGTCCTCCAGCAGCAGGGTGCCGGTGGGCAGGCGGGACATGTTCTGCAGCCGCAGCACCACCCGGGAGCTGGCGCCCACCGGCACCCGGTGCGGGTCCAGCGACCGGTTGCAGGCCAGCTTGTAGCGGCTGCGCCCGACGTAGGCCGCGGCGAGCAGCGGCAGGACGGCGAGCAGCACGGCCACCCGGAGCAGGTCTTTCTCGCCGAGGATCCCGGCGGAGATCGCGGCCGCGACCGCTGCCGCCAGGAACGAGCGGC
Organism: Micromonospora deserti; assembly: GCF_003236335.1. Taxonomy (GTDB): domain Bacteria; phylum Actinomycetota; class Actinomycetes; order Mycobacteriales; family Micromonosporaceae; genus Micromonospora; species Micromonospora deserti. Next base: position 3,882 of record NZ_POUB01000033.1, read on the forward strand.
CGCGGGTGGTCAGCCCTCGCAGCCCGTCCCGCACCTCATCGCCTCCGCGGCTCGTACGGGGCCCGGCCGTTGCCCTCACCCGTGGGCCGGGTGTCGTACGGGGAGCGCTTGCGGTCGTGCGGCAACGGCAGCCGGTGCACCAGCTCGGCGACGATCGCGTCGGTGGTGCGGCGGGCCAGCTGCGCGTCGGCGGTCGGGATGATCCGGTGCGCCATCACCGGCACGGCGAGCACCTGGAGGTCGTCGGGGAGGACGTAGTCGCGCCCCTCCAGGGCGGCCACCGCGCGAGCGGTGCGCAGCAGTTGGAGGGTGGCTCGCGGGGAGGCACCGAGGCGCAGGTCGGGGGCCTCGCGGGTGGCGGTGACCAGGTCGATCGCGTACTGCTTGACGGCGTCGGCGACGTGCACCTGCCGGACGTGGGCGATCAGCTGGCGCACCATGTCGGCGTCGGCGACCGGTCGCAGCTCCCGCAGCGGGTCGGTGGCACCGTGCCCGTCGAGCATGGCCAGCTCGGCGTTCGGATCGGGGTAGCCCATCGCGATCCGGGCGGTGAACCGGTCGCGCTGCGCCTCCGGGAGGGGGTAGGTGCCCTCCATCTCGATCGGGTTCTGGGTGGCGATCACCATGAACGGCGTCTGGAGCTGGTAGGTGACGCCGTCGACGGTGACCTGCCGCTCCTCCATGCACTCCAGCAGCGCCGACTGGGTCTTCGGCGAGGCGCGGTTGATCTCGTCGCCGACCACCAGGTTGGCGAACACGGCGCCCGGGCGGAACTCGAAGTCGTGCGTCTCCTGGTTGTAGACGCTGACGCCGGTGACGTCGCTGGGCAGCAGGTCGGGGGTGAACTGGATGCGGCGCACGGAGCAGTCGATGGACCGGGCCATCGCCTTGGCCAGCTTGGTCTTGCCGACGCCGGGGACGTCCTCGATCAGCAGGTGACCCTCGGCCAGCAGGACGGCCAGGGCGAGCCGCACGGTGGCGGTCTTGCCCTCGATGACCTGCTCGATGTTCGAGACGATGGCTTCGCTGGCGGCGCGGAACTCGTCGTGCGGCAGCAGGCCGCCCACCTCGTCCCAGGTCTGTTGTGTCACGGGCCTCCTCCTCGTCGCCGTCACGGCAGCTCTGTATAGAGCACCTGGACCCGCCGTTGGGTTCGCGACGCCGAGCCTCGTCTGCCGCAGGACTCTCACTGGCCTCTCAGGCTAACCATGTTTACGGCTGTCGCCGACCCCCGCAGGTAGACGGTCGGTTACGCCCCGAATATTCGTCAGGTCGGGGGATGGATCACACCGTCGGGGCGGGTAGGCGCGGGCCGTCGCGAGGCGGGGACGCCGGCTGACGGCCGCCGCGCGCGCACCAGGTGGCCTGGACCCACCACCGGCGGTCGGTCGCGCTACACTGCCGACGTGGCCGGAGTCTTCCTGCTTCTTACCGGGCCGTGCTGATGCGCTGAACGCGCGACAGCACGGCGGCCCCTCCTGTGCGAGGGGCTTTTTCGTGCCCGTCGCCGGCCGGTCCCGGACACGGGCGGCGAGCACCACCAGACAGCACGAGACGACCGCGCCGAGCGAAGCGAGGAGACCCCATGACTGAGGCAGCCGCACCGGGCAACGACATCCCCCCGTTCCGGTACACCGCGGCGTTGGCCGACGAGATCGAGCGCCGCTGGCAGGACATCTGGGAACGGGAGGGCACCTTCCACGCCCCGAACCCGACCGGCCCGCTGGCCGACCCCGGCCACCCCCGGGCCGGCGCGGAGAAGCTGTACGTGCTGGACATGTTCCCCTACCCGTCGGGCGCGGGCCTGCACGTCGGGCACCCCCTGGGCTACATCGGCACCGACTGCTTCGCCCGCTACCAGCGGATGGCCGGGCGCAACGTGCTGCACGCGATGGGCTTCGACGCGTTCGGCCTGCCCGCCGAGCAGTACGCGGTGCAGACCGGCACCCACCCGCGGATCACCACCGAGGCGAACATCGCCCGGTACCGGGCGCAGCTGCGCCGGCTGGGGCTGGCCCACGACGAGCGCCGCTCGGTGGCCACCATCGACGTGGACTTCTACCGCTGGACACAGTGGATCTTCCTGCAGATCTTCAACGCCTGGTACGACACCGATGCCGGGCGAGCCCGGCCGATCGCCGAGCTGATCGCCGAGTTCCAGGGGGGCAGCCGGCCCACCCCGGACGGCCGGTCGTGGGCCGAGCTGAGTGTCGCCGAGCGGCGGAAAATCGTCGACGACCACCGGCTGGCGTACGTCTCGGAGGCGCCGGTCAACTGGTGCCCCGGGCTGGGCACCGTGCTGGCCAACGAGGAGGTCACCGCCGACGGCCGTTCCGAGCGGGGCAACTTCCCGGTCTTCAAGCGGAACCTGAAGCAGTGGATGATGCGGATCACCGCGTACGGTGACCGGCTGCTGGAGGACCTGGACAAGCTGGACTGGCCCGAGCCGATCAAGCTGATGCAGCGCAACTGGATCGGCCGCTCCACCGGCGCGCACATCGGCTTCCCGGTCTCCGCCACTGGTCCCGCCGTCGCCGGGGAAGCCCGCATCAGCGTTTTCACCACCCGGCCGGACACCGTCTTCGGCGCGACCTACATGGTCCTGGCGCCCGAGCACGAGCTGGTCGACGCGCTGGTGCCGGCGGCCTGGCCGGCGGGGACGAGGGACGCCTGGACCGGCGGGCACGCCAGCCCCCGGGCGGCGGTCGAGGCGTACCGCAAGGCGGCGGCCGCCAAGACCGACGTCGAGCGGCAGGCGGAGACCCGGGAGAAGACCGGCGTCTTCACCGGCGCGTACGCCACCAACCCGGTCAACGGCGCGCAGATCCCGATCTTCATCGCCGACTACGTGCTGGCCGGCTACGGCACCGGCGCGATCATGGCGGTGCCCGCCCAGGACGAGCGGGACTGGGACTTCGCCGAGGTCTTCGAGCTGCCGATCGTGCGGACCGTGCAGCCGCCGGAGGGCTTCGACGGCAAGGCGTACACCGGGGACGGCCCGGCGATCAACAGCGCCGCGCCCGACCGTGGCCTGGACCTGAACGGCCTGGGGGTTGCCGAGGCGAAGGCCCGGATCATCGAGTGGCTGGAGGCCAACGGGCACGGCGCCGGCGCGGTGACCTACCGGCTGCGCGACTGGCTGTTCAGCCGACAGCGCTACTGGGGCGAGCCGTTCCCGATCGTGTACGACGAGACCGGGGCCGCCATCGCGCTGCCGGAGGAGATGCTGCCGGTCGAGCTGCCCGAGGTGGACGACTTCTCGCCGAAGACGTTCGAACCGGACGACGCCGACAGCAACCCGGAGACGCCGCTGTCGCGCCGCCGCGACTGGGTCGAGGTCGAGCTGGACCTGGGTGACGGGCCGAAGCGCTACACCCGGGAGACGAACGTGATGCCGCAGTGGGCCGGCTCCTGCTGGTACGAGCTGCGCTACCTGGACCCGACCAACTCGCAGCGGTTCGTCGACGCGGAGAACGAGCGGTACTGGATGGGCCCGCGACCGACCGGAGACAGCGGCCGACCTGACTGTGGGGGCACCGACCTGTACGTCGGCGGCGCCGAGCACGCCGTGCTGCACCTGTTGTACGCCCGCTTCTGGCACAAGGTGCTGTACGACCTGGGCCACGTCTCGTCGGTCGAGCCGTTCCGCCGGCTGTTCAACCAGGGCTACATCCAGGCGTACGCGTACACCGACGCGCGCGGCGCGTACGTGTCGGCGGAGGAGGTGATCGAGCGCGACGGCGGCTTCTACCTGGGCGACACGAAGGTCAACCGGGAGTACGGCAAGATGGGCAAGTCGCTGAAGAACGTGGTCACCCCGGACGAGATGTGCGCGGCGTACGGCGCTGACACGTTCCGGGTCTACGAGATGTCGATGGGCCCGCTGGAGGTGTCCCGCCCCTGGGAGACCCGGGCGGTGGTCGGCTCGTACCGGTTCCTGCAGCGGGTCTGGCGGGCGGTCGTCGACGAGGAGACCGGTGCGCTGCGGGTCACCGACGCCCCGGCCGACGAGGCCACCCGCCGGCTGCTGCACAAGGTGATCGACGGGGTCCGCGGCGACATGGAGGGGATCCGGTTCAACACCGCGATCGCCAAGCTGATCGAGCTGACCAACGGGCTGACCCGGCTGCCGGACACCCCGCGCGAGGTAGCCGAGCCGCTGGTGCTGATGCTGGCGCCGTTCGCCCCGCACGTCGCCGAGGAGCTGTGGCGGCGGCTGGGCCACGAGGCCTCGCTGGCGTACGCGGACTTCCCGACCGCCGACCCGGCGCTGCTGGTCGCCACGACGGTGACCTACCCGGTGCAGGTCAACGGCAAGGTCCGCGGCCGGGTCGAGGTCCCCGCCGACGCGTCCGAGGACGACGTCCGGTCGGCCGCCCTGGCGGCGGTGGCGCCCGCACTGGCCGGCAGGGAGCCCCGCAAGGTCATCGTGGTCGCCGGCCGCATGGTCAGCGTCGTCGCCTGACCGGTCCCAGGTCTCCCTGCGGCGTCAGGGGTCGCGGCGGTGGATGGTGGTCATGGCTGCCGGGAGCACGGTGACGGGCCAGGCGGCGAAGCCGAGCCAGGAGCCGGTGACGGTGTCGCCGACCCGGACCACTTCGGCGATGAACCCCGGGCGCCGGCTCCTCGGCGGCCTCCAATTCCGGGCGGTCGGCGCTCCGCTCGAAGCGTCGGCCGTCGGGTCCCGGGCGGCCCGGCCTGGCCCGTCGGCCGGGTGCGGCGTCGTGGCGTCAGGTCCGTGCGGCCCGGCCCTGCCGCTCGGCGCGCCACCAGCGGTGGATCAGCACCGCGCTGGCGACCAGGCCGAGTGCGGCGGGAGCGGCGGCGAGCCAGTTGACCTCGTCGGGGGAGGTGACGGCGGCGCCGACGGCGGCGTAGCCGAAGGCGGTGGGGGCGGAGGCGATGACGCTGCCCGCGAGGAACGGCGCCACCCGGGCGCCGGTCGTGCCGTAGCCGTAGCTGACCAGGCCGAAGCCGGCGATGGGGAGCAGCCGGACGGTGATCACGCCGAGCACGCTCTGCCGGGTGAACCAGCCGTCGAGACGGGCCAGCCGGCCGCGGACCCGCTCGGCGACGAACTCCCGGCCGAGCAGCCGGCCGACGGCGAAGCCGACCGCCGCGGCCAGCAGCGCGGCGCCGAGGGCGTACGCGGCGCCCGCCAGCGGACCGAAGATCGCTCCCGAGGCGAGCGTGATGAACGTCCGGGGTACCAGCGCGACCAGCAGCAGCGCCCCGCCGACGACCGCCGCGACCGGGGCGGCGTCGCCCAGCCGGTCGGCCAGCCGGGGCAGCTGCGCCGGGTCGGGTCGGGGCGCCACGAGCAGCAGCAGCCCGAACCCGGCGAGCAGGAGCAGCAGCAGGGCGAACCGGACGGCCGACGGCTGGCGCAACAGCCGCCGGACGGCGGGAGTCATGCCCGGGCGGCGGCTGCCACCGCAGCGCGGCGCTCGGCGCGCAGCCGGTCGGACCAGGTGTCGTCCAGCGGCGGCAGCTGGTGCACGCCGGTGGCCCACCGCAGCAGCAGGTCGGCCATCGCCGGGTTGCGGGCCAGGGCCGGGCCGTGCGAGTAGGTGCCGAGCAGCTTGCCCCGCCAGGCGCCCTCGGTGGCCTCGTCGTTGCCGACGCCGGCGGTGACCCGGGCCAGCGGGGACACCCCGGGGCCGAGGTGGGTGCGGCCGCCGTGGTTCTCGAAGCCGGTCAGCGGGGGCAGGCCCAGCCGCGGGTCGATGTCGCCGGCCAGCTCGCCGACGGCCCGGGTGGGCCCGCGGTCGGAGCTGAGGTCGAGCAGTTCCAGCCCGGGGTAGCGGGTGCCCTTGGCGAAGAACGAGGTGCCGAGGAGCTGGTAGCCGGCGCAGACACCGAAGACCACCGATCCCTGGGCGACCGCGCGGTGCAGCCCGCCGTCGGCGATCAGCCGCTGCGCGCCGAGCGCCTGCGGGCCGTCTTCGCCGCCACCGATGAGGTAGATGTCGGCGGTCGCGGGCAGCCGCTGGTCGGAGCGGACCTCCAGCACCTCGACCGGCATGCCGCGCAGCTGGGCCCGGCGGGCCAGGATCAGCATGTTGCCGCGGTCGCCGTAGGTGGAGAGCAGGTCGGGGTAGACCCAGACGATGCGCAGGCTCTCAGTTGACACGATCCAACTCCGCTCGGATGTCCTGGAACGCGGTGTAGTTCGCGATGACCTCCAGCCGGCCCGGGGGCACCGCCCGGACCGCCTCGTCGAACGTCCGGATGTGCTGGAACGGCACCTCGTTGACGTCGAGCCGGACAGCGAGGTCGTACGCCCGGTCGCCGGTGATGAGCACCTGCCTGCCGCGCAGCGGGGCGAAGTCGACGTCGAACAGCCAGGAGGTGTCCAGCCCGTCCGGGTCCCGGGCGTTGATGGAGAGCAGGGTCGGCGCCTCGTCGGCCATGTCGAACGCCTCCAGCCAGCTGGCCGGGTTCTTGGCCAGCAGCAGCCGGATGTTGCGCCCGTCCCGCTCGACCTGCGCGTAGCGGCCGGCGACCGAGGTGACCGTGCCGAGCTGCAGCACCGCGTCGACCGGCCGGACGCCGAACTCGGCGGCGACGGCCAGGGCGGTGGCCGCGTTGCCGATGTTGACCTTGCCGGGTAGCTGAAGTTTGACCTTGTGCCAGGCGCCGGTGGGATCGACCACGCCGTCGTCCTCCACCGCCCACTGCGGCTGGGGGCGGCGTAGCGGGCAGCCGCTGCACCACCACTGGTCGCCGGAGCGCTGGATGGTCGACCCGCACTCCGGGCAGACCCAGGAGTCGTCGTGCCAGCGCTGCCCGGCGCTGAACCAGGTGACCTGCGGCGGGGCGATGCGGTGGTCGTGGTTGGGCGGCGGGGAGGCGGCCCAGACGACCATCGGGTCGTCAGCGTTGGCGATGATGCGGATGTCGGGGTGCCGGACCAGCGCGGCACGCCAGAGCTGCGCCATCATGGCGACCTCCTTGGCCCGGTCGAGCTGGTCGCGGGAGAGGTTGAGCAGCGCCACCACGTGCGGTTCCGTCGCCTCCAGCACCTGCGCGAGGTAGTGCTCGTCCACCTCCAGCACTGCGTAGGGAGTGCTGCCGGCCTTGGCCAGCGCGGAGGTGTGGCCGGTGGGCATGTTGGCGCCGAAGGAGTTGGTGGCGACCCGGCCGAGCACCCCGACCGCCGCCGCGGTGAGCCGGGTGGTGGTGGTCTTGCCGTTGGTGCCGGAGACCAGGGCGATGGCACGCCCGGCGGAGAGGTGGGCGAGCAGGTCCGGGTCGATCTTCAGGCCGAGCCAGCCGCCGATCACCGAGCCGTCGCCACGGCCCGCGGCCCGGGACAGCGCCGCGGCGGTCCGTGACACGGAGCTGGCCACCTTCGCCCGCAGGGGCATCTTCGCGTCCGTCACGCGAGCGAGGTTACCGGACCGCCGGGCCCGCCAGATCGCCGCCGACGGCGAACCGTTCGGCCGGGATGGGTCACCGGGTCGACGGTTCCGGTTCGGCCGGACGGAGTCGATCTATGTCGGGAAACGGACGCCCCCGGCGGGCCCCCGCCGCCCTCCACTCCGCTCCACCCCGTCTGACGTGCTCTTTTAGCCGGCGATCGGGCGCGCCGCGCGGGCGTTTCTGGTTGCAGGTGGAGGGAAGTGGAGTAGAGTGGGGCCCGATGGTGAGGCCGGGAGGGCCCACCGGCCCGGGGGGTCAGCGGCGCCGCGAACGCCGTTAGAAGGGCGAGGGGGTTGGGCCGATGTTTCTCGGCACCCACACCCCGCGCCTGGACGACAAAGGCCGGTTGATCCTTCCGGCGAAGTTCCGGGATGAGCTGGCGGGGGGTGTCGTGATCACCAAAGGGCAGGATCGCTGCCTCTACGTCTTCCCGACGCCGGAGTTCCAGCGGATCGCGGAGCAGTTGCGCGCGCAACCGATGACGCACAAGGCGGCCCGGGCCTACAGCCGGGTCTTCTTCGCCAGCGCGCACGACGAGGTTCCCGACAAGCAGGGCCGGGTGACCATCCCGGCGCACCTGCGGGCGTACGCCGGGCTTGACCGCGACCTGGTGGTGATCGGCGCGAGCACGCGGGTGGAGATCTGGGACAAGATCGCCTGGGAGACCTACCTCGCGGAGAGCGAAGACGACTTCGCCGACATCGAGGAGGGGGTGCTGCCCGGCGGTCTGTAGGGCGTGACGGCGCCCGACGTACTGCGAGATCTCCAGCCGCTTTCGAGTTCCTGGCATCCCTTCCCCGGTGCCAGGCGCACGATCCGATCGGGGGGCCGCGGCCTCCGGCGGGCGGGGAGCGGATGGGGATCTGGCGGTACGACGGCACGGCGTCGTCCGCGACAGGCGCAAGACGGAGACCGGTTTCAACCAGTGGGGGTCGACATGGGGGAGCTACGCGGCACGCACGTGCCGGTGCTGCTCGAGCGGTGTCTCGAGCTGCTGGCTCCCGCGCTGGACCGGGGCGGTCGCACGGTCCATGTCGACGCGACGCTGGGCCTGGGCGGGCACGCCGAGGCGGTGCTGCAGGCGCATCCGGAGACGGTGCTGGTCGGGCTCGACCGGGACACCGAGGCGCTCGCCCACGCGCGAGTCCGGCTGGCCCGGTTCGCCGACCGCGTCCACCTGGAGCACGCGGTCTACGACGAGCTGCCGGAGGTGCTCGACCGGCTGGGCTATCCGGGCGTCGACGGGATCCTGTTCGACCTGGGGGTCTCGTCGTTGCAGCTCGACGCACCCGACCGCGGGTTCGCCTACGCGCAGGACGCCCCGCTGGACATGCGGATGGACCAGACCCGGGGGGTGACCGCCGAGGAGGTGGTCAACACGTACGCCCACCCGGACCTGGCCCGGGTGCTGCGGGTCTACGGCGAGGAGAAGTTCGCCGGCCGGATCGCCTCGGCGATCATCCGGGAGCGCGAGCGGGCCCGGATCACCTCCTCGGCGCGGCTGGCCGAGCTGGTCCGGGAGGCGATACCGGCACCAGCCCGGCGAACCGGTGGACATCCGGCAAAGAGAACGTTTCAGGCGTTGAGGATCGAGGTGAACCGGGAGCTGGCCGCGCTGGAGACGGCGCTGCCGGCCGCCCTCGACAGGCTCAACGTGGGCGGTCGCCTGGTGGTCCTGTCCTACCACTCGCTGGAGGACCGGCTCACCAAGGCGGCGCTCGCTGACCGGGTCCGCAGCAAGGGCCCGATCGACCTCCCGGTCGAACTGCCCGGGTCGGGTCCGACGTTCCGGCTGCTGAGCCGGGGCGCCGAACTGCCCGGGGAGGTAGAGGTCGCCGCGAACCCGCGGGCCGCCTCGGTGCGGCTGCGGGCCGCGGAGCGAATCGACCCGGATGCCGAGCGACAGCGGCGGACCGACCGCGAACGGTACCGCCGCCGGGTCAAGGCGATGCACCAACCGGGGACGGGGTCGACGGGATCCGGCACGGGTCCCCGCTCGGCGCCGGGGGACGGGACAGGGACGGACGAAGAGGGGGAGGGACATGACTATTGACAAGCGCGACCGCCGGGACGTCACCGGCGGCGGGCAGCGCGCACCGCGGTCGGGGGGCCGGACCGCGGCGGAGCGGGCCACGCGCGCCGGTGCCGGGACGCCGCGGGCGGGCCGGAGCGATCGACTGGAAGATACTCGCGCCCGGGGGGCGCGCGAGTATCTGACCCAGGGCAGCGCCGCGCTGCGGCCGGCCGAGCGGTCCACCGCGGGCACGGCGCGGACGCCGCGGCTACGGGTGGCGCCGCCGCCGCCGGTGAAGGTGCCGCGGGCGCCGTTCGCGGCACTGATCGTGGTGCTGGTGGTCGGTGGGGTGCTCGGCATCCTGACGGTTAACACGAAGATCAACGAGAACGCCTTCCGGCTGGAGAAGCTGCACCAGCAGCAGGCCAAGCTCGACCTGGAGCAGCAGCAGCTGAACAAGCAGATCGCCGACGCGGCGGCCCCGGGCAACCTGGCCGCCGAGGCCCGCAAGCTGGGCCTGGTCGAGTCGGGCGAGCCGGCCTACATCCGGCTGCCGGACGGCAAGATGATCGGCGTGCCGCAGCCCGCCAGCGGGCAGCCGTCGGTCACCAGCCAGCAGGGCTCGGGGGGATGACGACGTGCCGCCGAGATCGGAGGAACCGCGCCGGGACGCCACGGGCTCCCGGCGCGGCTCGTCCCGCGCCGCCGGCCGGGGCGCCGACCCGCGCTCCGGCGAGCCGGGCGTCGGCGGCATCTCCGACGCCCGCGCGTACACCCCGCGGGGCCGCACCATCCGCGAGGAGCGGTCCGACGCCGGCCGGCCCGGGCGCGACGAGCGCCCGGCCCGCGCCGAGCAGCGCCGGACCCCGCGCAGCACGCGCTCCGGCGATCCGTTCCGCCCGGCGTTGCAGGTGCTCGACGGCGGGCGCGCCGCGGCCACCCGCACCGGTCGCCGGGACGCGCCGGCCGGGCGGACCGGCGTGGTGCGGACCGTCACGCCCCGTGCCGCGCGCGGCTCGCCCGACGGGGAGCCACCGCTGCCGCGCCGCCGGCCCGCCCCGCGCCCCACGCGCCGGCCGGACCGCCCCGCGGCCCGGCGGCCGTCGCGCAAGCCGCCGCGCCCCCCGAAGCTGGCCGACCCGCGTCGCCGGCTGCGGCTGGGCACCGTGCTCACCCTGGCGCTCTTCGCCACCATCGGCATCCGGCTGGTCATGCTCCAGGCCGTGGACACCCCGGCGTACGCCGGGGGCGGGGTGCAGGACCGGCTGACCCGGGTTGACCTGCCCGCCCCCCGGGGCGCGATCACCGACCGCTGGGGCGACCCGCTGGCGCACAGCGTCGAGGCCCGGTACGTCTTCGCCGACCCGACCCTGATCGAGGACGCCACCGCCACCGCCCGGGCGCTCTCCCCGCTGCTCGGCATCCCCTCCTCGACGCTGGCGGAGAAGATGCGGCCGCGCACCCTGCCGGGGAGCACCACCCAGTCCCGGTTCGAGTACCTCGCCCGCGGCGTGGAGATCGCCACCGCCACGAAGGTGCAGGCGCTGGAGCTGCCCGGCATCGGGGTGCACCGCGACGAGCGGCGCGAGGTGCCCGGCGGCGACCTGGCCGCCAACCTGATCGGCTTCACCAGTCAGGACATGCTCGGGCTGGAGGGCCTGGAGGCCCGCTACGACAAGCTGCTGCGCGGCCAGGACGGCAGCCGGGTCTACGAGGCCGGTCTCGGTGACCTGAACGCCCCAATCCCCGGCGGCTACAGCCGCACCACGCAGCCCAAGCCGGGCAGCTCCCTGCGCCTGACCATCGACCGCGACCTGCAGTTCATGGTGCAGCGGATGCTCAGCGACGCGATGGCGCAGAGCAAGGGGAGCACCGGCGCGGCCGTGGTCATCGAGGTGGGCAGCGGCGAGGTGCTGGCCCAGGCCAGCCATCCCACCTACAACGCGGCCAAGCCGCTGCCGAGCCAGCCGACCGACCGGGAGGACGCGGCCACCAGCTTCGTGGTCGACCCCGGTTCGGTGCACAAGGCGATCACCTTCGGCGCGGCGTTGCAGGAGGGTGTGATCACCCCGGACACCACGCTGCCGATCGCGAACGCGGTCCGCAGGGGCGACACCTGGTTCGCCGACACCCACCCGGCCAACGGTCGGCGGATGAGCCTGGCCGGGATGATGGCGTACTCGTCGAACGTCGGCACCATCGAGATCGCCCACCGGCTCGGCCGGGAGCGGCTCATCGACTACCAGCGGCGCTTCGGCCTCGGCGAGGCGACCGGGGTCGGCATACCCGGGGAGGCCGACGGCCGGCTGCTACCGGCCGACGAGTGGAGCGGGTCGTCGTACGGGTCGGTGCCAATCGGGCACAGCGTCGACGCCACGCCGCTGCAGATGGCCGCCGCGTACGCCACGATCGCCAACAACGGCACCTACGTCCAGCCACACCTGATCAAGGAGGTGATCGGCCCGGACGGGAAGGGTAAGCCCGCCCCGGCGCCGGTCACCCGGTCGGTGCTGAGCCCGGAGAACGCCGCCGCCCTGCGCACCATCCTGGAGGCGGTGACCACGGTCGACGGCGCCACCGGCACGGCGGCGGCCGTCCCCGGCTACCGGGTGGCCGGCAAGACCGGCACCGGCTGGCGGCTGGTCGACGGGCGCAAGCAGCCCGGCGAGGTGGCCTCGTTCATCGGGATGGCCCCGGCGGAGAACCCCCGGTACGTGATCGCGGTCTTCGCGCACACCCCGAGCGGCGGGGGCGGCGACATCGCGGCCCCGGCGTTCCGCGACATGATGCAGTTCACGCTGCGTCATTACCGCGTGCCGCCGTCGGGGGGCGCGCCGCCGAAGTTCCTGGTCTATCCGCGCTAGGCGGTCACGGCGCGACATCATCGGTGAGTGCGGACGAACCACCGGGGCGGCTGTGCGGCCGGAACCGGACGACCGGGTAGGGTCTGACGCCGTGCCCGGCAATCCTCGTCCCCGTACCGTGAGCGGAGTCCGGCTCGGCGACCTCGCCGCCCGGCTCGCCGTCGCACCCCCGGCCGGCGCCGCCGACCCGCTGGTGACCGGGGTGACCCACGCCAGCCAGGAGGTCCGCCCCGGCGACCTGTACGCGGCCCTGCCCGGCGCCCGCCGGCACGGCGCGGAGTTCGCCGCCGCCGCGGCGGCGGCCGGCGCGGTGGCCGTGCTGACCGACCCGGCGGGCGTCCCGGCGGTGACCGGGGCGGGCCTGCCCGCCCTGGTGGTGCCCGACCCGCGTGCGGTGCTCGGCGCCCTGGCCGCGGCCGTCTACGGCGACCCCACCGAGGAGCTGACGGTGATCGGGGTGACCGGCACCGCCGGCAAGACCTCCACCGCCTATCTGGTCGAGTCCGGGCTGCGCGCCGCCGGCCACACCACCGGCCTGATCGGCACCGTGGAGACCCGCCTCGGCGACCTGGTGATCGACAGCGTGCGCACCACGCCCGAGGCCACCGACCTGCACGCCATGCTGGCCGCGGCCCGGGAGCGCGGGGTGACCGCGGTGGTGATGGAGGTGTCCAGCCACGCGCTGGCGATGGGCCGGGTCGGTGGGGTGCGGTTCACCGTCGGCGGCTACACCAACTTCGGCTCCGACCACCTGGACTTCCACGCCGACGCCGCCGACTACTTCGCCGCGAAGGCGCAGCTGTTCGACGGCCGCTGCGCGGTGGAGGTGCTCAACCACGACGACCCGGCGCTGCGCCCGCTGTACAAGCCGGCCACGGTGACCTACTCGGCGGCCGGTGACCCCACCGCCACCTGGTGGGCCGACGAGGTCGGCGGTGAGGGGTACGCGCAGCGGTTCACCGCGCACGGCCCGGACGGGCTGGTCCTCCCCGCCGGGGTGGCGCTGCCCGGCCGGCACAACGTGGCCAACGCGCTGCTGGCCATCGCCGCGCTGGTCGCCGCCGGGGTGGACCCGAAGACCGCCGCAGCCGGGGTGGCCGCCTGCGGTGGGGTCCCGGGCCGGCTGGAGCTGGTCGACGCCCCCGGCCCGGTGCGCGGGGTGGCCGACTACGCCCACAAGCCGGACGCGGTGGTGGCCGCGCTGGCCGCCCTGCGGGAGTTCAGCGGCGGCCGGCTGATCTGCGTGATCGGCGCCGGCGGTGACCGGGACCGGGCCAAGCGGCCGGTGATGGGCGCCGCCGCGGCGGAGGGAGCCGACGTGGTGCTGGTGACCGACGACAACCCGCGTACCGAGGACCCGGCGGAGATCCGCGCCGAGGTGCTCGCCGGCGCGTACCGGGCCGGCGCGGCGGCACGGATCGTGGAGGTCGCCGGCCGGCGGGCGGCGATCGACGAGGCGGTCCGGCTGGCCGAGCCGGGTGACGTGGTCGCGGTGCTCGGCAAGGGCCACGAACGAGGGCAGGAGGTCGCCGGCGAGGTGTACCCGTTCGACGACCGCACCGAGCTGGCCGCCGCGCTGCGCGCCCGCTTCGGGGACGGGGCGGGTCAGCGGTGATCGCGCTGAGCCTGGCCGAGGTCGCCTCGGCGGTCGACGGACGGCTGGTCGCCGCCGACCCGCGGGTCCGGGTCACCGGCCCGGTTGAGTTCGACTCCCGCAAGGTGGGCCCGGGCGCGCTCTTCGTCGCCTTTCCCGGCGAGCGGGTCGACGGGCACGACTTCGCCGCGGCGGCGGTCGAGGCCGGCGCGGTGGCGGTGCTCGGCACCCGGGAGGTGCCCGGGGTGCCGCTGGTGCTGGTCGACGACGCGCTGACCGCGATGGGCCGGCTGGCCCGGGCGGTGGTCGACCGGCTGCCCGGCCTCACCGTGATCGGGCTGACCGGCTCCTCCGGCAAGACCACCACGAAGGACCTGATCGCCCAGCTCGCCGCGCGGCTCGGCCCGACGGTGGCGCCACCCGGTTCGTTCAACAACGAGCTGGGGCATCCGTACACCGCGTTGCAGGCCGGGCCCGATACCCGCTACCTGGTGATGGAGAAGGGCGCCCGCGGGGTGGGGCACGTGCGCTACCTGTGCGACGTGGTGCCGCCGCGGATCTCCGTGGTGCTCAACGTCGGGGTGGCGCACATCGGCGAGTTCGGTTCCCGGGAGACCATCGCGCTGGCCAAGGGGGAGTTGGTCGAGGCGTTGCCCGCCGACGGCCTGGCCGTGCTCAACGCCGACGACCCGCTGGTCGACGCGATGGCCGCCCGCACCCGGGCCCGGGTGGTCCGCTACGGCGAGGCGGCGCACGCCGACCTCCGCGCCGTCGAGGTGACCATGGATGACCGGGGGCGGGCGGCGTTCACCCTGGTCACCCCGGAGGGGACGGCGCCGGTCCGGCTCGGGCTGACCGGGCGGCACCAGGTCTCGAACTGCCTGGCCGCCGCGGCCGTCGCCCGCGAGCTGGGTATGCCGCTGACCGAGCTGGCCGTCGCGCTGGGCGAGCTCGGGCTGGTCTCGACCCGCCGGATGGACGTCTTCGAGCGGACCGACGGCGTGACGGTGATCGACGACTCGTACAACGCCAACCCCGCCTCGATGGCGGTCGCGCTGCGGGCGCTGGCCGGGATCGGGCGGGACCGGCGTACCGTCGCGGTGCTCGGCTACATGGCCGAGCTCGGCCCGTTCGAGCGGGACGGCCACGCCGAGGTCGGCCGGCTCGCGGCCGACCTGGGCGTCGACCGGCTGCTCGTGGTGGGTGAGCCGGCGGCGCCGATCCACGAAGGCGCGACATCGGTAAGTGACTGGGGAGGAGAGTCGGTGCTGCTCACCGATCAGGCGGCGGCCGTCGAGGTGCTGCGGAGGGAACTACGGCCGGGCGACGTCGTCCTGGTGAAGGGCTCCCGGTACCGCACCTGGGAGGTGGCCGACGCGCTGCGCGCCGAGGCCAGTAAGGGGACGGCCGGATGAGGGCGGTGATCGTCGCCGTCGGGGTGGCCTTCCTCATCTCGCTCTTCTGCACCCCGATCGCGATCAAGGTGTTCACCCGGCTCAAGGCCGGCCAGCCGATCCGGGCCGAGGGCCCGGCGATGCACCAGGGCAAGAAGGGCACTCCGACGATGGGCGGGGTGGTGTTCATCCTCGCCACGGTCATCGCGTACGTCGCCGGGCACCTCGCGCTGACCACCCTGCCGGACGCGCAGATCGCCCAGGTCGAGCCGACCATCACCGCGCTGGTGCTGCTCGGGCTGATGGTCTTCTCCGGCGCGGTCGGGTTCATCGACGACTTCCTCAAGGTGCGCAAGCGGCACAGCGGCGGGCTGAACAAGCGCGGCAAGCTGCTCGGTCAGATCCTGGTCGGCGCGGTCTTCGGGGTCGTGGCGCTGTACTTCCCGAGCACCATGACCGACGCGACGGGCGCGGTGACCAACACCGAGACGGTGGGCAGCACCACACTGAGCTTCATCCGGGACATCCCGGCGCTGGACGTCACCAAGGTCGGCGCGGTGATCATCTTCATCTTCGTGGTGATGGCGGCGACCAACGGCGTGAACCTCACCGACGGCCTCGACGGCCTGGCCACCGGCGCCTCGGTGATGGTCCTCGCCGCGTACGCGCTGATCGCGTTCTGGCAGTACCGGCACTGGTGCGCCGACCCCAGTTACACCGCCAACCCGGCGAACTACTGCTACACCGTCCGGGACCCGCTGGAGATCGCTCTGATCGCCGGCGCGGCGGCCGGTGCCTGCGTCGGCTTCCTGTGGTGGAACACCTCACCGGCGCGGATCTTCATGGGCGACACCGGCGCGCTCGGTCTCGGTGGGCTGATCGCCGGCATGGCGATGTCCACCCGGACGATCCTGCTGCTGCCGATCATCGGCGGCCTCTTCGTGATCATCACGATGTCGGTGGTCATCCAGATCATCTCGTTCCGGACCACCGGTAAGCGGGTGTTCCGGATGTCGCCGCTGCAACACCACTTCGAGCTCGCCGGCTGGAGCGAGGTCAACATCGTGGTCCGGTTCTGGATCATCGCCGGCATCGGCGTGGCCATCGCCCTGGGCCTGTTCTACAGCGAGTTCCTGGCCAACATGACCTGAGCCGGGCGGCGGCGCCGGCCGGCCCGGGCCCAACTGCGGCGGCGCCGGCGGGCCCGGGACGCGCCGTCCCGGGCCCGCAGGCCGCACCGCTGCGAGGCCACGCCCAGCCGGCACGGCGGGACCGGCCGCCCGGTCCGGCGCAAGCCCGACACGCCGACGGGCGGTTGCGCGGGTGCCGGCCCCGGGAAACCGCGATGATGTCGGGGTGGGGGAGGCAGCGGACACCGAGGGCACGCCGGAGACGACGGCACGGCGGTCAGCCGGCGGCGCGCGTACGGGCGAGTCAGCCGGCGCGGCCCGCGGGCCGGACGATCCCGGCGGCCCGGCGGCGTTGCGCGCCCTGGACGCCGCGGGTGGGTTGGCCGCCCTGCGCGGCCTGCTGGACCGCCCGCTCGCCTCCTACTACCTGCTGCTGTCCAGCGCCGGCCTGCTGCTGCTGATCGGGCTGACCATGGTCTTTTCGGCCACCAGCGTGCGTGACTACGCCGAGGGCGGCAACGCCTCCGCGTCCTTGACCAAGCAGGCGATCTTCGCGGTGATCGGCATCGTCGCGTTCTGGGCCTGCCAGCGGCTGCCGGCGAAGACCTACCGAGCATTGGGCCGGCCGCTGCTGTTCACCGCCATCGGGCTGCTGCTGCTGCTCAACCTGCTGCTCGCGTACGCTCGGCTGACCGGCCAGGAATCCGCCCGGATCGGCCCGATCGAGGCGAAGCTGCTCTGGCTGTTCGTCGGCGGCATCCAGCTGCAACCCTCCGAGCTGGCGAAGTTCGCCCTGGTGCTGTGGGGGGCGCACGTGATCGCCCGCAAGGGCGCCGCGCTGGGCTGGTGGCGGGAACTGGCCACCCCGCTCTTCCCGATCGTCGGCCTGCTCTTCGTGCTGGTCGGCTACAACGACCTCGGCACCATGCTCTGCCTGCTGGCGCTGGTGGTCGGCTTGCTCTGGGCCGCCGGGGTGCGGCTGCGGGTCTTCGGCACCCTGTCGGTGTTCGGCCTGATCGGCGTCGGCCTGCTGATCGCCGTGGCGTCGCTGGGCGCCGGCTCCGGCAAGCGGGGCGAGGAGAACTACCGCTTCGCCCGGCTGATGTCCTTCTTCAACCCGCCCGCGCCGGAGGACTGCAAACTGGACGGCTGTTTCCAGATCTACCAGGGCCGGCTGGCCATCGAGCACGGCGGCTGGTTCGGCGTCGGCCTGGGCAAGAGCAGCCTGAAGTGGAACTGGCTGCCCGAGGCGCACAACGACTTCATTTTCGCCGTCATCGCCGAGGAGCTCGGCGTGGTCGGCTGCGCGGTGGTGCTCGCCCTCTTCGCCGTGCTGGCGTACACCGGGCTGCGCATCGCCCGGCGGGTCGACGACCCGTTCCGCCGGCTCGCCGCCGCCGCGGTGACCACCTGGCTGGTCAGCCAGGCCGTGATCAACGTCGGTGGGGTGGTCGGACTGCTGCCGATCACCGGCCTGCCGCTGCCGTTCATCTCCGACGGCGGAAGCGCCCTGGTCGTCACGCTCGCCGCGATCGGGATGCTCGCGTCCTTCGCCCGCGCCGAACCGGATGCGGCCAGAGCACTGCATGCCCGTCCGCCGGCCCGATGGGTCCGACTACTCTGGGCCCCGTTGCCGCCGCTTCCCGGTCGGCGTCGCCGCGCGGCGACGCCGCCGGCCGCCCGAGGGTCCGTACCCCGGTCACGAAAGCGGCGGGAGGACGAGCAGCCCGCGCCCCGCGGCGTCCGGTCCGGCCGGGCACGTGCCGGGTCGGCGAACGAGAGGAGACGTTGATGGGTCCGCTGCGTTCGGTGGTGCTCGCGGGAGGTGGCACCGGGGGACACATCTACCCGTTGCTGGCCTTCGCCGACTGCCTGCGCCGACACGACCCCGGCGTCCGGATCACCTGCCTGGGCACCCCGAAGGGCCTGGAGAACGAGCTGATCCCGCCGCAGGGCTACGACCTGCGGCAGATTCCGGCGTACCAGCTGCCCCGGTCGGTCAACATGAACCTGGTGAAGACGCCGGGCCGGATGTGGACCGCGGCCCGCGCCGCGGGCAAGGTGATCGACGAGGTGCAGGCCGACGTGGTGGTCGGTTTCGGCGGGTACGTCTCGGTGCCGGCGTACCTGGCCGCGTGGCGTCGGGAGCTGCCCATCGTGATCCACGAGGTGAACGTGCCGCCGGGCGTGGCCAACCGGCTGGGGATGAAGTTCACCCGGCACGTCGCGGTCGGCTTCCCGCACCAGCCGGTCCAGGCCGAGTCGCTGCGCGACGCGCGGGTGGTCGGGGTGCCGCTGCGCCGGGGCATCGCCGGGCTGGACCGGGTCGCCCTGCGCACCGCCGCCCGGGCCCACTTCGGGCTCCGCCCCGACCTGCCGGTGCTCTTCGTCGCCGGCGGTTCGCAGGGCGCCCGCTCGATCAACCTCGCGGTCTCCGGGGCGGCCAAGGAACTGGCCCGGCAAGGGGTGCAGGTGCTGCACGTGATCGGTGCCCGCAACGAGCCGGTGCCGATCCCCAGCGACCTGCCGGTGCCGTACGTGACGCTGCCCTATCTGTCAGAGATGGAGCTGGGTTACGCCGCGGCCGACCTGATGCTCGGCCGGGGCGGGGCGATGACGTGCGCCGAGGTGGCCGCGATCGGGCTGCCCACCGTCTACGTGCCGTACCCGCACAGCAACCAGGAGCAGAAGCGCAACGCGCTGCCCGTGGTGGAGACCGGCGGCGGGCTGCTCGTCGACGACGCCGAGCTGACCCCGGACTGGCTGGAGCGCACCGTCATCCCGCTGATCCGCGACCCGCACCGGCTCGCCGCGATGGGCGCGGCCGCGTCCGCGTACGGGCGGCGCGACGGCGACGAGGCGCTGCTCAACTTCGTCTACGAGGCGGTGGCCCGGTGAGCGCGAGGAGCGAGCTCGCGAGCCCCGCAGCCGCGACCGACGGCGGCCCGGTGACCGGGCGCGCCGCGACGGGAAGGTCTGAGTCATGAACACCGCGCAGTTCACCCCGGCCGGCACGCTCACCGCGGAGGACCTGGGCACGATCCACCTGATCGGGGCGGGCGGGGTCGGCATGAGCGGCCTGGCGCGGCTCTTCCTCACCCGGGGCATCCCGGTCTCCGGCAGCGAGCTGCGGGAGTGGCCGTCGCTGGCCGGGTTGCGCGCGCTCGGCGGCACGATCCACATGAGTCACGAGGCGTCCAACCTCGACGGTGTGGACACCGTGGTCTACTCCTCGGCGATCCCGCAGGACCATCTGGAGCTGGTCGAGGCGCGCCGGCGTGGGCTGCGGGTGCTGCACCGCTCCGAGGCGCTCGCCGCGGCGATGACCGGCCGGCGGACGGTGGCGGTCGCCGGCACGCACGGCAAGACCAGCACCACCTCGATGGTCACCATGGTGCTCCAGCAGGCCGGGCAGGACCCGTCGTTCGTCATCGGCGGGGAGATCTCCGAGGTCGGCTCAGGCGCGCACCATGGCACCGGCGAGTACTTCGTGGTGGAGGCGGACGAGAGCGACCGTTCGTTCCTGATCTACCGGCCGTACGTCTCGGTCATCACCAACATCGAGGCCGACCACCTGAACACCTACGGCGATCTCGCCAACCTGGAGGCGACCTTCGCCGAGTTCGCTCGGCTCACCGACCCGGACGGGTTCATCGTCACCTGCGCCGACGACCCGGGTGGCCGGCGGCTGGCCGAGACGCTGCGCGCCGAGGGCCGCCGGGTGCACACGTACGGCGAGGCCGCCGACGCCGACCTGCGGCTGACCGACATCTCCTCCTCGGCGCAGGGTGTGCGTTACCTGGCGAGCATCGACGGCCGCTCGCTGGGCGAGTTCCGGCTGCCGGTGCCGGGGCGGCACATGGGGCTCAACAGCGCCTCCGCGGTGCTGACCGCGTACCTGCTGGACCTGCCGCTCGAGGCGGCGGAGGCCGCGCTGGCGGCCTTCCCGGGGGTGCGGCGGCGCTTCGAGCGCAAGGGCGTCGCGGACGACGTGCTGGTCTACGACGAGTACGCCTACCACCCCACCTCGATGACCCTGGCGTTGCAGACGCTGCGCGAGGTGGCCGGGGACGGCCGGCTGGTCGCCGTCTTCCAGCCCTACCGGCTCTACCGCACGCGTGACCTGCAGGCGGAGATCGCCGAGGCGCTGGCCATCGCCGACGAGCTGGTGCTGCTGGAGGTCTTCGGCCCCGGCGAGCTGCGCCAGCCGGGGGAGGGCTCGGCGGCGCTGATCGAGGCGGTGCCGCTGCCGGCCGAGCGGAAGGTCTTCGTCGACTCGTGGGACGCCGTGCCGGCGGAGGTGGCCCGGCGGGCCCGCTCCGGCGACGTGGTGGTGACCATGGGCGCGCCGCCCATCTCGCTGATGGGCGACCAGCTGCTGGACGCGCTGTCGGCGCGGACCGCCGACGCGGCGGCGCCGGCCGGCACCACGCCCGGCGGCGAGGCCGGCGGCTCGACCACCATCGGCGGCACGGTCCCCGGCGTGCCGGGCCCGGGCGGCGTCGTCCCGGACGGCACGGCGCCCGCCGCCGGATGAGCCCCGGTCCGGCGCGGGGGCGGACCACCGGCGCGGACGCCGGCCGGCGCGGGCCGGTGCGCCGGTGGCAGCTGGTCCGGGCCGGCAGCGACGCGGTCCCGGCCTCGACCCG
Source organism: Micromonospora deserti (assembly GCF_003236335.1). GTDB lineage: Bacteria > Actinomycetota > Actinomycetes > Mycobacteriales > Micromonosporaceae > Micromonospora > Micromonospora deserti. Next base: position 24,952 of record NZ_POUB01000033.1, read on the forward strand.
CCGGTTCATGGCCCGGGCCCGGCGGCGCCGGATGCGGGCGGCGCTGCCCTGGGCGGTCGTCGGTGGCGTGCTCGCCCTCGCCGGGCTGGTCGCCTGGGCCCTGCTCGGCACCGGCCTGTTCGGCGTGCGCGAGGTCCGGGTGGAGGGCGCCGACCTGGTCACGCCGGTGCAGGTGCGCGACGCGGCGGCAGTGCCCGACGACGCGCCCCTGGTGCGGGTGGACCTGGCCGCCGCCGCCAGGCGGATCGGCGAGCTGCCGCCGGTTGAGCGGGTGACGGTGACCCGGGACTGGCCGGACGCGCTGGTGGTGCGGGTGGTCGAGCGGACCGGCGTCGCGGCGGTGCCGCAGGGGGAGCGGTTCGCGGTAATCGACCGCTCCGGCGTGGTCTTTCAGACGCTGGACCGGCAGCCGGCGGACCTGCCGCTGGTCCGGGTCGCCGAGCCAGGGCCGGCGGACGGCGGCACCCGGGCCGCGCTGGACGTGCTCGCCGCGCTCACCCCGCCGCTGCACGCCGAGCTGGTGGAGGTGACCGTCGAGGGGCTGGCCCGGATCACGCTGCGGCTGCGCGGGGACCGTGCGGTGGTCTGGGGGGACGCGACCCGCAGCGAGGACAAGGCCCGGGTGGCCACCGCCCTGATCGACCGCGAGGCCGACATCATCGACGTCAGCGCCCCGGACGTGGTGACCCTCCGATGACCGGCGGTCTGGTCACCCGCACGACGTGACCCGTCCCGCTCCGGCGGCGACACGCCGGTCAGGTCCTTGGCTCATCGGGCGGGGACGCTTACGTTGCCCCGAAGAGGATCAGTGGTTGACATAACTGTAAGCCTCTAGTAGAGGGTGAGGGTTTGCTCCTGATCCTCGCTGGTGACAGCTGTCGTCGGCCGCTGGTCTGGCCAAGCCGTACCCGGTCGGCCCACGCCAATCTCGAAGGGAAAGGACCTTCAGATGACACCTCCGCACAACTACCTGGCGGTCATCAAGGTCGTCGGCATCGGTGGCGGCGGCGTCAACGCCGTCAACCGGATGATCGAGGTTGGGCTCAAGGGCGTCGAGTTCATCGCGATCAACACCGACGCGCAGGCACTGCTGATGAGCGACGCGGACGTCAAGCTCGACGTCGGCCGCGAGCTCACCCGCGGTCTCGGCGCCGGTGCCAACCCCGACGTCGGCAAGAACGCCGCCGAGGACCACCGCGACGAGATCGAGGAGGTGCTCAAGGGCGCCGACATGGTCTTCGTGACCTGCGGCGAGGGTGGCGGCACCGGCACCGGCGGGGCGCCGGTGGTGGCGAACATCGCCCGCAAGCTGGGCGCGCTGACCATCGGTGTGGTGACCCGGCCGTTCTCCTTCGAGGGCAAGCGCCGCCAGGTGCAGGCCGAGGCCGGCATCGACGAGCTGCGCAACCAGTGCGACACGCTGATCGTCATCCCCAACGACCGGCTGCTGGCCCTGGGCGACCGCAACATCAGCATGATGGACGCGTTCCGCACGGCCGACCAGGTGCTCCTCTCCGGTGTCCAGGGCATCACCGACCTGATCACCACTCCGGGTCTGATCAACCTGGACTTCGCCGACGTCAAGAGCGTGATGAGCGGGGCGGGCAGCGCGCTGATGGGCATCGGCAGCGCCCGGGGCGAGAACCGGGCCGTGGAGGCGGCCGAGGCGGCCATCTCCAGCCCGCTGCTCGAGCAGAGCATGGACGGCGCCCGCGGCGTACTGCTCTCCATCGCGGGCGGCTCCGACCTGGGACTGTTCGAGATCAACGACGCGGCCCAGCTGGTCACGGACGCGGCCCACCCGGACGCGAACATCATCTTCGGCGCGGTGATCGACGACGCCCTCGGCGACGAGGTGCGGGTCACCGTGATCGCGGCGGGCTTCGACGGGGGCGCACCGGCGTACAAGGCGGCCGAGCCGGCCCGCAAGACCAACCAGAATCAGCCGGCTCAGCAGGGCCAGGCGGCCCCGCCGCCGGCCACCATGCCGGCCCCGCCCCAGTCGCCCCGCCGGGTGCTCTTCGACGACGTCGACGTGCCCGACTTCCTCAAGAACGGTTCCTGAGCCGCGCCGATGACCGACAGTCCAGCCCCGGTGCGCCCCGACCGACGCGCCGAACTCGCGGCCGGCCTGGCCCGCGTACGGTCCCGGATCGCCGACGCCTGCGCGGTGGCCGGCCGGGACCGCTCCGAGATCACCATGATCGCGGTGACCAAGACCTACCCGGCTGGCGACGTGGTGGCGCTGGCCGGGCTTGGGGTGACCGACGTCGGGGAGAACCGCGACCAGGAGGCCTCCGCCAAGGCGGCCGAGGTGGCGGCGGCGGGGGTGCGGCCGCGCTGGCACTTCATCGGCCAGCTGCAGCGCAACAAGGCCCGTTCGGTGGTGCGGTACGCCGACGCGGTCCACTCCGTCGACAGCGCCCGGCTGGCCCGGGCGTTGGACGGTGCGTCGGCGACGGCCCGGGACCGGCCGCTGGACGTGCTGGTCCAGGTGAGCATCGACGGGGATCCGGCCCGCGGTGGGGCGCTGCCGGACGCGGCCGACCCGGACGCCGGGCTCGGCCCGGTGGCGGAGGCGGTGGCCGGCGCGGCCGGGCTGCGACTCGCCGGCCTGATGGCGGTCGCGCCGCTGGGCTGGGAGCCGGAGCGGGCGTTCGCCCGGCTGGCCGAGGTGGCGGCCGGGTTCCGGGCCGACCATCCGCACGCGGGGGCGCTCTCCGCGGGGATGAGCGGCGACCTGGAAATTGCGATCAGGTACGGCGCGACACATGTCCGCGTCGGCAGCGCGTTGCTCGGAATGCGCTCCACGCTGCGGTAGCCTGACCGCGGGAAAGCAAATTACATCAGTGTTGTTTCAGGAACGGGGTCCCGTTGTTCGGGGGTCGTGGCGCGCGACGCGAATCGCGTGCCAGGGGATTGCCGTTCCGGTCCGGTGGGCAGAGATGATCCACTCGCGACAGGCGACACGGCACGGGGGCGCGTGCCGCACAGCGGACGGAAGGGCGCGGGATGGGTGCACTGCGCAAGGCGGGGGTCTGGCTCGGTCTGGTCGAGGAGGACGACGAGCGGGCCTATGACGACGGTGGCTACGACAAGGGCGGCTACCGCGACTCGCGGTACCGGCAGAGCCGGTACGCCGAGGAGTTCGCCGACGAGGACGAGGACGACGCCGAGGAGCCGCCGGCGCCCCGGCCCCGGCTCGGCGACCGCGGCCGGCTCTCGGAGCGGGCTGTCGGTCGGTCGGCGGAGACCGAGCGCGTCGACACCGAGCGGCCCGAGCGGTCCAGCGTTCGTTCCATCACCCGGCCCTCCGCCGGCGAGACCTCCGGCGCGCTGACCTACCACACCCGGGACAATCTCGCCCTGGCGCCGCAGGTCCAGCCGCGTGAGCGGGCTGTGGTGGCGGAGGAGGAGCAGCGCTACCAGATCACCACGCTGCACCCCACCACGTACCGTGAGGCGCGCACCATCGGGGAGCACTTCCGCGACGGCGTACCGGTGATCATCAACCTCACCGAGATGGACGAGGCGGACGCCCGCCGACTGGTCGACTTCGCCGCCGGGCTGGCCTTCGGGCTGCGCGGTACGATCGAGCGCGTGACCAATCGGGTGTTCCTGCTCTCACCGGCCAACGTCCAGGTCACCGCGGAGGACAAGGCCAAGATCGCTGAGGGTGGCTTTTTCAGTCTGAGTTGACCCCGAGGGACGTCGCCTGCCGTGTTGTCGATCCTGCTTCAGGTTCTCTACCTGATCCTCTATGTGTTCCTGCTTCTTCTTCTGTCCCGGTTTGTCCTCAGCGCAGTTCTGCAGTACGGCCGGCGCTGGCAACCGGGGCGCGCGGCATCGGCGGGACTGGAATCCGTGTGGAGCGTCACTGATCCCCCTCTCAGCGCGTTGAGGCGTGTGATCCCTCCGCTGCGAATTGGTACCGTGAGCATCGACCTGGCCTCCCTTGTGCTCCTGGTTATCCTGTTCGTGCTGATGGAGTTCGTGTTAGAGCCGTCGATCATCAGGACCGCCTGATGACCGACGCGCTATCGCGGCCGCAACTGACCCGAGGAGTTTCGATGCCGCTGACCCCGGCCGACGTCCACAACGTCGCCTTCAAAAAGCCGCCGATCGGCAAGCGGGGGTATGACGAGGAGGAGGTCGACGCCTTCCTGGACGAGGTCGAGCGCGAGCTCGCCCGTCTCATCGAGGAGAACAACGAGCTGCGTGCCCAGGTGGAGCGCGGCGGTCGTGGCGGTGCCCCCGCCGGCCCCGGCGGCGACGCCCGGCTCGCGGCGGAGCTCAACGACGTCAAGGCCCAGCTCGACCGGGTGCAGCGCGACAAGGCGGCGGCCGAGCAGGCCGCCCGGGCGATGCAGGCGGAGCTCGAGCAGGTGCGCGTCGCCGGCGGCCCGGCGGTCACCGGTGACGGCGAGCAGCAGGCGCTGCGGGTGCTGATGATGGCCCAGCGCACCGCCGACGACCACGTCTCCGACGCCCGTCGCGAGGCCGACCAGCTGCTCTCCGAGGCCCGGTCCAAGGCCGAGGAGGTCACCCGCGAGGCGCGCGCCAAGGCCGACGCGCTGGAGCGGGACGCCCGCCAGCGGCACCAGGAGGCCATGGGCGGCCTGGACGCCAAGCGCACCGCGCTGCAGAAGCACATCGAGGAGCTCAAGCAGTTCGAGCGCGAGTACCGCACCCGGCTCAAGGCGTACCTGGAGAGCCAGCTGCGTGACCTCGACGGTCGCGGCCAGGGCCTGGAGGCCGAGATGGGCCGTGCCGACAGCGCCCGGGCCGCCGGCGGCAACGGGCTGGCCACCGCCGGTCTCGCGGGCTCCTACGGCGGCGGTCGTTCCGGCGCTCTCGAAGCCGGTCGCTGATTACCGGTCGGCGACCGCCGCCACCGGGTTGACGGTCGCCGACCTCGCCTCATCGATACGACGCGGCGGGGGTGAGCCGTGATAGTCGCCAGTCTCCTGCTCATCCTCGTCGCGGTGGTGCTGCTGGTGCTCGGCCTCGCCGGTGGCTCCAGCCTCCTCCTGATCGTCTCCATCGCGGCCAGCCTGCTGGCCGCCGTCGCGTTGGTCGCGGGTGCCCGCCAGGTGGCCGCCGCCCGGGTGACGGCGGAGCGGGGCCGCCCCGGTCGGGTCCGACCGGCCACCACGACCCGACCCGGCACGGGGTACGGGTCGCCGGTGCTGCCGGAGATCCCGGTCCAGCACGTTCCTCCGACGGTCGACGCCGGCGGCACCGGGTGGCGGCAACCGCCCGAGCCGCCGGCGGCCGGCACCGACCCGCACGCCGTCTCGGACAGTGGTCCGGCCACGGCGTACGACGACGAACCGGCGGCCCAGGAGGTCACCCCGGCGCAGGCCGCCCGGGTGGCCCGGCTCGGCGCCGAGGTACGGGTGGTCGACGGGCGTCCCCGCTACCACCTGGCCGACTGCGCGCACCTGGTCGGGCGTGCGCACGAGCCGCTACCCGTCGCCGAGGCCGTCGAACTCGGCTTCACCCCGTGTGGGCGGTGCGCCCCGGACACCGCCCTGCTCGCCGACGCCCACCGGATCTGAGCGGCGGCCGGCCTGCCATGGACGACATGCTCACCGTCGCGGTACGGGTGAAGCCGGGCGCCGCCCGGGCCCGGGTCGGCGGCTGCTTCGACGGCCCGCACGGGCCCGCCCTGGTGATCGCGGTGCACGCCCCGGCGGTCGACGGGCGGGCCACCGAGGCCGCCCGGCGGGCGCTGGCCGGCGCGCTCGGCGTTCGGCCGGCGGCGGTGTCGCTGCGCGCGGGCGCCGCCAGCCGGGACAAGCTCTTCCTGGTCGACGGGGCCGGCCCGGAGTTGACCGAGGCGCTGCGCCGACTGCGCGACGGGTCCGCCGGGTGAGGCCCGCCCGGGCCACCCGGCCGTGACCCACGGGCTGGATGTCGCGCTCCTGGTCGGTGCGGCGGTGCTGCTGGTGGCGGTGGGCGCGGTGCGCCTCTCCACCCGCCTCGGCGTGCCGAGCCTGCTGGTCTACCTCGCCCTGGGCGTGGCGATCGGCGAGGCCGGGCTGGGCATCCGCTTCGACGACGTCGACCTGACCCGTACCCTCGGCTTCTGCGCGCTCATCGTGATCATCGCCGAGGGCGGGTTGAGCGCCCGGTGGAGCACCCTGCGCCCGGTGCTCGGGATGGCCGCCGCGCTCTCCACCGTCGGGGTGGTGGTGAGCATCCTGCTCGTCGGTCTCTCCGTGCACCTGTTGCTCGGGCTGGACTGGCGGTTGGCCCTGCTCTACGGCGCGGTGCTCTCCTCCACCGACGCCGCGGCGGTCTTCGCCACCCTGCGCCGGCTGCGCCTGCCGCCCCGGCTGGTGGCCACCCTCGAGGCCGAGTCGGGGATGAACGACGCCCCGGTGGTGCTGCTGGTGGTGCTGCTGTCCCGGGAGGGCGGCGCGGGCGCGCACCCGTGGTGGTACGAGGCTGGGCTGGTCGGCTACGAGCTGGTGGTGGGCGCGCTGGTCGGCTTCGTGGCCGGGCTGGGCGGGCGGTGGGCGCTGCGCCGGGCCGCGCTGCCCTCGGCCGGGCTCTACCCGATCGCGGCGGTCGGGCTGACCGTGCTGGCGTACGCGGCCGGCGCGGTGCTGCACGCCTCGGGCTTCCTCGCCGTGTACGTCGCCGGGGTGCTGCTCGGCAACGGCCGGCTGCCGCACCGGCAGGCGATCCTCGGCTTCGCCGACGGGCTGGCCTGGCTCGCCCAGATCGGGCTTTTCGTGCTGCTGGGCCTGCTGGTCTCGCCGAGCCGGCTCGGTTCGGCGGTGCTGCCGGCGGTGGTCGCCGGCCTGGCCCTGGTGTTCCTGGCCCGGCCGCTGTCGGTGGCGGTGTCCGCCCTGCCGTTCCGGTTCGGCCTGCGCGAACAGGCGTTCCTGTCCTGGGCGGGGCTGCGCGGCGCGGTGCCGATCGTGCTGGCCACCATCCCGCTCTCCGAGCGGGTGCCCGGCGCGGACCGGCTGTTCGACGCCGTCTTCGTGCTGGTGGTGATCTTCACGCTGGTGCAGACTGGGGCGCTCGCCCCGGTCGCGCGCTGGCTGCGGGTGACCGCGCCCGCCGAGCCGGCGGAGATCCGGGTGGAGACGGCGCCGCTGGAGCGGATGCGCGCCGACCTGCTCCAGCTGGAGGTGCCGCCCGGCTCCCGGCTGGCCGGGGTGCACGTCGACGAGCTGCGGCTGCCGCTGGGCGCCGCGGTGACGCTGGTGCTGCGCGACGGGACGGGCTTCGTGCCCGGCGCGAACTTCCGGCTCAAGAGTGGCGACAGTCTGCTGATCGTCGCCGCCGGCGGCGTGCGGGACGAGACGGAGAGGCGGCTGCGGGCGATCAGCCGGCGAGGCCGGCTGGCCCGCTGGTTTGGCGAGTACGGAGAGGATCGCGACGATTGATCTGCTAGCGTTCCTTTTGCCCCAGTAAGGCATAACTCGGGGCTGAACTGCGGTGCGTCAGCGCGGCACGTTGTCGGACGCCTGTACGTTCCGTATCCTTGCCAACCTCCGGAGTGCGCGGCGGTGTCGCCGCGCGCCCGTTTCGTACCTGGGGGCGCCGATGCCGGCGACCCCTGTCCAGGTGCCGCGGACCACCGCGGTTCCGCGGCCGAGGGAGCGACGATGGCGAAGCCAGCCGACACCAGGACCGCCGGCCGCAAGCCGGTGGCGAAGGCCACCCGCAGCGCGGCGGAGACCGAGAAGATCCGGGCAGCCCTGGCGGCACGGCGTGACGAGTTGCGCGCCGAGTACGATCAGACGCTGAGCGAGATCACCGAGCTGCAGCGCGATCGGCTGACCGACTCGGCCGGCGACGACCAGGCCGACACCGGCACCAAGACGTTCGAGCGGGAGCAGGAGATCTCTCTCGCCAACAGCATCAAGGAACGGATCACGCAGGTCGAGCGGGCGTTGGAACGGCTCGACGAGGGTGGTTACGGCTGGTGTGAGCGGTGCGGCAACCCGATCCCGGTGGAGCGGCTCGCCGCCTTCCCGTCGGCCACCCTCTGCGTGACCTGCAAGCAGCTGGAGGAGCGGCGCTGAGGCCCGCTCCCCGGCGGCCGATGGAGGCGGCGCGCCAGCGCCGCCGCGAACGTCGATGGGGAGCAGATGTCCGAAGCACCGCCCGCCGGGTCCGGTCCCGCTGAGCCGGCCGGCACGCCCCGGCGCAGAGCCGTCACGGTCCTGCTCGGCATCGCGCTGGTCGCCCTCCTGGCCGACCTGGGCACCAAGCACCTGGCCCTGGTGGCCCTGACCGACCGCGAGCCGGTCCGGTTGCTCGGCGGCGCCGTCTACCTCTCGCTGACCCGCAACAGCGGCGCTGCCTGGAGCATCGGCGCCGACCACACCTGGGTCTTCCCACTGATCACCCTCGGCGTGGTCGGCTGGATCCTGTGGATGGCGCTGCGGCTGCGGTCGCTGCCCTGGGCGGTCTCGCTCGGCCTGGTGCTGGGTGGCGCGTTGGGCAACCTGACCGACCGGATCTTCCGGGCCCCCGGCTGGTTCGTCGGCCATGTGGTCGACATGGTCAGCCTCTTCGACCCGTACGGCCGGGTCTGGCCGGTGTTCAACCTGGCCGACAGCGCGCTGGTCTGCGGCGTGGTCCTCGCCGTGCTGCTGGAGCTCACCGGTCGCCAGCGCGACGGCAGCCGGGTCGGCCGGGCCGCGGACGGCGTGGCCGCGGCGGAGCCGACCACCGGCGGGCCGGCCGGGGCCGGGCAGCGGGAGCGGGCGTGACTTCCGCCTCCGCCGCCGGCGGCGACCACCGCTCACTGCCCGTGCCGGACGGCCTCGACGGGATGCGGCTGGACCAGGCCGTGTCCCGGCTCTTCGGGCTCTCCCGTACCGCCGCCGCGGCCCTGGTCGACGCCGGTGACGCCCTGGTCGACGGGACGGCGCGCCCCAACTCGCACCGGGTCAAGGCCGGCTCCTGGCTGGAGGTGACCCTGCCCGCGCCGGCCGCCCCGCCCGTCGTGGTGCCGCAGGCGGTGCCGGGCCTGCGGGTGGTCTACGCCGACGACGACATCGTGGTGGTGGACAAGCCGGTCGGCGTCGCCGCCCACCCCAGCCCCGGCTGGACCGGCCCGACCGTCATCGGCGGGCTCGCCGCGATCGGGCACCGCATCTCCACCAGCGGCGCCGCCGAGCGGCAGGGCGTGGTGCACCGGCTCGACGTCGGCACCACCGGGATCATGGTGGTGGCCAAGAGCGAGCAGGCGTACAGCGCGTTGAAGCGGGCGTTCAAGTACCGCGAGGTGGACAAGTGCTACCACGCGGTGGTCCAGGGGCACCTGGACCCGCTGCGCGGCACCATCGACGCCCCGATCGACCGGCACCCCACGCACGACTACCGCTGGGCGGTCGTCTCCGGCGGCAAGCCCAGCATCACCCACTACGACACGCTGGAGGCGTTCCCGGCGGCGAGCCTGGTCGACGTCCGGCTGGAGACCGGCCGGACCCACCAGATCCGGGTGCATTTCTCCACCCTGCGGCACCCGTGCGTGGGCGACCTCACGTACGGCGCGGACCCCATCCTTGCCGGCCGGCTCGGCCTGGCCCGGCAGTGGCTGCACGCCCGGGCGTTGAGTTTCCTGCACCCCGGAACCGGGGACGAGGTGCGCTTCGTCAGCGACTACCCTGACGACCTGGACCGCGCGCTCGAGATCCTCCGCGACTGAGCGGCGACCCGCCCGACCAGACCGACGAGGGGATGCCCGCCCGTGCGCGCCGGTGACCTGCTGCGGCAGTTGGACCAGCAGCTGCTGCCCCGCCTGGCCGGCGCCGTGACCCGGCTCGGGCACGGCCCGGCCCGCACCCAGGTGCTCTCCTGGGCCGCGGCGCTGTCCTGCGTCGCCGTGCTGCTCGCCGCCGGATGGGCCACCGACGAGCGGCCGGCGGGCGACCGGACGGTCGGCGAGGTGACCCGGGTCGGGGTGGCCGACGGCGACTCCATCCCCGGCTACGTGCGTACCGCCGCCGCGGACCTGGCCACGCTGGCGGCCGCCGTACCGGAACCGGGCGACGGCACCTGGGCCCTGGTGTCGCTCTCGTCGTACCTGACCCCGCAGGGGGCGGCGGCGGTCTTCGGTGACGTGCCGGTCGCCGCGGTCTTCGGGCGGGTGCCGCTGCCCGATCGGCAGACCGAGATCGTGCGCATCCCCGCCCAGCGGCTCCCCGACGACGTGGTCGCCGGGATGACCGGGCTCGCCGCCCGCAAGGACCGCGAGGCGGCCGACTACCGGGCCAGGGCCGCCGCGTTGACCGGCGACGCCGCCGTCGAGCGCGAGCTGCGGCAGGTGTACGACAGCGGTGCGCAGGTCGCGGCGGCGGAGGCGGCGGCGTTCCGCTCCGGGTGCGCCTGCCTCTACGCGGCGGTGGTCCGTGCCGAGCCGGCCGCGTTGCGCGGTGTGGCGTCCCGACCCGCGGTGCGGGCGGTCGACCCCGCGCCCGAGGTCCGCCGGCTCGACCGGACCGTCTTCACGCCGCCGCTGCCCGAACAGCGCGACGTCGCGCGCCCGCCCGCGGACGGCGGGCTCACCCCGACCCCGCCGGGCGGGGACCGGGCCGGCACCCCGACCGGCGCCCCGTCGGCCACCGCGAGCGCGGGCGAAACGTCGGAACCCGCACCGGACGTGACGGATTCGTCACCCTCTTCCGCCGCGCCGACGCCGGCACCGACGCCCCCGGCAACGCCGCCGACCTCGGCGGACGCGACCGGCGGCGGCACACCGGGGCCGGCGGGGTGACGAGGCCCGACACCACAGGTGCGCGGACCGGTGTGGTCCGCATAGGGTTTCGTTCGTAGCCTGTCAGACGGGTATCGATGGCGCTGGGGAGGGCGAGCCGTGGACGGCAGCGACATCGGCTGGGGGCGGCCGGCCGAACCAGCACCGCGGTGGCGGGCGCTGCTCGACCGGGCCCGGCTCGGCGGTCGCCCGGCCGAGGAGGCCGAGGCCGAGCAGCCGCCGGTGCCGCCGGAGCCGCTGCCGCGACGCGCGTCGGGCAACGGCTACGCCGGGCGGGCGCCGGCCGCCGGGCGTCCCGCCGAGCGGCCGTACGGCGCGGAGCCCGGCCTCCCGGCCGACGGGGCCTACCGGGCCGGGGCGACCTACCCGGTCGAGCCCGGCTACCGGGTGGACCCCGGCCCGCAGGCGGAGCCGGGCTACCGGGTGCCGCCGCCGCGCCGCCCCGAGCCGGCCTACGTGGAGCCGGAGCCGCCGCGCCGCCCCGAGCCGCCCTACGTGGGGCCGGAGCCGCCGCGCCGTCCGGAGCCGCCCGAGTCGCGGTACGCGCTGCTGGACAACGGCTACCGGCACGACCCGTACCCGGCCGAGTCCCGGTACGCGCTGCTCGACAACGGCTACCGTCCCCAGCCCGCCTACCAGCCGGCACCCCCGCCCCCGCCGGAGGTGGTGCCCGACCGGGGCTACCCGGCGCGTGTCGAGTGGCGTCCGCAGGGCGCGGAGAACGACCTGGAGCGGGCCGCCGCCGTGCTCCGCCGTGACCTGGGCGGCCCCCGAGTGTTCGCCTTCGCCAATCCCAAGGGTGGGGTGCACAAGACGACCGCCACCGTGCTGGCCGCGGCGACCGTCGGCAGCGTACGCGGCCGGGGCGTGCTGGCCTGGGACGACAACGAGCTGCGTGGCACCCTGGGGCTGCGCGCCGGCAGCGCCCGGCACGCCCGCACCATCCGCCACCTGATCAGCGACCTCGCCCACATCGAGATCAAGGAGGGCGAGGAGCTGCTGGAGCACCTGGACGACTACCTGCGGCACGCCTCCGACGGTTCGTACGACGTGCTGGCTGGCGAGGAGAGCCCGCGGTTCGCCCAGCGGCTCGACCAGTTCACCGTGCGCCGGGTGCTGGAGCTGCTGCGCCGCACCCACGACGTGGTCTGCGTCGACACCGGCAACAACGTGGAGAGCGCCAACTGGCGTAGCGTCATGCAGGACGCCGACCAGCTGGTGGTGACTACCGTGCCGCGGGAGGACGCCGCGTTCAGCGCGGACTGGATGCTGGACCTGCTGCACGAGGTGGGCATGGGGGAGCTGGCCGACAACGCGGTCACCCTGATCTCCTGCCCGACCCCGGGCCGTTCCCCGCTGCAGGACGACCTGGAACGGCACTTCGCCACCCGCACCCGGGCGGTGGCCGTGGTGCCGTACGACGGGGCGCTGGAGACCGGCTCCTCCATCGAGTACCACCAGCTCCAGCCGGAGACCCGGCAGGCGTGGCTGCGGGCCGCGGCGATGATGCTGGAGCCGTTCGGCCGATGAGCGGGTGTGTCGCCACCGGCGACCCGCGCCGGCGTGCGGCCTGAGAGGATCACCGGGTGAGTCTGGACACCCCCGACCCCGACCGGCCCGACAGCCGTCCCGGCGCGCCGGGCG
>NZ_POUB01000340.1 GCF_003236335.1 Micromonospora deserti
ACTTCTAGCTTCGTCGGCAGCGTCAGATTTGTATAAGAGACAGGGTTTGGGCGGCGGTCAGCCCAGGATCTCGCCGGCGGGGGCCTGGGCGTCGGCGCGGCGAGCGCGGATCTTGTGACCGACGCTGGTCAGGCAGCGACCGCTGGCCAGGTCGAACCGCCAGCCGTGCAGCTGGCAGGTGAGCTGGTCGCCCTCGACGATGCCGAACCGGGTCAGGTCCGCCTTCAGGTGCGGGCAGCGCCTTTGCACCACCCAGTCGCCGAGCGTGATGTCCTCGGCGTCGCTGGTGCGCTCGTGCTCGTCGTACCAGCCCTCGGCGTACTGCAACCGCTCCTCCGAGAGGCACTTGAAGAAGGCGTAGACGAACTCGTTGTACTGGCCGATCCGGGCCGCGGAGAACCGGCAGGAGAGGAAGAGCGAGTTGACCCAGTCCACCTCTCCGGTGTGCAGCAGGTGCTCCACCAGCGCCCGCTCCGTGCGGAACCGGTAGCGGACCTTCTCGTCGGCGTACGACCGGACCTGCTTGCCGGGGAAGTCCACCACGATCGACTCGACGCTCTCACCGTCGTAGCCGACCAGATCGAAGCGGACCGGGCCGCCGACCCCCTTGGCCAGGTAGATCGACTCCTCCAGCAGCGGCTCGATCCGCCGCTTCATCTCCTTGAGCACGTCGATCTCGGGATGCCGCCAGGACGCCTTCTCCGCCTCGATGACGCCGCGCTTGCGGTCCCGCATCTCCGCCAGGTGGACGGCCTTGTTCGCGAAGAACTCCTTCACCGGCACCGGGTGGCTGGTCTCGCAGGCCCCGGTGGTGAGCTCGGCGACGCTGCCCGGCAGCAGCACCACCCCGTTGGTGCCGCCGACCTTGGCGTACTCGCGCTGGAAGACCGACTGGTCGGGGAAGATGTTGCCCTCGTCGCCGTGGATGTCGTTGAGCTGCCACAGCTCGTCGTCGAGGAAGCACGGCGGGCCGGCGATCGGGAAGACGTGGTCGGCCTTCAGGTCGTCGATGTAGCGCCAGGTCCGGTCGAACTGCCGGTCCCGCTTCTGCTTGCCGAACGCGGTCTTCGCCGCCTGCGGCAGCTCGTAGACCATCGGGTACCAGATCGCCCCGGAGAACTGCAGCATGTGCGCGTGCACGTGGCCCAGCTCGGCGAAGGTGCTCAGGTCGGTGGGGCGGGCGTCGTTCTGGTTGAGCAGCCGGACGCCGTCGTGCTCCACCCAGAGCGAGGAGTCGCCGATCGGGCCGTCGGTGGGGCTGGTCAACGCTTGAATCATGACCTTCAGGCCGCCGTCGAGCTCGACGACCTCCTCGTTCGGCGCCTTCAGGAACTTCGTGAAGCCCAACTCCCGCAGCTCGTCCTCCATCTCCGAGGTGGGGAACGCGGGCAGCAGCACGGTCGCCTTCTTCGACACGAAGCGCTTCAGGTGGGCCGCATCGAAGTGGTCCCGGTGCAGGTGGGAGACGTACAGGTAGTCGACGTCGCCGAGGGTCTCCCAGTCGAGCAGCGAATTGTCCGGAAACGGAAACCAGGAGGCGAAGTAGGCCGGATTGACCCACGGGTCGCACAGGATGCTGCCCGCGGCCGTGTCGATCCGCATGCTGGCGTGCCCCGTACCGGTCACTCGCACCGCAGTTCCCCCTCGGAAAGACAAACAAGGTGTACGTCAGAACGCTACCGGAGCCCCTCCGGCCACCGCCCCGCGACGCCGGTATGCCGATCCGCCCCACCGAGACGAGGTCCACGAGCCCTGGGGTCGCCGCGGCCGTGGCACCGACCCCGTCGGCGGATCCCGGCGGCGCCCGGGCCCGGCGAGAGCCCGGTCCCGGAGAGACAAGCCCGACCGCGGGAACGACCAGGCTCGGCAAGCCCGACCCACGCGCCCCCACCACGCCGGGCCCCGCACGGGGCGTGCCAGACTAACCGGAGATCCGATCGCGAGGGAAGGACCGACAGTGGCAGGAAGCGAGCCGGTAACGTCGCCAGACCAGCACAAGCCCGGGCACCGCAAGTCCGGGCGGATCGGCGCGGTCCTCACCGCGCTGGCGCTGCTGGCGATGCTCTGCGGCAACCACGAGGGCAGGGTCGAGGACATCTGGCTGGTCGGCCTGGCCGTGCTGCTGCTGGTCATCGTCATCGGCGACGCGGTGCTGCGGCGCAACGGCCTGCGGTCCTGACGCACGTCGCCCACCCGCGCGCCGGACGTGACACGCGCGAGGGCCCGCTCCCGGCCGGGGAGCGGGCCCTCGTCGTACGCGGGTCAGCGGCCGAAGAGGATGTCCTGCACGTCCTTGAGCGCGGCGTCGACCTCGGCCTCGAAGTAGCCGCCGGGCACCAACCCGAAGCGCAGCGTGTCGAGGTCCTTCGGGTTCACCGGCATCGGGTTGCGCCCCTGCATACCGCCGAGCAGGCTGTCGAAGAACCGGTCGACCTGGTCCGGGTCGTACCCGCTGCCGAAGCGGCGCACCTGGAAGCTGCGGCGGATCTGGTCGACGCGGTAGAGGTCGCTGCCGGGCGGACCGGCCATCGGCGGACCGGCCATCGGCGGACCGGCCATCGGCGGACCGGCCATCGGCGGCGGGCCGGGCACCGCGGGCGGGCCGCCCATCGGTGGGCCGCCGGGCCCCTGCTGCGGCATCGGCGGGCCGGCCGGGCCGTGGCCGCGCATGTCACGCAGCTCCCGCTCCGACATCCGGATCTCGGCGGTCATGTCCGCGCGGCCGTGCCGGCCGGCCTCGAAGCCGTCGAAGCGCGACTCGTCCGGGCCGTAGCCGCCGGGGCCCGGGGGCAGGCCGCGCGGTGGTGGGGCGCCGTGGCCCATCGGGGCACCCGGCCCCATCGGGCCGCCCGGGCCGCGGGGCGGTTCGTACCCGCCCCGGGGGGCGTCGTAGCCACCGGCGAAGGCGCCGGTCGGCTCGTCGTAGCGGCCGTAGCGGTCGGCGGGCGGGCCGGCCTGCGCCGGCATCACCCGGGGCGGCATCGGCGGCTGCGGCACCGGCGACATGCCCCGGTCGTCGCGCATCGGCGGGCCCATCCGGTCCGGCGGGCCCATCCGGTCCGGCGGGCCCATCCGGTCCGGCGGGCCGAGCCGGTCGGCCGCCCGGGGGTCGCCGCCCCGGCCGCCGATCGCGCCACGCTCCTCCAGCTCGGCCAACTGCCGCTCGACCCGGTCGAGGTGCAGGTCGACCTGCCACTCGTCGTAGCCGTTGAACCGGACCCGGAAGACGACGTCGTGAACCTCCTGGGACGCCACGGGCGCGCCGACCGGCTGACCGGCGAGAGTCGCCTCGACCCGGTCCAGGAAGGCGTCCACCTCGTCGACCTTGTATCCCCGGCGGAGCGCCTTGCGCCGGAAACGCTGACCCTGACTCGCCACTATGTCTCCTGGTCTCGTTCGCTACGCCCGGTCACGCGGTCTCCCCGGCCCGGTCGGTGTCCCTGTCCTCGGCGGCGGCGAGCTGCCCACACGCTCCGTCGATCTCACGCCCCCGGGTGTCCCGCACCGTGGTGGACACCCCGGCGTCGCGCAACCGCCGGACGAACTCCCGCTCGACCGGCTTCGGGCTGGCGTCCCAGCGGCTGCCCGGAGTCGGGTTGAGTGGAATCAGGTTCACGTGGGCCAGCTTCCCGGCCAGCAGCCGACCGAGCAGGTCGGCTCGCCACGGCTGGTCGTTCACGTTCTTGATCATTGCGTACTCGATCGACACGCGGCGTCCTGTCCGGGCCGCGTAGTCCCACGCTGCGTCCAGCACCTCGGCTACCTTCCAGCGCTGGTTGACCGGCACGAGTTCGTCGCGCAGATCATCATCGGGGGCGTGCAACGACAACGCAAGAGTCACTGAGAGGTCTTCGCTGGCCAGTCGGCGAATGGCCGGCACCAGCCCGACCGTGGAAACGGTGATGTGCCGCTGGGACAACCCCAGCCCTTCCGGCGCGGGCGCCACCAGCCGGCGGATCGCGGCGACCACCCGCGAGTAGTTGGCCAGCGGCTCGCCCATGCCCATGAAGACGACGTGCGACAGCCGCGGCGGCGAGCCCGCCACCGCCCCGGAGGCCGCCACCCCGGCCAGGTACACCGCCTGGTCGACGATCTCGGCGGTGGACAGGTTGCGGGTCAGGCCGGCCTGGCCGGTGGCGCAGAACGGGCACGCCATGCCGCAACCGGCCTGGCTGGAGATGCAGACCGTGACCCGGTCGGGATAGCCCATCAGCACGCTCTCCACCAGCGAGCCGTCGTGCAGCCGCCAGAGCGCCTTGCGGGTCGCGCCGTCGTCGCAGGCCAGCTCGCGTACCGGGGTGAGCAGCGTGGGCAGCAGGTGCTCGGCGAACGTGCCCCGGGTGGCGGCGGGCAGATCGGTCATCTGCCGCGGGTCACGGACCAGCCGGCCGAAGTAGTGCGTGGAGACCTGCTTGGCCCGGAACGCCGGCTCCCCCAGCTCGGCGACGAGCGCCCGGCGCCCGGCGAGGTCGAGGTCGGCGAGGTGTCGGGGAGGCATCGCCGCCCGGCGCGCGCGGGCGTCCGGGTCGACGGGAATCAGGGGCAGGCTCGTCATGGCGCGTCCAGTCTGTCACGCCGGGCGCGGGACGCACCCGTCCGGAGGTGCCGAATCAACCCCCACCGGCCGGACGGGGCCCGCCCACCCGGATGATTCACGCCTCAGCCCGCCACCGGGACGAAGACCGCCAGCAGCAGGTACGCCGCCGGCACCGCGAACAGGATCGAGTCGAGCCGGTCCATCAGGCCGCCGTGCCCGGGGAGCAGGTTGCTCATGTCCTTCACCCCCAGATCCCGCTTGATCATCGATTCGGCGAGGTCGCCGAGGACGGCGGCACCCGAGACGGCCAGCCCGAACAGCGCACCCCACCACGGGGACACGTCGAAGAGCAGCCAGATCAGCAGGGCGCTGCCGGCCGCCGCCGCGGTGACCGAGCCGGCGAACCCCTCCCAGGACTTCTTCGGGCTCACCGAGGGCGCCATCGGATGCTTGCCGAAGGAGACCCCGGCCGCGTACCCGCCGGTGTCGGAGAGCACCACCGCCACGAGCGTGACCAGCACCCGCAGGTGACCGTCGCCGGGCACCGCCGCGAGCAGCGCGGCGAAGCCGCCGAGGAACGGCACGTACACCGCGATGAGGGTGGCCGCGGTCAAGTCCCGTTGGTAGCCGCGAGGCCCGTCACCCAACCGCCAGACCATCGTCCCGAGCACGGTGACCAGCAGCCCGAGGCTGAGCGCGTCCGGGCCGGCGTACCAGGCCATGCCGACGGTGAGCACACCGCCGACGACCAGCGGCACCAGCGGCGGGTGGGCCCCGCTGCGGCGTACCGCCCGGGACATCTCCCAACTGCCGATGCCCACCGCGGCGGCGACCACCGCCAGGAACGCGGGGGTGTAGAGGAACAGCGGCACCACGATCGCGGCGCCGAGACCCACGCCGACCGCGATGGCCGCCGGCAGGTTACGCCCGGCGCGGCCCGGCGCGGACTGCTGGGTGGCGGGCCGGTCGGCGCTGGCCCGGCGGCGTCCCGGCTGCCGCCGGCCCGGGGGCCGCTCCGGCGCGGGCGCCGGGACGTCGTCCCGGACGGGCTCGAGCTGGGCCGTCGGGTATCCGGAGTCGTCAGGTTCGCGGTGACCGTTCATCCCGCCCGGGCCGCCGCCGTACGGCTCACGCC
>NZ_POUB01000341.1 GCF_003236335.1 Micromonospora deserti
CCTACCCGGACCACTACGCACAGTGGGAACAGCAGGCCGCCGACCTCGTCACCCAGCACTGGAACAGCTGACCCACACCACCAACACCCGCCGGCCGGCACCCCACACGGGGCGCCGGCCAGCGGCACATCCACGGCCGGCACCCATCGCCGACATCGGCACCGGGCCGGGAAACCGGCCAACCCGAAGAATGTCCGTCCTGCTTGCTACCGTGCTGCACTCGCCAGTAGCGATCCCGCGAGGCTTCCGACAACTCTTCACCACGATCAGAGGCTGTGGACCGGATGGACGACGGCGAGAAGAACGCACTGTTGATGTTCCTGGAGGCGCAACGCGCCAGCGTTCTGGCAATCATTGATGGCCTCGACGTCGAGTCGTTGACGACGCCGGTCCTAGCTTCGGGATGGACACCGCTGGGGCTCGTGGAACACCTTGGCTACGCCGAGCGGCACTGGTTCCAGGAGATCGCCACTGGCTCCGCCGAGCCGCTGCCCTGGCCCGGCGACCACACACCATTGACCACCCCGCGACCACCATCTGTGGTCTTCGCGTTCTACCGCGCGCAGTGCGAGCGATCCAACGCCGTCCTTGCCTCCACGCCACTGTCGGCGCCCCCGCGAGGACGTCACCCAGCCCCGCTCGGAGACGAAATCACCGACCTGCGTCGGATCGTCTTGCACATGATCGAGGAGACCGCACGCCATGCGGGCCACCTCGACATCGTGCGGGAACTGCTCGATGGCAAGACAGGGCTCGGGCCTCGATGAGAGGGCTCTTGCGGCGACGGGGGCCTGCCGGCGACGCCGACCAGCCCCGGCGTCCCGGGTCGGAACGGTCAGAAGTCGTCCGCGGTGCGCATGCGGTCGTGTACCCACCTGCCGGCCGGCTTGAGCTGGCCCGTACCGCTGAACTGCCCGCCGGCGCACGTCCCGGTGGTGAAGACCGCGCCGGAGCGGAAGTCGTCGGAGTAGTTCCAGTTCACCCAACTGATTTTCTTGCTCGCCATAAGGTCGAGGTAGCGCTGGGCCATGGTGAAGTTGTTCGGGCCGTCGCCGGAGGCCTCCTGGGTCCCGAACTCGGTCACGAACACCGGGAGCCGGTCCGCCGCACTTGCCAGAGCGTTGTAGTACGAGTCGCCGTGCGATGCCGCGTAGAAGTGGAAGACGTACATGAGATTGTCCGCGGCAACCGGGTTGGCGGCGATGGTGTCGACGCCCCCACCGGTTCCGGAGACACCGAGCGACGACCAGTCGGGGGTGCCGACGAGCACCACCGCTTTCGGATCTCGCTGGCGGATGACCGGGATGACCTGGTCGGCGTAGCTCTTGACGGCACCCCAGCTGACGCCGTTCGGCTCATTCGCGATCTCGTAGAGGACGTTCGTCTTGTCCCGGTGGCGGTCGGCGATCTCGGCGAAGAAGGTACGCGCTCGCGACAGGTTGTAGTTCGGATCCCCGGGCGTGAGCATGTGCCAGTCGACGATCGCGTAGAGGCCGCGGGCGGTGGCCAGGTCGATGTAGCGGTGGACCAGGTCGGTGAAGCGGCGCGGGTCGGTCTCGTAGCCGCCCTCCTGGACGTACATCGAGATCCGCAGCACGTCCGCCCGCCACTCCTGGGCGAGTACGTCCAGGGAGGCGGGGGTCACGCAGTTGGCGTACCACTGGAGGCCATGCGTGCTCATGCCCCGCAGTTGGATCGGCTTACCGTTCCGGTTACACAGTTGCCGGCCGCAGACCCGCAGCTGCCCGTTTGCCGCCACCGGGGTGCTGCCGGGGGGTGCGGTGGTCGGTGGCGGCGGGGGTGGACTCGTCGTCGGAGGAGCCGTGGCGTCACACGGCTGGCCGTTGAGCCGGCAACCGCTCGGGCTGCCGGAACCGTTGCCGATGAAGCCGAACGTCACCGAGGCGCCCGGCGTGATCGTGCCGTTCCACGACCGGTTGGTGAAGCTGTAGTGCTGCCCGTCGCTGGTCATCAGCGCATCCCAGTACGAGCCCACGGTGGTACCCGGCGCCAGGTCGAACTCGACCCTCCAGGAGTTCAGGGTGCTGCTGCCCCCGTTGGTGATGGTGTAACGGCCCTCCCAGCCAGATCCCCAGTCCGAGATCTTGACGAACGTCGCGGTCGGTGTCGCTGCCGCGGTCGCGGTGGCGGTGGCGGTGACGGCCAAGGGCGCCCCCGCCATGACCGCGACGACGCCGGCCAGGATGAGATTCCTACCGCTCAGCTTCACGGGTCCTCCAATAGAGACGTCGCCCGAACGGCTCACCGGCGGCCGAGGCCGGGACGGGGCACGGTCGCGCCGTGATCGAACCATAAACAAACTTAAATATTCTGGCAACATCTCGAACAGGAGGAGTGGTGGTATCCACGCCGCCATCGCGCCGGATGCCGGCTCCGTCCTAGCTGTCAGACCTGCGCAGACGATGACCGGCAGCACATCGCGCGGGCCGTTCCGGCGCGCCGCTGGCAGGGCGGCGCGCCGGGACGGACCGGTTACAGGGCCTGCCAGAGCGCCGCCACGTTCGGCGGCTCCCAGCCGGTGATGGAGGTGTGCGCCTGGCGGCACTGGTACGCGCGGCCGTCGTAGGTGACTCGCGCGCCGACCGCGTACGCGGTGTTGGGCGCCCAGGCCTGGTACGCCCCGGGTGACGTCGACGGGCTGGCCGAAGGCGGCGCGCTGGGCGAGGTGGACGGCGACGCGCTGGGCGACGCACTGGGTACCACGACGGGCAGTCGGTCTCGACGTACGGCTACACCGGGCCCGATGGCCAGTGGTGGACGTTCGACGATCCCTGGTCGCTGCAGCGCAAGACCGCTTGGCTGAAGTCCAGGGGTCTACTCGGCGTGATGATCTGGGAGATGTCTGGCGATACCGGCACGCTGATGAGCACCGTCGACGCCGGATCCCCGCCGCTCCACCTGCCGTCGGCAGAGATCGCGGCGTCAACGAGGGTTGACACAAGGGTGATGTCAACGTAAGTTGACGACATGAGTCAGGCGACGGAACTCGCGGCCGCGGCCGGCAGCACCGACCCTCGGGTCGGGCTGCGCGCCGTGCGCGCGCTGCGCCGGTTGCTCGAGCGGCTCGAGGTGGTCCAGGTGGACAACGCCCGCAGGCAGGGCTGGTCCTGGCAGGAGATCGCCGACGCGCTCGAGGTGAGCCGGCAGGCGGTCCACAAGAAGCACGCCGGGCGGCCGGCGGTCGGACAATCCTGGGAGGCGTGATGTTCGAACGGTTCACCGAGCGGGCCCGCACCGTGGTGCGGCGTGCCCGGGACGAGGCGCGTGTCGAGGGGCAGCGGCCGGTCGGCACCGAACACCTGCTGCTCGCCCTGCTCGCCGACGGCGACAGCCTCGCCGCCCGGGTGCTCGGCGAGGCCGGCGTCCGCGCCGACGACCTGCGCGCGCGCATCCGCCGGGCCACCGAACGAGGCGGCACCGGCCTGGGCGACGCCGACGCCGCGGCGCTGCGGGAGATCGGCATCGACCTGGCCGCCATCGTCGCCCGGATCGAGGAGTCGTTCGGCCCCGACGCGTTGCGCGAGGCCGTCCCGGAACCGCGTCGCCGGTGGGGCCGCCGACGGTACGCGGGCGGGCCGTTCTCGCCCCGCTCGAAGAAGGCGCTGGAGTTGGCGCTGCGCGAGGCGCTCCGGCTCGGCCACCGCCACATCGGCACCGAGCACATCCTGCTCGGGGTGCTGCGGGAGGGCCGGGGGCTGGGTGCGCTGGTGCTCACCGAGGCCGGTGTCGACCTGGACGACCTGCGCCGGCGGGTGGAGATGGCGCTGCGCACGGCCGCCTGAGACCGGAGGCGCCCCGCGGCGAGCGGGCACGGCGACCCGGCTGAACCTGTGCGACGCGGTCACACGGGGCCGCTCATGGCTCGCTGAACGGTCGGGCTTGCTGCACACTGACGCCGTGGATCCTGGACAGGGCCGGCGGTCGGCCGAGGGCGGGCTGCGCTCCGCCGTGGTGGTCAACCCGGTGAAGGTGGCCGATCTCGACGAGTTCCGCCGGACCGTCGACGACGCCCTCGCCGCCGCCGGCTGGCCCGAGCCGCTGTGGTTCGAGACCGCCGTCGAGGACCCCGGTCGGGGCCAGACGGAGCAGGCGGTCAAGGCTGGCGTGGACGTGGTCTTCGCCTGCGGCGGCGACGGCACGGTGAGGTCCTGCGTCAGCGGCCTGGTCGGCACCGACGTGGCGCTCGCCCTCCTGCCCCAGGGCACCGGCAACCTGCTCGCGGCCAACCTCGGCCTCGCCAACGACCTAGCCGCGGGGCTGGAGGTGGCGATCGAGCGGGGCCGGCGGCTGCTCGACGTCGGTGCCGTCGAGGACCACTACTTCACCGTCATGGCGGGGATGGGGTTTGACGCCCAGATGCTCGCCGCCACGTCCGAGACCACCAAGCATTGGATCGGCTGGCCGGCGTACGTCATGGGAGCCGTGCGGCACCTGCGGGACCGGCCGATGAAGGTCTCCATCAGCATCGACGACCAGGCGCCGCTGCTGCGCCGGGCACGTTCGGTCCTGGTCGCCAACGTCGGCCGGCTCCAAGGAGGCGTACGCCTGCTCACCGACGCCGAGCCGGACGATGGCTACCTCGACGTCGCGGTGCTCACTCCGCGTACGCTGCGGCACTGGATCGCGCTGGGCTGGGCGGTGCTGCGCCGGCAGGACCGGGTCCCCCGGATGGAGGTCTTGCGCGGCCGGCGGGTGGAGATCACCAGTAACCGGGCCCAGCCCCGGGAGCTCGACGGGGACCTCATCGAACCGGGTTGCACCCTCCGGGCCGAGATCCGCCGGCGGGCGCTGTGGCTCTGCGTGCCGCAGCCCGAGCAGGCGCCCGACCTGGCCGCCGATGCCGCGGCCGCCGCCGACCGGAGCGAGCAGCTCGTCGAGGAGGCCCGCCGGGAGTAGCATCCGCCCCTGCCGGAGATGCCGCTGGCGGCCGACGAGCAGCTCCCCGCCGACCACAGGGAGGCGGTGGCTACCAGGCCAGGTTGATCAGGACGGTCAGGACGACCGAGGCGACGATCGAGAAGAGGATCATCAGCAGGCAGCCGAGGCCGCCGCCGAGGGGACGGATCTCCACGTTACCGAAACGCATGGTCACCCTTTCGTTAGCGATGGGGCGAGGAGTCGGCGGATCGCGTCGGCGACCTGCACCGGCGCGGTGGTGGCGACGTTGTGCGCGGCCCCCGGCACCACCACCGTACGGGCCTGCGGCACCAGCCGGGCCACCTGCGCCCGCCAGGACGGCGGTACGACCGGGTCCCGAGAGCCGGTGACCACCAGCGCCGGCACGGCGATGCGGACCAGATCCGCCTCGACCGGGTTGCGTACCGAGTGCGACAGCGTGGTGCGGACCCGCCAGGGGCGCGCGTCCCAGACGTCCCGGACCAGGATCGGCGCCTGCAACGGCGCTTCCCGCGCCACGTCCACCAGCCAGCGGCCGATCTGCCGGGGTCTGGTCCGGGCCTTCGGGTCGCAGGTGGGGCCGGCGAGCACCACGGCGCGGACCGTGTCCGGGTGCCGGCTGGCGAGCGCGGCGGCCACCTGCGCCCCGGACGAGTGTCCGAGCACGCAGGCCGGCGGCAGCCGGTACGCGGCCAGCCAGGCGGCCAGGTGGTCGGCGTGCGCGGTCACGTCGTACGCCTCGCCG
>NZ_POUB01000342.1 GCF_003236335.1 Micromonospora deserti
GGGTCCAGCCGAAGCGGGGCGGGCGGCGTTCCTGGAAGGCGGCGACGCCCTCTCGGGCCTCACCGCTGGCCCGGACCTGCCCGTGCCACCAGGCGGTCCGCTCGTCGTCCGCCCGGTCGTCAATGATCTCCTTCGCGGCGGCGACGCTGAGCTGCGAGCGGGCGGCCACGGCGGCGGTGATCTCGTCGACCCGGGCGGCGAGCCCGTCGACCGGCAGCACCTCGTCGACCAGGCCGACCCGCAACGCCCGCTCGGCGTCGATCAGCTCGGCGGTGAAGAGCAGGTGCTTGGCGGCGGCCGGGCCGATCAGCCGGGCCAGCCGGCGCGTGGTCGGGGCCGGGTAGACCAGCCCGAGCCGGGCCGGCGGCACCCCGAACCGCGCGTCGGTGGCGGCGGCCCGCAGGTCGCAGGCGACGGCCAGCTGGCATCCGCCGCCCACGCAGGCGCCCCGGACGGCGGCGACGGTCGGCTTGGCGAAGGCGGCCAACCGTTCCTCGGCGGCGACCGCGATGCTCGCGTCACCTGCGTCCAGCAGCTCGTCCAGGTCGCCCAGGTCCGCCCCGGCGCAGAAGGTGCCGCCGGCGCCGGTGAGCACCAGCGCCCGGACCGCCGGGTCGCTCGCCAGGCCGTCCAGCAGCACCGGCAGCTGCCGCCACATGTCCGTGGTCATCGCGTTGCGCCGCGCCGGGTTGTGGATCACCACGGTCGCCGCCGCCCCGGTCACCTGGACGAGGAGTTCCGCGTCGGACACCGTCACCACCCTTCGACCGGCCGCACCGCCGGCTGCTGTCGGCGCCGTGCCGCCCGCGCCGGCCGGCCGCTCGGATCGTGCCGGTGCGGCGACCATAACGGCGCGGGCCCGGCAGCCACCCGGGTGGGGTGGTCGCCGGGCCCGGCGGCGGGGCTACCTCAGGAGACGGTGACCGCGGTGTCCTCGACGACGAAGGACGTCTGGAGCGACGAGTCCTCGGTGCCGGTGAACTTCAGGGTGACCGTCTGGCCGGCGTACGGGGCCAGCGAGAAGGTCTTCTGGCTGTAGCCCGCGGCCGTGTTCAGGTTGGAGTACGTGGCCAGGGTCGCCAGCACCGTCCCCGACGAGCTGACCACCTGCACCCGCAGCGTGTCGTACGCGGTGATGGTGGTGGTCTCCGCCGAGTCGATGTGCAGCCAGAAGCTGAAGGTGTACGACGCGCAGCCGGCCGGCAGGCTCACCGACTGGGAGAGCGTGTCGGTGTGGCGGCTGCCGTAGCCGTCCAGCCACGCGCTCCAGGTGCCGGTACGCGCCGGCTGGTCGGTGCCGTGCTGGCCGATCACGCCGGTGGTCTGCGCCCAGCTCGTGCCGCCCGACTCGAAGCCGGGGTTGCCGAGCTTCTGGCCCGGGCTCGGGCAGCCGCCGCCGGATCCGTTCACGGTCAGCGTGTATGTCGCCGTCCGGCTCACCGAGCCGGCGCCGCGGACGGTGATCGGGTAGCTGCCGGGCGGCGTGGCGGACGTGGTGGCGATGGTGAGGGTGGACGAGTTGCCCGAGGTCACCGACGGGGGGGTGAACTCGGCGCTGGCCCCGGCCGGCAGGCCGGAAACCGACAGCGTCACGGTCTGGGCCGAGCCGCTGGTGGTGGCGGTGGCCACGGTGGTGGAGATTGAGCCGCCCGGGTTCACCGCGCCGGAGGTCGGCGAGAGGGAGACCGAGAAGTCGCTGCCGACCGAGCAGGTCGCGTCGTTGCCGGCCACGTTCACCGCGGTCCAGGCCGCCTGGACGGTGCGGTACTCGACGGAGCAGCTGCCGTACAGGTCGGTGGCGGCCCGCAGGGTGTAGGCCCGGGCGGTGTTCGCCGGGTTGCT
This sequence comes from Micromonospora deserti, assembly GCF_003236335.1. Classification (GTDB taxonomy): domain Bacteria; phylum Actinomycetota; class Actinomycetes; order Mycobacteriales; family Micromonosporaceae; genus Micromonospora; species Micromonospora deserti. The sequence goes on from NZ_POUB01000342.1 coordinate 1,843, forward strand.
GGTGTTGACGTACGCGGTGTTGGAGGTGAAGTACACGTCCAGCGCCCGCCACCAGATCTTCTCGGCCTTGGCGCGACCGATGCCGGTCACCGGCGCGGCACTGCCGCACACCGGCGAGGTGCCGTACGGGGTGACCCCGGTGCCCTCGGCCAGGTTGAAGAAGAAGTGGTTGGCCACGCCGGACGAGTGGTGCACGTCCTTGTTCCTGGTGGCGGTGGACCAGCAACGGTCGGACACGCCGTCCAGCGCCGGGTCGTACATGTAGCGCAGCGGCGTCCCGTCGCCGTTGATGTTGATCTTTTCGCCGATCTGGTAGTCACCGGGGTCGGCGGAGGTGTTGGCGTAGAACTCGACCGCGGTGCCGAAGATGTCGCTGGTGGCCTCGTTCAGGCCGCCGGACTCGCCGGCGTAGGTCAGGCTGCCGGGGACCACGTTGTCGGTGATGCCGTGCGTCATCTCGTGGGCCGCCACGTCGAGCGAGACCACCGGGCGGGCGTTGCCGGCGCCGTCGCCGTAGGTCATCCGGGAGCCGTCCCAGAAGGCGTTGGCGTAGTTGTTGCCGTAGCGCACCCGGCTGGGCACGCCGCGCCCGTCGCCGAAGATGCCGTTGCGGCCGTGCACCAGCTTGAAGTAGTCGTACGTCTTGGCGGCGCCGAAGTGCGCGTCGACCGCCGCGCGCTGTGAGGTGTCGGTGTCCCCCCAGCTGTTGTCGGCGTTGGTGAACGTGGTGCAGGTCGACGTGCCTCTGTTCATGTCGCAGGTGGAGCCGTTGCCGTGCGACGGGTCAATCAGCTGGTACGTGCTGCCGGCCAGGGTGGTGTCGATGCCGACCGTGCCGGAGTAGACGCTGCTGCCGGTACCGGCGATCGCCTCGATCTCGTCGTACGAGCCGACCAGCTTGCCCGTCGTCGCGTCGACGATGACGTGGAACCGGGACGGGGTCTGCCCGTCCGGCTGCCACCCGGTGACGACGGTCTCCCAGGCGAGCCGGCCGCGGCCGGTGCTGGCGTCCACGAAGAGTTCCGGCGTGCCCACCGAGGTGAGCTTGCCGGAGAACTCGGTGCGGGCGGCCTTCGCGGCGGTCGCCGCCGATACCTTCGCCTTGGTGGCCAGGGTCAGCGGCGCGGCCAGGCCGACCGAGGAGCCCGTGTAGCTGCCGTTCGGGGCGGTGTGGATGACGAAGTCACCGCCGTACACCCGCAGTCCCCGGTAGGTCCGGGTGTACCGGGTGTGCGCGGCGCCGTTCTGGTCCACCTTGGTGCTGTGCACCTGGTAGGACTCCGCGCCGGTGCCCTGGACGGCGCCCGGGTTGCTGCGCAGCACGCTGGTGGCGCGGGCGGCGGCGGAGGCGTCCGGGGCGGCAGCGGGGGGCGCCGCGGTGGCGGCAGGAGGCGCCGCGGTGGCGACGCCGGTCAGCAGGCCGCTGGTGAGCAGGGCCGTGCCGACAGCGGCGAGGGGTCTTTTCACGTGCCCTCCTGGACGGGGGGTCGGCGTGACAGGGCATAGTCACGCATGCAGACATAGCGATGTGGTACGGAAAGAGAGGGGCCTGCGTCGCGACCCCGGACACTGACCAATCGGCGGAGATCGGGCGGATGGGAACCGGGCGGCCGCGCTGCACGTCCGAGCGGCATGAGATCAGCCTCGATCACCGGTGTCAAGATCGCCTTGACGGCGCTGGTCCTGACCGGATGCTCAGCGACGGAGCCGTCGCGCACACTACCGGAGCAGGAACCGTCCGTGGGGGTGAGCCGGAGCGTGGCGCCACCGCCCCCCGGTGCCACCACCCCGGGCGGTGACGGCGGGGCCACCCGGGTGGTGCTCACCCGGTCGGGCGGGATCGCCGGGCGGGGCGACACCATCGCCGTGGAGCCAGACGGCCGGTGGACACTCGTCGACCGTGCCGGCTCCCGGCGTACCGGGCGGTTGTCCACGGCGGATCTCGACCTGCTGCGCCGGCTGGCGGCCGATCCCGACCTGACCGCCGAGGCGGCCCGTCCGACCGCTCCGACCGCCTGCCGGGACGCGTTCACCTACCGGCTGGCCGTCGGCGCCACCGAGACCGGTTACGTCGACTGCCCCACCGACGGCAGCCCGCCGGAGGTCACCCGCTCCCTGGTGGAGCTGCTGCACCGGGCCACCGGCTGGACGTAGAGCCCGGTCACCAGCCGGGGGCGGCCGCCAGCAGGGCCCGGCGCACCGCGTGCACCTCGCGCCGGCCGGCCACCTGCGGGCGGGTGGCGAGGAAGAGCGTGTTGAGCGGGGGCACCGGCGGCCGGAGCAGCGGCACCAGCTCGCCGGAGGCCAGCCGCGCCCGGCAGAGGTACGTCGGCAGCACGCTCGCCCCGGCACCGGCGAGCACCGCCGCGAGCACCGCCCGCAGGTCGGCCACCACCAGGTTCGGGGTCCGGGTCAGCCGGGTGTCGAAGATGGTGCGCCACCAGCGGCGCAGGATCGGCGCCTCCTCCGCGTACGCGACCAGGGGCACGGCGCGCAGCGCGTGCGGGGTGACCGGGTCCGGCAGCCGGCGCGCCCAGGACGGCGCCGCGACCAGCGTGAACTCCTCGTCGTAGAACGGTTCGGCGGTCAGCCCCCGGCGGCGCGGCCGCACGCTGGTGACCGCGACGTCGAGCCGGCCGGCGGCGAGGTCGTCGAGAAGCTGCTCCGGCAGGCCGGCGACCGCCCGCAGTTCCAGGCCGTCGGCGACCAGGCCGGCGAGCGCCGGCAGCACCCGCTCGGCGAGGAACTCGGCCGGCCCGCCGAGGAAGACCGTCCGGGGGTACGGCATCGCCTCGTCGGCGAGCACGGCGTCCAGCCGGTCCAGCGGCTCGGCCACCCGCCGGGCCAGCTCGTCGCCGGCCGCCGTCGGCAGCACGCCCCGCGGCACCCGGTCGAAGAGCGGTCGCCCGACCGCCTCCTCCAGCGCGCGCAGCTGGGCGGTGACCGTCGGCTGGGCGAGACCGAGCAGCTCGGCGGCGCCGGTGATGGAGCCCGAGCGATGTACCGCGAGGAAGCTGCGCAGCAGGTCGAGCGACACCTTCACATCAGCAAATCTATACCGGTGGCACCGTTCACCTATTGGTCAGCTATGGATCGGCGAGCCAGCATGGTCGGCATGACACGTGCACTCATCGCGCTGACCAGTCACCGTGAGCTCGGCGACACCGGCCGGGAGACCGGCTTCTACGTCGGCGAGGCCGCCGAACCGTGGGAGGTGTTCCGGGCCGCCGGGTGGGACGTCGACCTGGTCTCGGTGGCCGGTGGCCAGCCCCCGCTGGACGGCCGGGACGACAACGACCCGACCCAGAACGATTTCCTCGCCCACGCCGGGGTGGCGGACACCCTGCGGGCCGCCGACGTCGACCCGACCGGGTACGACGTGATCGTCTTCGCGGGCGGCCATGGCACCATGTGGGATTTCCCGGACAACCCGGACCTGGCCCGGATCGCCGCCCCGATCTACGAACGCGGCGGCGTGGTGGCCGCCGTCTGCCACGGCCCGTCCGCCCTGGTCGACCTCAAGCTCTCGGACGGCTCGTACCTGGTCGCCGGCAAGCGGGTGGCCGGCTTCACCAACGAGGAGGAGGCCACCGTCGGGCTGACCGAGGTGGTGCCGTTTCTGCTCGCCGACCGGCTCACCGCGGCCGGCGCCAGGCACATCCCGGGGCCGAGCTGGACCGAGCAGGTGATCGTCGACGGCCGCCTGGTCACCGGCCAGAACCCCCAGTCCGCCCGCGCCCTCGCCGAGGCCGTCGTCAAGCTGGCCCCCACCTGTCTCTTAT
>NZ_POUB01000343.1 GCF_003236335.1 Micromonospora deserti
CTAGCTTCGTCGGCAGCGTCAGATGTGTATAAGAGCCAGGCCCGCACCACCGCCTCTGCCGGGATCGCCCAACCCGCCGGCACCGTCCCGCGGCAGCCCGGCCCATCACCCGCCGGTGAACCGACCGGCCCCGCGCCGAGCGGCGCCGTACCTGGTTCCGCTTCGGTCCCGGCCGCGGGCGACGGGCACAGCTTCGGGCTGGCCCGGCACCCGGTGGCCGTTGACGCCGACCCGCCTCCGCCGGCGCTGCTCACCCGGCACCGGGAGACGGTCAGCACCGGGCTCGCCGTCGCACTGCTCGCAGGCGCCCTCGGCACCGCCTGGACCACCGCCCGGTACGGAGACGAGTGGGCAGTCAAGAGCGGCCGGACCTACCTGGAGACCGCGCGCGCGGAACTCGCCGCTGCCCCGCCCGGTACCGTCTTCTTCGACCAGCCGGTCCCGGGTGACGTGGTGCCGGTGCTCTCCGCGCCCTACAACCGGCAGTCGGCGTTCTTCCGGGCCCTGGGGCAGGACGGCCCGGTCTTCGTCACCGAAGCCGAGGCGCCGTCCCTCTTCGACGGCGGTGGCCGGATCGTCCCGGTCCGCATCGACGGGCCGGCCGTGCTGCCCGGCCCCGAGGACGGCTGCGGCTACAAGATAGCCGGTGGTCGGACGGTGCGGATGCCACTCGCCGGCCCTCGCGACGACTGGTTCTGGGTGGTCCGGATCGGCTACCTGAGCTCAGCCGACACCACGGCGACGTTCCGCCTCGGCGCCGACACCCGGCAGTTCCCCATCAAGCAAGGGCTGCACCAGTACTACTTCGAGTTCACCGGCGGCGGCGACCTGGTCGAGCTGACTGTCGAGGGCCACGGAGTCACGGTCTGCACCAACGAGGTCACGGTCGGCACCCCGGTCCCGCAACAGTGAGCCGGCCGGCTCACTCCGGGCGGAACAACACCGAGTTGACGTAGCGCGGGCGCGGCCAGAGCACCCGGCGGCCGAAGCTCTGGCTTATCCGGACGATCGCCTCCCGCTGGTGACCGCCGAGATCGAAGTCCGCCAGCGGCACCCAGGTGCGCCCCGGCAGCACGTACCCCCGGTAGCCCCAGCCGGCGAGCAGTTCCAGCAGCGGCTCGACCGGCTGGATCCGCTCCTCCACCTCGATCAGCAGCACCGGCCGGTCCCGCTGGACCGTCTCGGCCGCGCCCCGCAGCGCCGGCAGCTCGTGGCCCTCGATGTCCAGCTTGACGAAGCGCACATCGGTCAGGCCGAGCGAGTCCAGGGTGACCCGCCGGACCTCCACCGCGGAGCCCCGCCCCGGCTGTTCCAGCGAGGAGGTACCCACGATGGCCCCGCCGGCCGGCAGGAAAAGCGACGCGGTGCCGACATGGCCAGAGATCGCCGCCTCCACCACCTGCACGGTCGGGAACGCCGCCCGCAACTGCCGGGCCAGCGGCGGGGTAGGCTCCACCGCCACCACCCGCTCGGCCCGCCGGAGCAACCGCCCGGTCCACGGCCCGTACCAGGCGCCGACGTCCACGGCGGTGCCGCCGCACGGCACGAACTCGGCCAACCGGGCCAGCTCCGGCTCGACCCGGGGATACACCCAGCGGATCGCGGTCGCGAGGAGCCGTTCGGGAAGGATCGCGGCCAGGCCGGCGGTCGCTGCGGGGGCCACGTGCGTCGACGCCATGGGCCAGCACACTAGACGCTTCCCGGTGCCGAGGGCAGGGGTCGCGGGTGCGGGGCTGACGGGCCGCGTGGCCGAACGGTACGTTCTCCCCGGTCGGGCCACCGTCCCGACCGGTCCGCCGGCCGCGACCCGTACGGCGCGCCGAGAGCAGCGCGGAGACGCGGGGTGGCATGACGCAGACCACGGACAGGGACACCGGGACTGTCCGGCTGGGTGCGGCGGGTGCCGCCGTCACCGTCGCGACCATGCTCACCAACGCGCTGGCGTACCTCGTCCCGGTGCTCGGCGCGCGGCGGCTGACCGCCGCCGACCTGGGCGCGCTGGCCGCTGTCCTGGCGCTCGCCGCGATCGCCGCGGTGCCCGGCTTCGGGTTGCAGATCGCGGTGGCGGCGCACCGCGCCCGGTGGGGTCCCAGCGGCACCGGCCGGCTGGCGCTGCGCACCGCCGCCGTCACCGCCGGGGTGACCGGGGCGGCCGCACCGGTGCTCGCCGTGGCGCTCCGGCTGCCGGTCGCGCTGACCCTGCTGCTCGCGGCGAGCACGTTCGCCACCGTGCTGGCCGGCCGCTGGCTCGGCGAACTCCAGGGCGACCAGCGCTTCCTGCGCCTCGCCGCCGCGATGACCGGGCTCGCCGCGGGGCGCTACGGCGGGCTGGTCGTCGGGCTCGCGCTCGGCCGGGGCCCGGTCGTCTGCCTGCTGCTCGGCACGGTCACCGGGTTCCTCGTCCTGCCACTGCTGGCCCGCCTCGCCGCGTCGCGGGACGGACGCCTGGCTCCGGACGGCCCCGCCGCCGGACGCCGGGACGACCTGCCGGCCACCCGGGCGGTCGACCGCGCCGCGGAGACCGGGCCGGAGCCGGGCGACTCGCCGGGCGGGTCCGTCGCCGGCCGCGTGCTGCGGGCCCGGCACGTGCTGACGGCGTGCGGCGCGTCGCTGGCGATGCTCACCATCTCGTACGCCGACCTGATCCTCGCCCGCCAACTGCTCCCCGAGGACAGCTCCGGCGGGTACGCGGTCGGCTCGGTGCTCACCAAGGGCGCGCTCTGGGCGCCGCAGGTGGTCACGCTACTCGTCCTGCCCCGACTGGCCCGGGGTGACCGGCGGGCCCGGGCGCTGGCACTGGCGCTGATCGTGGCGTGCGGGGCGGCGCTCGTCGCCGCCTCCACGCTCGCCGGGGAGCTGGCGTTCCGGCTCGCCGGGGGTGCCGAGTACCTGCACCTGGCCGGCGAGGCACCCCTTTTCGCCGCCGTCGGCGCCCTCTACGCGGTGGTGTTCATGCTGGTCAATGACCGGGTGGCGACCGGCGCCCGGTGGCCCGGCGCCCCGCTCTGGGCGGCCACCGCCGGCCTGGCCGGGGCGGCCCTGCTGTTCGCGCCGCCCACGGTCGGCGGGGTGCTCGGCTGCGCGCTGGCCGCCGCCGCGGCGACTGCCGGTGTGATGGCCTGGCTGACCTTCCGCCCGTCTCGCCGGTCCCCGACCGGGCCGGCGACGACGTTGCACGGTCCCTGATGGTGCGGCGCCGCGCCGGCTCCGGTCCGCGACCTCGTGCCGGCGAGCCGCCCACGCGTTGGTTACCGTAGTTGTCTTCCGGGTGGGGAGCTTTCCCACGTGGTACGTCCCGATCGAGGTAGCTGTGACGCTGTACGGCGAAAAACGTCCTCCCGCCGACGACCGGCCCACCGTGCCGGTCACCGCGGTCAAGTGGCCGGCTGACGAGCCGGAGCCGACCGGGCCGCGGGGGGAGGGATCCCGGTCCCGTCGAGTCCGGGTGCTGCTCGCCGCCGGGGTCGCCACGGCGGTGCTGGTCTCCGTCGCCTCGGTGGGCGCCTACGCGTACGCCGGTGACGTGCCTCGCGGGACGACGGTGCTCGGCGCGGAGCTTGGCGGCCGGAGCCGCGCGGGCGCCGTCCGGGAGCTGCGGGCGGAGCTGGACCGCCGGGCGGACGCTCTCGCCACCCCGCTGACCGTCCGCGTCGGGGAGAAGTCCGCCGAGATCACGCCGGCCGACGTGGGCTTGGCGGTCGACGTCGACGCCACCGTGGCGGCCGCCGCCGAGGCCAAGGCGCACGCGGTCGAGCGGCTCGTCGGGTCCCGCTCGGTGGAGCCGGTCGTGACGGTCGACGTGGCCCGACTCGACGCCGCGCTGAAGAAGGTGGTCGGCGACCAGGGCCAGAAGATGACCATGCCTGCGATCACCTGGAGCGGCACCACGCCGAAGGCGGTCCACCCGAAGCCGAGCCTCGCGCTCGATCCGGAGCGCTCCGCCGAGGTGGTGCGGGAGGGCTGGCTGGGCGGCCAGCCGGTGACCGTCCCGTTGGTCGAGACGCACCCGGCGACCACCGCCGAGGAGGTGGACCGGATGGTCGCCGAGCTGGCGAAGCCGGCCGTCGCCGCGCCGGTGACGCTGACCACCGACAAGGGTTCGGTGACCATCCCGCCGAAGGCGATCGCGAAGAGCCTACGGTTCACCGCCGACAAGGCCGGCACGCTCACCCCGCAGGTGGACGTGAAGCGGTTGCGCGCCGCCCTCGGCGACGACCTGACGAAGGTCGAGGTGCCGCCGAAGGACGCCCGGATGACCATCTCCGGCGGCAAGCCGAAGGTGATCGACGGCAGTCCCGGCCAGCAGCTGGACAGCGCGGCCCTCGGCCGGGACCTGCTCACCGTGTTGCCGAAGGCGGACGGCCGGGAGGTGACCGGCACGCTGAAGCCGGCGGAGCCGGACCTGACCGCGGAGAAGCTGGCGGGCCTCGGCATCAAGGAGCGGGTCTCCACCTTCACCACCCGGTTCACCGGTGGCCTCTCCTCGCCGCGCAGCCAGAACATCATCACGATCGCGAAGGACGTCGACGGCACGGTGGTGCTGCCCGGCGAGACGTTCTCGCTGAACGGCCACACCGGCGAGCGCGGCTACGCCCAGGGCTACCGGGACGCCCCGGTGATCCTCGACGGCAAACTGGTCCCCGGCGTGGGCGGCGGCACGTCGCAGTTCACCACCACGCTGTTCAACGCGACGTACTACGCGGGGCTGGAGGACGTCGAGCACAAGCCGCACTCGTACTGGTTCAGCCGGTACCCGCCGGTCATCGAGTCGACCATCTTCTGGCCCAACCTGGACTTCAAGTTCCGCAACGACACTCCGTACGGGGTGCTCATCGACACGTCGTACACGTCGAGCTCGATCACGGTGTCGATCTGGAGCACGGAGATCTACGACAGCGTGAAGACGGAGTACGGGCCGCGCCGCAACATCACCAAGCCCAAGACCATCTATCTGGAGCCGGGCCCTACCTGCATCCCCGCCAACGGCATCGACGGGTTCACCCAGGACGCCTACCGGGTCATCCGGAAGGACGGCAAGGTGATCAAGCGGGAGAAGTTCAGCTGGCGCTACGCCGCGGAGCCCCGCTACATCTGCGGGCCCGAGCCCTCCTGACCGCCACCGGGCGCCCGCACGAGGAAGCCCCGCCGGCCCGTCGCCGGCGGGGCTTCTTTCCTGCCGTACGTCGACCGCCCGGCGACCCTGACCCCGGCGCCACCTCCGGCGGCTCCTCGGGGACATCTCCGCGGCCCGTCGCGCGCCGCGCGGTAACCCGAGCCGGCGGTACCCCCACGCCCCACAAGGCGGGTGGACATCGGGGCGACTGGACCACGGTGTCCGGCGGTCATCTGCCTCCTGGTCACCGCCCTTGCCGCAGCCGGTGTCGCCCAGTGCCCGCCTGGCGGTGTCGGGCTGATCAGGGTGAGGAGAGGCCAGGTGGGTCGGTGAAAAAGTAGCTGTGAACGCAGTGAGGGCCACCCCGGGTAACGGGGTGGCCCTCGACTGGAAGATTGTCCGGCGGTGTCCTACTCTCCCACACCCTCCCGGGTGCAGTACCATCGGCGCTGGAGGGCTTAGCTTCCGGGTTCGGAATGTGACCGGGCGTTTCCCCTCCGCCATG
>NZ_POUB01000344.1 GCF_003236335.1 Micromonospora deserti
CGGGGGGGCGGGGAGTTGTATAAAAGGGGCAGCCCCCGGCTCCGCACGACCAGGGTCGGGCGGCGGCGCGTCTTCCGGTCCTCACCCGCCACGACAGAGCCGTGGCCGATAGTCTCGCGACATGTCGGAGCACTCAGCGAACCTCTCAGCGACGACCGCCGCAGCCGGTCGTCCCCGCGCGGTCAAGGCCGTCATCCCGGCCGCCGGACTGGCCACCCGGTTCCTGCCCGCCACCAAGGCGGTGCCGAAGGAGCTGCTCCCGGTGGTCGACCGGCCGGTGCTGCAGTACATCGTCGAGGAGGCCACCCAGGCCGGCATCAACGACGTGCTGCTGATCACCGGCCGGGGCAAGACGTCGATGGTGGACCACTTCGACCGCCGCCCCGACCTGGAGGCCCGGCTCGAGAAGAAGCCCGACGTGCTGGCCGCGGTACGCCGCCCCAGCGAGCTGGCCGAGATCTACACCTGCCGCCAGCCCGAGCAGCTCGGCCTCGGCCACGCCGTCGGGTACGCCGAGTCGCACGTCGGCGACCAGCCCTTCGCGGTGCTGCTCGGTGACGAGTTCGTCAAGCCCTCCGAGCCGCTGCTGCCGGCCATGCTGGAGCTGCAGGCCCGCACCGGCGGCGTGGTGCTGGCCTTCTTCGAGGTCGATCCGGCTGACACCACGCGCTACGGCATCGCCTCGGTGGAGCCGGCAGAGCCGGAACTGGCCGACATCGCCGAGGTCGTCAAGGTCACCGGCATGGTGGAGAAGCCGAAGCCGGAGGACGCGCCCAGCAACCTCGCGGTGCTCGGCCGCTACGTGCTGCCGGGAAAGATCTTCGACGCGATCCGGCGGACGGCGCCGGGCAGCGGCGGGGAGATCCAGCTGACCGACGCGATGGAGATCCTGCGCGTCGAGGGCACGCCGGTGCACGCGATCGTCTACCGGGGCACCCGCTACGACACCGGCATGCCCCTGGGCTACCTGCAGACCGTGGTGCAGATCGCCGCCGAACGCGACGACCTCGGCGGCGAGTTCCGCAAGTGGCTGGTGGAGTTCGTCAGCTCGGACGCGTCGGGCGTGACTGGTACATGACCGCGACGGCCGACGCCGAGGCGGCCGCGAACGAGTTGACGCCGCTCGCCGACTACCTGGGCAGTGTGCTGCGCAGGTTACGCGCGCTGCCTCCGCTCGACCTCGACCTCACCCAGGCGCACGGCAACGTCCTCGCCGAGGACGTCGTTGCGCCGCACTCCTTCCCGGCCTTCGACCAGGCGGCGGTGGACGGGTACGCCGCCCGCTGGGAGGACATCTCCGCCGGCGGCCGGGGCGTCGGCTACGTCCCGGCGCAGGCGGGCCCGCCGGGTGCTCGGATCGTACGGCTCAACGTGGTCGGCGACCTCGGCGCGGCGAGCTGGCGACCGGTGCGGCTCACCCCCGGCTCGTGCTTCTCGGTGGCCGCCGGGGCGCCGCTGCCGGTCGCCGCGGACGTGGTGGTCCCGGTGGAGTGGACCGACCAGGGCATGGCCGCGGTGGAGATCCACCGCGTCCCCAAGCGAGGGTACGGGGTGCGCCGGGCCGGCGAGGAACTGCCCGCCGGCACCCTGCTCGCCCGCGCCGGCATGTACGTCTCCCCGGCGCTGGTCGCGGTCTTCGCCGCCACCGGCATCGGGCACGTGGTGGTGCGACCCAGCCCGCGGGTGGTCATCGTGGCCACCGGCGACGAACTGGTCGACGTCGGCCGGGGCAGCCAGCCGGGCCAGGTGGTGGACGCCAACTCGCACGCGCTGACGGCCGCGGCGGCCGAGGCGGGCGCGCTGGCGTACCGCGTGGGCATCTGCGACGACGACCCGGAAGGGCTGCGCGGGCTGCTGGAGGACCAGACCCTGCGCGCCGACCTGATCATCACCACCGGTGGTACCGGCACCGGGCCGGGCGACATGGTCCGCCGGATCCTGTCCCGGCGGGAGGGCACCCGCGCCGGGCCGGTCACCTTCACCGAGGTCGCGCTCTATCCCGGCACCTCGCTCGGCTTCGGCACGGTCGGCGCCGAGGAGGTGCCGGTGGTCTGCCTGCCCGGCGACCCCGGTGCGGCGCTGATCGGCTTCGAGGTGCTGGCCCGTCCGGCGATCAACCTGCTGGCCGGGGCGGAGCCGGTGTTCCGGCCCAGCGTCCGCGCGCACCTGCTGGAGACGGTGTCGTCCCCGGCCGGGCTGCGCGAGTTCCGTCCCGCGCACGTCGCCGAGCGGCGCGGCGGGGGCTACACCGTACAGCCGCTCAACGGCGGCCCGTACACCCTCTCCGGGCTGGCCGAGGCGAACGGGCTGCTGGTGCTGGGCGAGCGGGTCACCACCGCCGCGGCCGGGTCCACCGTGGACGTGCTGCTACTGGATCGGCGCCGGTGAGCCTGTTCGGGAGCGCACCCGCGCCGGGCTGGCCGGTGGTGCTGGTGGACGGTCCCGTGGTGCTGCGGCCGTACCGGCGCTCGGACGCGACCGCCTGGTCGGAGGTGCGGCGGGCCAACCAGACGTGGCTGGCACCCTGGGAGTCGGCGCTGCCGGGCGACTGGGACGAGGTGAACTCGCCGGCCGCGTTCCGCTGGGTGTACCGCGACCAGCGGCGCTCGGCCCGCACCGGCGAGGGGATGCCGTTCGCCGTCTGCCTGCACGAGGGCGGGCGGGAGCGGCTGGTGGGGCACCTCAACGTGGGCAGCATCGTGCGGCGGGCCTTCTGCTCCGGGTACATCGGCTACTGGGTGGACTCCCGGGTGGCCGGGCGCGGCATCATCCCGACCGCGATGGCGCTCGCCGTCGACCACGCCTTCGGCCCCGGCGGGCTGCACCGGGTGGAGGTGAACATCCGCCCGGAGAACCAGCCGTCGCGGCGGGTGGTGGAGAAGCTGGGCTTCCGCGAGGAGGCGTACCACGTGCGCTACATGCACATCGACGGTGCCTGGCGCGACCACATCGGATACGCGATGACCAGCGAGGAGCTCGCCGCCGAGGGCGGCCTGCTGGCCCGCTGGCACCGGATCCGCGCCGCCGGGTGAGCCGTCCCACGGACGGGATCGGCGCGGCGCGTCGGCATCCGGGTCGGCGGCCCGTAACCTCAAGTGACTGCAAGCTGCGGCAAGCGCCGGTCTGACCGTACGATCCACGCACCCGACACCGATCGGTGGAAGATCCTGCGGCCGGGTCGCGGTTGCTCCGAATTCGGTGACGGGAGGGGTGAGGGTGCCGACCTCGGTGCTCCTCGCCGTCCTCGCCGCCGCCGGCCTGCTCGCCCTCGCGCCGGCGTTGGTCCGCCGGTACGACGCCACCGAGCGGCTGGTGGCGGAGCGGGCGCAGTCGACGGCGCGGGTGCTCCAGCGCCGCCGGCGGCGCCGCACTGTGCCGGGGCGGCGGCCGGTGCGCCCACCGCGCAACCTCGTCGTCACCCTCAGTGAAGATCCGGCCACGGGGGGTCTGAGCACGCCGGTCTCCGCACCGCCCGCCACGGCCCGCCGGTCGGGCCGGCTGCGCGCCGTTCCGCCCGCCCCGAACCGGGCCCGCCGCCGGCCACCGCGCCGCCGGCAGCACACCCCGGCCATCTACCGGCGCCGCCGGGTGCTCGCCGCGCTGCTGCTGCTCAACGGCGTCGAGCTGATCGGCGTGCTGGTGGTCGGCCCCGGGTTCTGGATCGGCGTCTCGGTCACCGGCACCCTGCTGGTCGCGTACGTCGTACACCTGCGGGCGCGGGCCCTAGAGGCGCGCCGGCGCCGGCGGGCGCGGGCCCGGGAGGCGGCCTGGCTGGTCGCCCGGCAGGCCGAGGTGCGCCGGGAGCAGGCCCGCCGGGCAGCGGCCCGCCGGGAGGCGCAGCGCCGGCTGGCGGCGCAGCGCGAGGTCGTACGCCGGGCCGCCATGGGCCTGGACCGCCCCGCTGACCTGCCCGCGGCGGCCAGCGGCGGCTCGGTCTCCTACCGGCGGGCGGGTGGCCTCCGCGGCCGCCCCTACCAGTCCGGCCGCGGCCCCCACTCCGCCTGACCGGTTTGCCCGTTTCATGGGTGTCCGGGCGGGGCCTGGAAGATGCCACTTCCGCATGCCGGGGTGTCCTCCCGTCGCGGACGAAGGCGCGACTTCCGGCTTGTCGGGGCGCCCTCCCGCCGCGGACACCCCGACATGCGGGAACCCGAGTCGATCAAGTGGCGGCTCGCCGGGGGCGATTCGCGGTGGAGGCCACAGACCTGTTAGCCTTGTCGCCGGCCCGCCCGGTGTCAGCCGGGTGGGACCATCGCCGGTACGCCGGCGGAGGGGCTGTGGCGCAGACCGGTAGCGCACCTCGTTCGCATCGAGGGGGTCAGGGGTTCAAATCCCCTCAGCTCCACCCAGCTCAAAGGCCGTTTCCCATCGTGGGAGACGGCCTTTTTCGACCCTGTAACAGCAGTGAAGTACAGCAAGAAACCGGCAGCGCCGTCGGTACCTGCGTGGGTAGGGTCCTTCGGTGATCATCTCTCAGTACGCGTACTTCGCGCTGAGTTCGGACCGGGTTTCGGCCGCCGAGATTACCGCGAGGCTCGGTATCGAACCGGACGAGATTGTCGTTCGTGGCAGCCGTCTGGCCAGCCCTGCGAGGCCCGCCAGCCACCGGTGGAAGATCACGTGTCGCGAGCCTGGGTTGATGGTCGACGAACCTATCAACCGGATCGTGGATCGGCTCTTCGGTCACGCGGAGCGCATCGGTGAACTAGCCGCCGAGCTGGACAACATCGATGGAGGGCCGGGCGCGAGTGTGCTGCAAGTCGTCCGTGTCTTCGAACATCCGGATGGCGAGGAAGAGGATCTGACCGGCCCGGTTGAAGGATTGGAGAAGGTGGCTGGTCAGCACCAGTTGCTGGGCTGGCATGTCGATGCCCGGGTGTTGGAGTTCCTCCGACTGACGCGAGCAGAGCTTGACGTGGACGAGTACGCCTACGGATGAGCCCGGCTCCGGCTAGAGGAACTGCTCGCCGAGGCGCTTGAGCGCCTTTTCAGTCGCCTCGGCGGCGACCTCGCTGTAGATGTTCATGGTCACGGCGATCTGGCTGTGCCGCAGGATCTGCATGGTCACCCGAGGGCAGACGTCGAGGGCCACCAGCAGGGAGGCGCAGGTGCGTCCGGTGTGCACGGAGATCTCCCGCACGCCCGCCTCGCGGCAGCGGGTCTTGAACTCCCGATGAAAGTTCTTCGGCTCGACCGGCGTGCCTAGGCGGGTGGTGGAGACCAGGCCGTTGTCCTGCCAGGCCCGGCCGGCGTGCTCCGGGTGCTGCTTCTGATCTTCCCGGCGGGTGCACAGGGCAGTGGCGCAGATGGCGGACGAACATGTCCTAGTTGGCCGCCGTGGCGGGGGCCAGGTTTGGCTCGACCACGCGGAGCCACGAGTCGAGGTAGCCGGCGAGGGTAGGCAGACGGGTGATGCTCGACTATCGGACGGAAACTTACGGGGCGACTCAAACTGAAGTCGTTCAGGAATGAGCCTTTTCCAAGCTGATCTTGCAGCTCGGGACGGGTGCGGCAGGCCTGGTGATCGATGGGTGCGAGGCTCCAGGTAGGACAGCTGTCGACCAAGACTCGAAGCCCCGACCGGGAGCCTCGCCATG
>NZ_POUB01000345.1 GCF_003236335.1 Micromonospora deserti
CCCTGGCAGCGCCCCACCCCGCCGAGCGAGTCGTCCCCGGAAGACCGTGAAGGCGCACCAGCCACCGACGGGCCGGACTCCTCCACCATCTCCGAGTCACCCGACGCTTCCGCGGATCCTGGGACGGAACTGCCCCGCCAGGGGATGTTCCGCGCCGAAACCTCGGAGGAGACCGTTCCGGCGCCGCTGGGCGGCGAGGCGGGCGAGGCCGAGCACGGGGCGGTCGGTGCGGAGCCGGTGCAGAGCCCCGCCGATCCGGCTGGCGAGGGCGCCGACGGAGCTGATGCGGCGGGGCGGGGCCCCGAGCGGGTCGAAACGGCGGGACTGGAGCACATCCCGGGGCCGGGCGCGGCTGAGGGCGTACCGAAGAAGCAGCCGGCGCCCCGGCGGCGGGCGACCTCGGCGCCGGAGCCGGCGGCGGAACTCGACGACGTGGAGCTGCGCGGCGCGCTGGAGGCGATCCTGCTGGTGGTGGACGAGCCGGTCAGCGAGTTCACCCTGGCCCAGGTGCTCGGGGAGCCGGCCGGGCGGATCGGGCCGATGCTCGACGACATCGCCGCCGGCTACACCGCCGCCGGGCACGGCTTCGAGCTGCGCCGGGCCGCCGGTGGCTGGCGTCTCTACACCCGCGCGGAATACGCCACGTACGTGGAGCGGTTCGTACTGGACGGGCAGTCGGTACGGCTGACCCAGGCCGCGCTGGAGACGCTCGCCGTGGTCGCCTACAAGCAGCCGGTCACCCGGTCGCGGATCTCCGCCATCCGCGGGGTGAACTGCGACGGGGTGATCCGTACGCTGGTCTCCCGCGGGCTGGTGGAGGAGTGCGGCACCGAACCGGACAGCGGGGCGTTCCTCTACCGGACGACCACGATGTTCCTGGAGAAGCTCGGGCTGAACAGCGTCGACGAGCTGCCGCCGCTGGCCCCGTTCCTTCCCGACGACGTAGAAGAGTTTGCCGATGCCACGCGATGACCGCGCCCCCCGTACCGACGAGCCCACGTACACCGGACCGGAGCGGTTGCAGAAGGTGCTCGCCGCGGCCGGCGTGGGCTCCCGGCGCGCCTGCGAGGACCTGATCTTCCGGCGCCGCGTCACCGTCGACGGCCGGGTCGCGCAGCTCGGCGACAAGGTCGACCCGGCCACCGCGGTCATCCACGTCGACGGCGAGCGCCTGGTGGCCGACACCAGGCTGGTCTACCTGGCAATGAACAAGCCCCGCGGGGTCGTCTCGACGATGGCCGACGAGAAGGGGCGCACGGCCCTCGCGGACTTCCTCGGCAACCGGGTGGAGCAGCGGGTCTACCACGTCGGGCGGCTCGACGCGGACAGCGAGGGCCTGCTGCTGCTCACCAACGACGGCACCCTCGCGCACCGGCTGATGCACCCGTCGTACGGAGTGCCCAAGACGTACCTCTGCGAGGTGTCCGGGCCGATCCCGCGCAACCTCGGCAAGCGGCTGACGGTCGGCGTCGAGCTGGAGGACGGCCCGGCGAAGGTCGACTCGTTCCGGGTGGTGGACACCCTGGGACGGACCGCCCAGGTGGAGCTGACCCTGCACGAGGGGCGCAAGCACATCGTCCGGCGGCTGCTCGCCGAGGTCGGGCACCCGGTGAGCCGGCTGGTGCGTACCGCCATCGGGCCGATCCGGCTGGGTGACCTGCGCGCCGGGCGGACCCGCCGGCTCACCAACGCGGAGGTCGCCGCCCTGTTCAAGGCGGTGGGTGACTGACCCCGACGTTCGGGGTACGGGTGCCGGTAGGCTCCGTGGCGGCCCGGTGGGACCGTGGACGGCGGGGTGCTCCGGTGGCGTCGCCCGCGCCGGTCCGCGCGGCCGGGCATCATTGAGAACGTTTGGGACAACCGCTCGCGGTCGCCGGCTGGCGGCGTGCGAGGTACGGGCTGAGGAGGACGACGGTGGAGGAAAACGTACGGGCCGGGCGGTGCGTGGTCGCTGTGGACGGGCCGTCCGGTTCGGGTAAGTCCACCGTCTCCCGGCGGCTCGCCGCCGGCCTCGGTGCCCGCTACCTCGACACCGGCGCCATGTACCGGGCGATCACCTGGGCGGTGCTGCGCTCCGGCGTCGACCTCGCCGACGCCGAGTCGGTGGCCAAGGTCGCCGGCGAGGTGGACCTGCGCATCGGCACCGACCCCAACGGGTACGGCGTGACCGCCGACGGTGTGAACGTCGACGCGGAGATCCGCGGGCCCGAGGTGACCGCGGCGGTCTCCGCGGTGGCCGCGGTGCCGGCGGTGCGCGCGCTGCTGGTCGCCCGGCAACGGGAGATGATCGCGAACGCCGGGCGGATCGTGGTCGAGGGCCGCGACATCGGCTCGGTGGTGGCGCCGGACGCCGACCTGAAGGTCTACCTGACCGCCTCCGCGGCGGCCCGGGCGGCCCGGCGCAGCGCCGAAGACGCCAGCGACGTGGCGGTCACCGCCGCCGACCTGGCTCGCCGGGACCGGCTCGACTCGACCCGCAAGGCTGACCCCCTGACCCAGGCCGCCGACGCGGTGGTGCTGGACACCACCGAGTTGGGCATCGACGAGGTCGTCCAGCGGCTGCGCGGCCTGCTGACCGAGCGGGGTGTGGCGTGACCGAGGCGGAGGGTTGGGTCGAGCTGCGGGAACCGGACGTCGAGGTCGAGGAGCAGCCCGGTCCGCAGCCCGTGGTGGCCGTGGTCGGCCGGCCCAACGTGGGCAAGTCGACCCTGGTCAACCGGATCATCGGCCGCCGGCAGGCGGTCGTCGAGGACATCCCCGGGGTGACCCGGGACCGGGTCCCGTACGACGCGCAGTGGGCCGGCCGGCAGTTCACGGTGGTGGACACCGGCGGCTGGGAGCCGGACGCCCGGGACCGGGCCGCGGCGATCGCGGCGCAGGCGGAGGCCGCCGTCGCCACCGCTGACGTGGTGCTGTTCGTTGTCGACGCGATGGTCGGCTCCACCGACGTGGACGAGGCGGCGGTGCGGATGCTGCGCCGCAGCGCCAAGCCGGTGATCCTGGTGGCGAACAAGGCCGACAACAGCTCGATCGAGATGGAGAGCGCGTCGCTGTGGTCGCTCGGCCTCGGTGAGCCGCACCCGGTGTCGGCGCTGCACGGCCGGGGCTCCGGCGATCTGCTCGACGCCATCATGGAGGCGCTGCCTGAGGCTCCGCGGATCGTGGAGCACCGCCCGCGCGGCCCGCGCCGGGTGGCCCTGGTGGGTCGGCCGAACGTCGGCAAGTCCAGCCTGCTCAACCGCTTCTCGGGGGAGGAGCGGGCGGTGGTCGACTCGGTCGCCGGCACCACCGTCGACCCGGTGGACAGCCTGGTCGAGATCGGCGGCGAGACCTGGCAGTTGGTCGACACCGCCGGGTTGCGCAAGCGGGTCGGCAAGGCCAGCGGCACCGAGTACTACGCGAGCCTGCGTACCGCCTCGGCGATCGAGGCGGCCGAGGTGGCCGTGGTGCTGCTCGACGCCAGCGAGGTGATCAGTGAGCAGGACCAGCGGATCCTGTCCATGGTCACCGAGGCCGGCCGGGCCCTGGTGATCGCCTTCAACAAGTGGGACCTGGTGGACGCCGACCGCCGGTACTACCTGGACAAGGAGATCGAGCGGGAGCTGCGCCGGATCCCCTGGGCGATCCGGCTCAACCTCTCGGCGCAGACCGGCCGCGCGGTGGACAAGCTGGCACCGGCGCTGGGCAGGGCCCTGGCGAGCTGGGAGACCCGGGTGCCGACCGCGCAGCTCAATGCCTGGCTGACCGCGCTGGTGCAGGCCACCCCACACCCGGTGCGTGGTGGCCGGGCACCGAAGATCCTCTTCGCCACCCAGGCGGGCGTGGCCCCGCCGCGTTTCGTGCTGTTCACCACCGGGCCGCTGGACGCCGGCTACCAGCGCTTCGTCGAGCGCAAGCTCCGCGAGGAGTTCGGCTTCGAGGGCAGTCCCATCGAGATTTCGGTACGCCCCCGCAAGAAGGTCGGCCCCGGCGGTCGCGGCAAGGCGCACGGCTGACGTCACGTTGAGAGCGGGGCGGGGGCGCTGCCCCGCCCCGCTTCTGCGACTCAGCATCCCACCTATCCTCCTAGGACGCCTGAGGGGATGTGGCCAGCGTCGGCGCTACCGTGCGCACGGAGGGGCCTGTGGGACGACGGGAAGATCCTGCGCTAAGCTGTACCGGCTGTCGCGGGGGAGACCCGGCGGGGCATCGGGACGTGGCGCAGCTTGGTAGCGCACTTGACTGGGGGTCAAGGGGTCGTCGGTTCGAATCCGGCCGTCCCGACGCAAAAAAAGCCCTGACCAGCGGAAACGCTGGTCAGGGCTTTAATCTTTGTCTATAAAGTTTTGAACCTCCCCCCGAAAACCCCCCGTTTACCGGGTTCGGCAACCAGGTTCGTCATCCATGTGCATCGTTGTGTGCGTCGGGTGCGGGGCGCCCGGTGGGGTCGGCACCGAGTCGTTCAAGGATGTCGGAGACGTCGGGTGCTTGGGCGGGCTTGGCGATGTAGTACGTGTCGGTCACTTCTTCGCTGGAGTGCCCAAGCTGTGCTGCGGCGCTCTTGGTGTCGGTCTCTTCCTTGATGAGGGTGGCCACTGTCTTGCGGAAGGTGTGGGGGGTGACCCAGGCGAGGTCGGTGTCGGCGCGGGCCTGGCCGCTGGCGTGCCGGGATGCAACCGATCTCGAGCGACATCAACTGTGACGGAATCGACTGGGCGAGCTGCTGACGGAGGGAAACCTTTATGGAGATGACGGTGCTGCTCGGTGCTGCCGATCCCGGCTGGGAACCATGCCTCGACGAGGTGGCGCGGGAACTCGCCGTGGTGCTCGGGTTCGACATCGTGCGCGCGCCGTCCGGTGAGGAGATGTTCCTCGGGGGCGACGACTCGGTTCGGGTCTGGCTGACGTCCGAGCCCCAGGAGGACGAACCGCATCACAGCCATCCATTTATTCTCGATTTCACGACGAATGAACCGGGTATGCCGTATGCGCAGTCGCTGTTCGACCGGTTGGCCAATCTCGGGCGGTACCGACTCGTCCTGGTGATCGACCACGACTGCGTCCGCTCGACTCACTTCCCCTGTGAAGACTGGTGAAGTGCGGAGAGGCCGGTTGAGTGACCGTTAGCGGCTGTGGGGATCCCGCTCTGGGGCGGGCCTCCGACCCGTCGCAGTGAGAAGGGGCGTGACCTTACGGTCACGCCCCTTCTGCTTGCTCGATGAGCGTCAGGCCCGCGAGCAGGCGATCCCGTTGAGCGAGAAGCTGGTCGGCGACGAGTACGCCCTGTTCAGCGTCCCCTGATACCCGACGTTCGCCGTACCACCCGGCGCGATGGACCCGTTCCAGCCCACGTTGCGCGCGCTCACCGCGGATCCGCTCTGCGTCACCGTGGCGTTCCACGCGTTTGTGACCTGCTGTCCGGCGGGCAGGCTGTAGGTCAGGTTCCAGCCGTTGATGGTGCTGGAGCCGCGGTTGGTGATCGTCACGTCGGCGGTGAAGCCGTTGTTCCAGACGCTCGCCGGCGTGTACTTCACCGTGCAGGCGGCGTTCGACGGCGGGGTGGTCGTCGGCGGGGGCGACGACC
>NZ_POUB01000346.1 GCF_003236335.1 Micromonospora deserti
CGGTACCGGTGCCGAACCTCGTCGAGTCGGCGGCCAGGTCGGGATGCTCGACGGCGAGGGCTACCGCGGCGGCCTCCTCCAGCCCCAGCTCGGCCCCCTGGCCGTACGCGTCGTCGAAGGCCGCGTCGCCCAGCATGCCGCGCAGCTCCGCCTGCCGCTCCGCCCAGTACGCCCCGCAGATGCCCGGGGTGGAGCGCAGGCTGGCCCGGGTGGCCTGCGCCGCGCCGAACAGCCGCGCCCCGGTCAGCGGGTCATCCCCCGCGGCGCAGCGCACCGCGATCGCGTTGAGCGTGTCGCAGGCCCGGCCGTGGAAGCCGTGACTCATCCGGGAGCGCAGCGCCACCAGCAGATGCTCGTGCGCGGCGATCAGGTCGCCGCGGGCCAGGGCGACCATGCCGAGCAGCATGTCCACCGAGCGGCGCCCCCGCTCCAGCGGGCGGGCCGCCTCCACCGGGCGGGCCGCGCCGAGCAGCTCCGCCGCCTCGTCCAGCGCGCCCCGCCGCCACAGCAGCTCGGCCAGCTTGAACACCGCGAAGAGGGCGTCGCCGACCACGTCCTGGTCGTGCGCCCAGGCGATCACCTCCCGGCAGACCCGCTCCGCCTCGGCGAGCTGTCCCATGTCGACCAGCGGGGCGGCCCGCCCGGCGAGCACCCGCGCGAGCAGGCCGGCTTCGCCGGCCTGCCGGGCCGCCTCCTCGGCCCGCTGGGAGAAGCGCAGCTCCTCGGCGAACTCACCGTCCGCGCCAGCGTGCAGCGAGTGCATGTGGTACGCCGCCGCCAGCTCGGCCTCCGGGATCCGCTCGCCGGTCTCGGCGATCCGCCCGTACAGCCGGAACAGCCAGAGTCGCCCCTCGCGGGCCAGCCCCCGCTCCCGCCACCACTGGTCCAGGCCGCCAGCCAGCCGCAGCCCCGCCCGGGCGCTGCCGCCGGTGGCGCACCAGCGCAGCGCGGCGCGCAGCTCACCGGCGAGCGGGTCGAGGGCGTACAGGGAGAGGGTGACCGGCCTCCCGTCCGGGCCGAGGTGGGCCCGTTCCAGCGCGTGCGCCGACCACGCCACGTGCCGGTCCCGGGCGGTCTGCTCCTCCCCCGCCTCCACCAGCCGGCGGGCCGCGTACGCCCGGATCGGGTCAAGCATCCGGTAGGTGCTGCCCGAGACGTGCGGCTCGGCCAGCACCATCGACTTGTCGACCAGCACCGACAGCGGGTCGAGCGGGTCGTCGCCGAGCAGCCACGCCACCGCCGCCAGGTCCACCGGGCCGGCGAAGACCGCCAGCCAGCGCAGCAGCCGGGCGGCGCGCGGCCCCAACGTTCGGTACGACCACGTCACGGTGGCCTGCATGGTGATGTGCCGCTCGGTGGCGGAGCGCTGCACCGCCCGGGCGGCCGGGGTGGGTGGCGGGACGCCGACGGCGGCCGCGATCAGATCCACCGTGTCCTGCTGGTTGCCCGTCCAGCCGCGCTCCACCGGGGGCGGCTCCGGGTCCTCCCGGCCGGCGTCCAGCGTGCCGAGCACGTCGTCGAGGCGCTCGGCGAGCTGCCCGACCGAGAGCACCCGCAGCCGGGCGGCGGCCAGCTCGATGGCGAGCGGCAGCCCGTCCAGGCGCTGCACCACCCGGCGCAGGTCGGCCGACTCGGCCGGGTCCGGCTGCCGCCCGCCCCGGGCCGCCGTCGTACGGTCCAGCAGCAGCGCGACCGCGTCGCTCTCCGCGCCGTCGGCGGGCGCGTCGACCGACAGCGGCGGGATCCGCCACACCACCTCACCGGGCAGGCCGAACGACTCCCGGCTGGTGGCAAGCACGCGGACCCCCACCCCGCCGGCGAGCAACCGGGAGATCACCTCGGCCGAGGCGGCCGGTTGGGCGTCACAGGTGTCCAGCACGACCAGCATCCGGCGGGCAGCCGCGTACTCCACCAGGGTGTCCACCATCGGGCGTCCCGGCTCGGGGCGGAGACCGAGCGCCGCGGCGATCTCGAACGCCACCAGACCCGGATCGGTGACCGTGGCGATGTCCACGAACCAGACTCCGTCCGGGTAGGACTCGACCAGGTCGGCGGCGAGTTCCACGGCGAGCCGGGTCTTACCGGCCCCGCCCGCGCCCAGCACCGTCACCAGCCGGTGCGTCTCCACCAGGCGGCGCAGCTCGGTCCGCTCGGCCTGCCGGCCGACAAACGAGGTGACCTGGGTGGGCAGGTTGTGCGCGATCGCGTCGGCGGTACGCGGCCGCGGGAACTGCCGTTCCAGGCCGGGCGCCACCAGTTGGAAGAGCCGTTCCCGGTCGTCGAACCCGCGCAGCCGGTGCAGGCCCAGGTCGAGCAGGGACGCGCCCGGCGGCAGCGGGTCGGCATGCCGTGCGGTCGACGCCGAGCAGAGCACCTGCCCGCCGTGCGCGGCGCCGGCCACCCGGGCGGCGCGGTGCACCTCCGGGCTGGCGTACTCACCGTCGCGCGGCTCGGCCCAGCCGGTGTGCAGCCCCATCCGGACCCGCGGGGCGGCCTCCGGGGTGGGCCAGTCGTGGCTGGCCAGCGCCCGCTGGGCGATCAGGCACGCGGTCAGCGCCGCGGTCGCGTCGTCGAAGGCGAGGAAGAACGAGTCGCCCTCGGTCAGCAACTCCGCGCCCTCGGTGGCGGCGATCGTCCGGCGCAGCAGCCGGCGGTGCTCCCGCAGCACCGGGCGGTACTCGGGGCCGAGCAGCTGGGCCAGCCGGGTGGAGCCCTCGATATCGGTGAAGACGAAGGTCACCCACCCGCTCGGGAGGTAAATCCCTGGCGACATGCGTGGAACCTCCGCCCCTGACGTCGGGTTCATGCTGCCTGATACTGAACCGTCACGCATCGTGAGAACGGCCGGCCAGGTTCCGACCCAAGGTGCCACTCGACCTCGACGTGGGCAAGCGCCACGACGTGCCGGTCGGGGACGTCAGCAGCCGCAGGCACCCCCGCAGCAGCCACCACCGGCGGGCGCGGGCGGGCGGGCGGCCCCCCCGGCGCCGCCCCGGCCGGTCACCGCGACCGTGGAGAGCAGCTTGACCGTGTCGGCGTGTCCCTGCGGGCAGGGGGCCGGCTGGGCGGCCTGCGCCATCGGACGGTTGACCTCGAAGGTGTCGCCGCAGGCGCGGCAGCGGAACTCGTACCGGGGCATGGCACCAGGGTACGACCGGTCCTGACGCCCGGCGGGACATGGGTGATACTCGACTGGTGGTGGACGGCGAGGACAGATCGACCCTTCGGCCCCTGCGACCGGCCGCGCCGCTCGCCGGGCCGCTCGCCGGGCCCGCCCCGGACGAGCCCGCAACGCGGTTGCCCCGGCCCCGCCGCCCCTGGCTGAGGCCCGAGACCCCGAGCCCGGCCGGCGCCGCGAAGCCGGCTGAGGCCAGGAAGCCGGCCGGGTCCGCCGAGCCGGCCGGCGACTCGGCCGAGCCGGAGCAGACCGACCTCGCGGCGACGAAGGCCGATCTGCCGGCCACCGACCGGCCCGCGGGAGCCCGGCGACGCCGGGTGCCGTTCGCGCACGCCGTACGCCTGCCGCCGCACCGGATGGCGATGGTGGCCGGGCGGGCGATCCGGGAGTGGTCGCGGCGGCCCAGCGGCCGGCTCACCCTGCCCGGTGTGTTCCTGTTCGCCCTGGTCGCGGCGACCGCCGCCGCCGGGGCGCTGCTGGTGCCGGCGACGGTCCGGGCGCCGCGCCCGGTCGCGGTCGACGCCACGGCCGGCGTGATCGTCCCGCCGCCGGGGCAGCTACCCGCCACCGGGCTGCCCACCGGCACACTGCCGCCGGTCGGCGCGGTGCCGACCGGGCCGGCGACCGCCGCGGTGCCCACCGGGCGCCCCGCCGACGCGCTCGCCGAGTGGGCCCGGCAGGTCGGCCCGAAGGTCGGCATCTCGCCGGTGGCCATGCAGGCGTACGGCTACGCCGAGCTGGTGCTCGCGCAGACCAACCGCAGCTGCGGCCTCAGCTGGACCACGCTGGCCGCCATCGGGTTCGTCGAGTCGGGGCACGGCCAGGCCAACAACGCCCGGCTCGGCGCCGACGGCCGGGCGCTGCCCGAGATCATCGGCCTGCCGCTGGACGGGCAGGGCGGGCGGATGCGGATCGCCGACACCGACCGGGGCCAGCTGGACCGCGACACCACCTACGACCGGGCGATCGGGCCGATGCAGTTCATCCCGACCACCTGGCAGGAGATCGGCGCGGACGCGGACAACGACGGCCGCAAGGACCCGCACGACCTGGACGACGCCGCCCTCGCCGCCGGCAACTATCTCTGCAAGGGCGGCCGGAACCTCACCATCCCCGGCGACTGGTGGAACGCCATCCTGTCGTACAACGACGTGCGCCGGTACGCCCAGGACGTCTTCGACACCGCCAACCGGTACGGGCAGGCCAGTCGCACGTGACGTGATCGTCTGCATACATTGGAGAACTGGACACTTCCCCCGGGCGGCGGTTAGCGGCAAGCTAGACGGGTGATGGTGCGCGAGTGGGACCCCAGGACCGCGTCGTCCGCCGAGATCGCGTCGCTGCTGGACACGCTGAACGCGGTCCTGGCGGTCGATCTCCCGCAGGATCCGCCGTGGCAGGAGAGTTCCCTTCGTGAATATCTCTCCGAGGTGATGCCGGGCGAGCGGCGGATCTCCTGGGTCACCCAGGCCGAGCCGGCCGCCAACGGCATGGCCGGCGCGATCCTGGGCCAGGTGCACGTGCTGCTGCTCGGCGACATCGGCGTGCTGGAGGTGCTGGTGCATCCCGCGGCGCGCCGCACCGGGCTCGGCCGCGACCTGGTCCGGGTGGCCGCCCGCCGGGTCTATCAGGAGGGCTTCCAGTCGATCGGGGTCGAGGTGGTCGGCGACACCCCGGCCGTGGCCTTCTACGAGTCGCTCGGCTTCGCGCGGGAGTACGTCGAGACCCGCAGCGTGCTGGAACTGTCCGGGGTGGACTGGGTCGAGTTGGCTGAGATGGCCACCGGCATCGGCGCGGGCTACCACCTGGAGTTCTGCCCCGGCGGCCCGCCTGACGACCTGATCGAGGCGTACGCGCGGGCCAAGGCCGAGGTGCGCGACGTCGACGACGGCGAGCTGCGCCCGAGCTCGTACGATCCCGAGCGGCTGCGGGACAGCCTGGACTGCCTGCACCGGCGGGGCATGAAGCCGTACATCGTGCTGGCCCTGCACGAGCAGACCGGGGAGGTGGCCGGATTGACCGAGGTGGTGGTGCCCGCCCAGCACCCCACCCGGGCTGATCAGTACGACACCATCGTGGTGCAGGACCACCGGGGCTACGGCATCGACCGGGCGATCAAGGCGCGGATGCTGCTGGAGCTGCGCTCGGCCGAGCCGCAGCTGACCGAGGTGCAGACCTGGAACGCGCAGGCCAACGAGGCGATGCTGAAGGTCAACGCGGAGCTGGGCTACCGCCCCGACCGCGAGTGGTGCGAGTACAGCGTCGACGTCGCCGAGCTGGTGCACCGGCTCGACGCGCCCCACTGACCGTTGTTCGCGAAACCTGTCGCTTATACACATCTGACGCTGCCGACGGAGCTAGAAGTCT
>NZ_POUB01000347.1 GCF_003236335.1 Micromonospora deserti
CGCCCCGGCCGCGTCGACCACCACCACCAGCACCACCGCCGGCGGCGCTCCCGTCATCATCGTCGGCGGCCTGAGCGGCTTCGCCGCCGTCTACGAGCCCCTCGCCGCCCGGCTGCGCGGCGACGGCTACCGGGCCTTCATCTACGAACTGCCGGGCCTCGGCTTCGGCGATATCGCCGCCTCCGCCCGCGCCTTCGCCGGCTACGTCGACCAGGTGCGGGCCAGCACCGGCGCGGCCACCGTGGACGTGGTCGCCCACTCGCAGGGCGGCCTGGTTGCGCGGCACTACCTGAAGCGGCTGAACGGCGCCCGCGCCGTGGGCCGCTACATCAGCCTCGGCTCCCCGCAGTACGGCACCTATGTGGCCAACATCCTGGCCTTCCTCGGCCTGGGCAACTGCGCCGGCATCGTCTCCTGCCAGCAGATGGCGATCGGCTCGGCGTTCCTCGCCGACCTCAACGACGGCGACGACACCCCGGGCCCGGTGCGGTACACCACCATCCGCACGATTCAGGATGAACTGGTCCGGCCGGTGGGCAACGCGGCGCTGGCCGACGGGGCGACCAACGTGCTGATCCAGGCGTGGTGCCCGGTGCGGGTGGTCGGGCACCTCGGCCTGGCGTTCGACGGCACCACGTACAGCGTGATCCGCGGCGCGCTGGCCGACGCGCCGGTACGCCCCAACTGCTTCGCCCTGTGACCGGTGCGGGGGGCGGCGCCGCCCCCCGCACCGGCTCGGGCGGCCCCGGCCGGCGCGTCGCCGCCGGGCACCCGGCCGTCCGCCACCGGCGAAACACCGCAGCCCGGCGGGAACCGGTCGGGGGCGGGGATGGAGTTGACCGGAGCCGCCCGTACCGGCCACCGCTCGTGGGACGCTGTGCCCGTGCCGGTGACCCCGACCACGGTCGGGCCCGCCGGCGGGACGCCGGGAGGGAGCGCCCGATGACGGGAGTGCCGCAGGTCGACTTCGCGCTCGACACGTACGAGTGCATCGTGCTGTATCCCGGCGCGGCCGGCCGGGCGCTGCCGGCGGAGACGGTCCAGCGGCTGCAGGCCGAGCACATCGAGCACATGCGGGCCCTGCAACGGCGGGGGATCATCCTGGTCGCCGGTTCGGTGGACGGGCCGGCCCGGGAACCGGAGCCGCCGATCGGCTTCGGCCTGGCCCGTACCGGATCCGTCGACGACGTGCGCAGCGTGATGGAGGCCGACCCGGCGGTGCAGGCCGGGCTCTACCGGGTGGACGTGATGACCTTCCTCTGCCCGGCCGGTTCGCTGGAATTCCCCCTGGCCAAGACGGAGAGCTGAACCGGCGGCCGGGCGCCGCTGCCAACCGGGAGCGGCCGTGGTCGCGCCGAGGGCGTACGATTCCGCGCGCGGTCGCCGATGCCCGCGTCTCAACGTCCCCGGCGGGTTCCGCCCGCCGGCTGCGCGTGCGCAGCGTGTCGTTGGACAATTGTTCCGCAGTCCGCAAGGGGTCGGCCCGCAGCCCGACCCGGGGGAGAGACTAGCCTGATGGGCGTGACACGCCGCGTGAAGATCGTCTGCACTCTTGGTCCTGCCACCTCGTCCCCGGAGCGCATCCGGGGGTTGGTCGAGGCCGGCATGAACGTGGCGAGACTCAACTTCAGCCACGGCAGCCACGCCGACCACGAGGCGGTCTACCGCCTCGTCAGGGAGGCCGCCGACGCGGCCGGTCGGCCGGTGGCGGTCCTCGCCGACCTGCAGGGGCCCAAGATTCGGCTCGGCCGGTTCGCGGACGGCCCGCACGAGTGGCGCACCGGCGACTCCGTGGTGATCACCAGCGACGACATCCTCGGCACCAGGGACCGAATCTCCTGCACCTACCGGAAGCTGCCGCAGGAGGTCAAGCCCGGTGACCGGCTGCTGATCGACGACGGCCGGGTCGCGGTCGAGGTCACCGACGTCACCGGCAACGACATCCGCTGCCTGGTCACCGAGGGTGGCCCGGTCTCCAACAACAAGGGCGTGTCGCTGCCCAACGTCGCGGTCAGCGTGCCGGCGCTGTCAGAGAAGGACGCGGAGGACCTGCGCTTCGCCCTCGGTCTCGGCGTCGACCTGATCGCACTCTCCTTCGTCCGCTCCGCCGACGACATCAAGCTGGTGCACGCCATCATGGCCGAGGCCGGGGTGCACCGGCCGGTGCTCGCCAAGGTCGAGAAGCCCGAGGCGGTCGACCACCTGGAGGCCATCGTGCTGGCCTTCGACGGCGTCATGGTCGCCCGCGGTGACCTCGGTGTCGAGCTGCCGCTGGACCAGGTCCCGCTGGTGCAGAAGCGCGCCGTGCAGCTGTGCCGGGAGAACGCCAAGCCGGTCATCGTGGCCACCCAGATGCTCGACTCCATGATCGAGAATTCCCGGCCGACCCGCGCCGAGGCATCCGACGTGGCCAACGCGGTGCTCGACGGCGCGGACGCGGTGATGCTCTCGGGCGAGACCAGCGTCGGCAAGTATCCGGTGCTGACGGTCAGCACCATGGCGAAGATCGTCACCACCACCGAGTCCGGCTCGATCGGCGTGCCCCGCCTGCAGCACGACCCGCGTACCCACGGCGGGGCGCTCACCGTCGCCGCCTCCTCGATCGCCCGGGCCATCGGCGCCAAGGCGCTGGTCGCCTTCTCGCAGACCGGCGACACCGTCCGGCGGTTGAGCCGGCTGCACTGCGACCTGCCGCTGCTGGCCTTCACCCCGGTGCCCGAGGTGCGCAACCAGCTCGCGCTCTCCTGGGGCGTGGAGACCTTCCTGATGCCGTTCGTCGAGCACACCGACGACATGTTCCGCCAAGTCGACGAGGCGTTGCTCGGGCTCAACCGGGCCAACCCGGGCGACTACGTGGTGATCGTCGCCGGCAGCCCGCCCGGCACCCCGGGGTCGACCAACACGCTGCGCGTACACCAGCTGGGGTCGCTGGTCGACGCCGCGTCCGCGCGGGCGCTGCGGTGACCGCAGGGGAGGTCGCGGTGGGCCAGGCCGCCGTCGACCAGCTGCTGGAGGTGCTCGACCTCGCCCCGACCGGCGAGATGAGCTTCCGGGGCATCAGCCCACCGGTCGGCCCGCAGCGGGTGTACGGCGGGCAGGTCGCCGGTCAGGCCCTGGTGGCTGCCGGGCGCACCGTCGACCCGGAGCGCTTCGTGCACTCGCTGCACGGCTACTTCGTGCGCGCCGGTGACCCGACCGAGCCGATCGAGTACCAGGTGGAGAACATCCGCGACGGGCGCTCCTTCTCCGTGCGCCGGTCCGTGGCCCTCCAGCACGACAAGCCGATCTTCTTCATGTCGGCGTCGTTCCAGCGCCGCGAGGAGGGGCTGGACCACCACGCGCCCACCCCGCCGGACGTGCCGGGCCCGGACGAGGTGCCGACCATGACCGACCGGCTCTCCCGCTACCCGGAGCGGCTCGGTATCTGGGGCCAGATCCCGCGCCCCATCGACGTGCGCTACGTCGGCGAGCCCGGCTGGGTACGCCCCGGCGACCGCCCCGCCGACCCGCACCAGCGGGTCTGGATGCGCATCGACGGCAAGCTGCCCGACGATCCGCTGCTGCACGCCTGCGCCCTGGCGTACGCCTCCGACCTGACCCTGCTGGACTCGGTCCTCTCGGTGCACGGCGAGGTGTGGGGCCCGGGCGGCGTGGTGGGCGCGAGCCTGGACCACGCGCTGTGGTTCCACCGGCCGTTCCGCGCCGACGAGTGGTTCCTCTACGACTGCTGGAGCCCGTCGGCCTCGGGCGCCCGGGGCCTGGCCACCGGACGGATGTTCACCACCGACGGCCGGCACATCGCCAGCGCCGTGCAGGAGGGCCTGCTGCGCCGCGTCGGCGCCTGACCGGCCGGCTCCCCCGCACATCACCGTTGGCCGATCGGACGAGGGGTGATCGTCCGGGCGGGGTGGCCAGCCGGCTAACCTTGCCGACATGCGTCTCTCCGCCCGGGTCGACTACGCCCTGCGAGCGGTCGCCGAGCTTGCCGCGGTCACCGGCGGCGCCGCGGCCGGACGAGGCCGACCGGTGACCGCCGACCAGGTCGCCCGCGCCCAGGACATCCCGCCGAAGTTCCTGGAGAGCATCCTGTTGCAGCTGCGCCGGGGCGGCATCGTGCACGCCCAGCGCGGCCCGGAGGGCGGCTACTGGTTGGCCCGGCCGGCGGGGGAGATATCCCTCGCCGAGGTGATCCGGGTGATCGACGGTCCGCTGGCGCACGTTCGCGGCCAGCGGCCGGAGCAGCTCGGCTACCACGGCGCTGCCCGGGCCCTGCAGGACGTGTGGATCGCGCTGCGGGCCAGCGAACGCGAGATCCTGGAGCTGGTCACCGTGGCCGACGTCGCCGCCGGCACCATGCCCGCCCGGATCACCGAACTGGTCGCCGATCCCCGCGCCTGGACCTGACCCGCGCGATCCGTCCATTCCGGCCCGCCCGGCTGCTCCCGACCGGGCCGGCGCTGTCGTCTCACTGACCGGTCAGACCCTTGACCCGCGCCGCCGCGTGGCGCATTGTCTACCAAGTCTATAGGAGATGAAGTCTGGGGGAGCACGTGCGCAAGCTGCTGGTCCTCGCGCTGGTCGGGCTCTTCGCGCAGCTGGTCGACGGCGCGCTCGGGATGGCGTACGGGCTGACCTCGTCCACCCTGCTGCTGCTCGCCGGGGTCGCCCCGGCTGCCGCGTCGGCCTCGGTGCACCTGGCGGAGGTCGGCACCACTCTGGCCGCCGGGGTTGCCCACTGGCGGTTCGGCAACGTCGACTGGCGGGTGGTCGCCCGGATCGCCGTCCCCGGCGCGGTCGGCGCCTTCGCCGGCGCCACCGTCCTCAGCTCGATCTCCACCGCCGCGGCCGCCCCCTGGATGGCCGGCATCCTGTTCACCCTCGGCGCCTACCTGCTGATCCGCTTCTCCCGTCCGCTGCGCCGCAACCCGGCCGCCGGCCGGCTGCGCGGGCGCTTCCTCGGCCCGCTCGGGCTGGCCGCCGGCTTCGTCGACGCCACCGGCGGTGGGGGCTGGGGCCCGGTCGCCACGCCGGCGCTGCTGGTCAGCGGCCGGATGGAGCCGCGCAAGGTGATCGGTTCGGTGGACACCGCCGAGTTCGTGGTCGCCGGCGCGGCGAGCGTCGGCTTCCTCATCGGCCTCGGCTCCGAGGGCTTCCTGCTGCCCACGGTGGCGGCGCTGCTCGTCGGCGGCCTGGTCGCCGCGCCGGTGGCCGCCTGGCTGGTCCGGATCGTGCCGGCCCAGCTGCTCGGAGCGGCCATCGGCGGGGTGATCGTGCTGACCAACGCCCGTACCCTGATGCGCGCCACCGACCTCGGCGCCCCGGCCCGCCCGGCGGTCTACGCGCTGCTCGCCGCCGGCTGGGTGGTCGCCCTGGCGCTGGCCGTCCGGGCGCTGCGCCGCACCCGCCGCGAGCACGTCACCGAGCCGGCCGGCCGCACCGTGACCTCGCCCCCCACCGCCGCCGGTCCGGCCGACCCGCGGCCCGCACCAGAAC
>NZ_POUB01000348.1 GCF_003236335.1 Micromonospora deserti
CTCCCGGGTACGTCTACCGCTGCTGGTCGGCGGCGAGGCACGAACGGCTGGCCGCGCAGCCGGAGCCGGAGATCGCCAGCGCCGACCTGACCGGGTTCGCGTTGGAGCTGGCCGCCTGGGGAGCGCCGGAGGGCGTCGGGCTGGCCCTGCCCGACCCCCCGCCGGCGGCGGCGATGGCGGTCGCCCGGGACACCCTGACCACCCTGGGCGCGGTCGACGCGGACGGCCGGATCACCGACCGGGGCCGGGCGATCGCGGCCGCCGGGACGCATCCCCGGCTGGCCCGGGCGCTGCTCGACGGCGCGGACCGGGTGGGCGCGGACCGGGCGGCCGAGGTGGTCGCGCTGCTCGCCGAGGAGACCGTCGCCGGGCCGGGTGACGACCTGACTGCCGCCTGGCGCCGGCTCCGCGCGGGCGCGGACCCGGGCGCCAGGGCCCGCTGGCGATCCGAGGTACGCCGGCTGCGCGCCGCCCTGGCCGGAGCGACCGCCGGGGTGGGCCGGGACGCCGGGGCCCCGGAGGCGTCCCGTGGCGCCTCCGCCGCGCCCCGCGCGGAGGCGGGCGCCGGCCGGGGCCGGCTGACCGACGATCTGGCCGCCGGGCTGCTGGTCGGGCTGGCCTACCCGGAGCGGCTGGCCCGGGTGCGCCGGCCGGGCGGCTCGGCGTACCTGATGAGCGGCGGGACCGCGGCGGAGCTGGCGCCGGGATCGGGGCTGGCCGGCGCCGACTGGCTGGCCGTCGCGGTGGCCGACCGCTCCCCCGGTGCGCCGGCCGCGCGGATCCGGCTGGCCGCCGCGGTGGACGAGGCGACCGCGCGGGAGGCGGGCGGGCCGCTGCTGCGCACCGAGCGGGAGGTGGGCTGGTCCGG
Source organism: Micromonospora deserti (assembly GCF_003236335.1). Taxonomy (GTDB): domain Bacteria; phylum Actinomycetota; class Actinomycetes; order Mycobacteriales; family Micromonosporaceae; genus Micromonospora; species Micromonospora deserti. The sequence continues at coordinate 869 of NZ_POUB01000348.1, forward strand.
CGAGGACGTGGTGGCCCGGGAGGTGACCCGGCTGGGCGCGGTGGAGCTGGTCGAGCGCCCGCTGACCCGCCCCGAACCGGGCGAGGTCGCCGCGGCCCTGCTGTCCGGGCTGCGCCGCACCGGCCTCGGGCTGCTGACCTGGACTCCGGCGGCCCGGGCGCTGCGCGAGCGGTTGGCGTTCTGCCGGCACGCGCTCGGCGACGACTGGCCCGACGTGGGCGACGAGGCGCTGCTCGCCGCCGCGCCGGCCTGGCTCGGGCCGGAACTGGCCAGCGCCCGCCGCCGGGCCGACCTGGCTCGCGTCGACGTCACCGCCGCACTGCGCCGGCTGTTGCCCTGGCCGCTGGCGGCCCGGCTGGACGAGGTCGCGCCCGAACGGATCACCGTGCCCAGCGGCTCCCGGATCCGGGTGGACTACGCCGATCCGGCCGCGCCGGTGCTCGCCGTGAAGCTGCAGGAGACCTTCGGCTGGCAGGACGCGCCACGGATCGCCCAGGGCCGGGTGCCGGTGCTGCTGCACCTGCTCTCCCCGGCCGGGCGGCCGGTGGCGGTCACCGCCGACCTGGCGTCGTTCTGGCGGTCGGGTTACCCGCAGGTGCGGGCGGAGTTGCGCGGGCGCTACCCGCGCCACCCGTGGCCGGAGGATCCGGCCGGGGCGGCGCCGACCCGGCATGCCACTCCGCGCCGCCGCTGAGCCGGGCTCACTCCCCCACGACGTCGGCGACGACCACGGTGACGTTGTCCGGGCCGCCGGCGCGCAGCGCCAGGTCGATCAGCTTGCGGGCGCACTCGGCCCGGTCGGGATAGCCGGCGAGCACCTCGGCGAGGGTGTCCGGGCGGACGACGTTGGAGAGCCCGTCGCTGCACAGCAGCCAGCGGTCGCCGGCCCAGGGCACCATCGTCGCGTACGCCGGGGAGACGTCGTCGCCCTGCAACGCCTGGGTGACCACGGCCCGGCGCGGGTGGCTGGCGGCCTGCTCGGCGGTGATCACGCCCTGGTCGACGAGCATCTGCACGAAGGTGTCGTCGCGGGTGATCTGCTTGAGCACGCCTTCGCGGTAGAGGTAGGCGCGGGAGTCGCCGATGTGGGCCAGGGCCAGGCAGCTGCCCGTCCGGGCGAAGAGCAGGGCGGTCAGGGTGGTGCCCATACCCTGCCGCTCCGGGTCCTCACTGACTGCCTGACGGATCCGCGCGGTGGCCAGCTCGATGCCGTTCTGCAACGCGGCGACCAGGGCGTCCTCCGGGGTCTCCACGTCCAGCGGAGCGACCGCGTCGATGGCGATCGCGCTGGCCAGGTCGCCGGCCGCCATCCCGCCCATGCCGTCGGCGACGGCAACGAGCCAGGTGCCGGCGTGCATGGCGTCCTGGTTCCCACTGCGGATCAGCCCACGGTCGCTCGTTCCCACGGAACGCAGCTTCAGGGTCATGGGAGGCAGCCTGCCAGGCCGGAGGCGCAGTTGTCTCTAGGAGATCAGGACGACCGCGCGTGGCGCGGCGAATCTCACTGCCGCGCGCCCGCCAATTCATCCAGCCGGATCGATTGACAGGGCAGCGGGGCGCTGGAAACATCGAGCCGACGCCTGGGAGCGCTCCCAGCGCTCCTGCCGACCGTCCCCACCGCCCGTCCCGGAAGGAATCCCCGTGATGCCATCCCGACGCCGCCTCGCCTTGCTCGCCGCGGCGACCACCGTGGCCCTGACCGGCGCCACCGCCGGCGCGGCCCACGCCGAACCACCCCCCGACGCCCCCGAGCAGATCGACAACGGCGACTTCAGCGCCGGCGTCTTCCCCTGGTTCTCCTACGGCACCGGCGCGCTCGGGGTCACCGACGGCCAGCTCTGCGCCACCGTGCCCGGCGGCCTGGCCAACCCCTGGGACGCCGGCATCGGCCAAGACGGCGTGCCGCTGGTCGCCGGGGCCGAGTACACCCTCGGCTTCGACGTCTCCGCCAGCCCCGGCTCGGCGGTGAAGGCCGTGCTCCAACTCGGCGCCGCCCCCTACACCACGTACGCCAGCGTGGACGCCGCCGCGACCGGCACCGCCCAGCGGGTGGAGCGGACCTTCACCGTCCCGGACGACAACCCCAGCGCCCAGCTGATCTTCCAGGTCGGCGGCAGCGCCGACGAGCAGACCGTCTGCCTGGACAACGTCTCGCTGCGCGGCGGCGATCCGCCCGAGCCGTACGTGCCCGACACCGGGCCGCGGGTACGGGTCAACCAGGTCGGTTACCTGCCCGGCGGCCCGAAGAACGCCACCGTGGTCACCACGGCGACCGACGCCCTGCCCTGGCAGCTGCGGTCCGCCTCCGGCGCCGTGCTGGCCGCCGGCACCAGCACCCCGCACGGGGTCGACGCCGCCTCCGGGCAGAACGTGCAGACGATCGACTTCTCGGCGTACCGCACGCCCGGCGCCGGGCTGACGCTTACCGTCGACGGCGAGACCAGCCACCCGTTCGACATCTCCGGCACCCTCTACGACCGGCTGCGCGCCGACTCGCTCCAGTTCTTCTACGCCCAACGCAGCGGCATCGCCATCGACGGCGACCTGATCGGCGCCGAATACGCCCGCCCGGCCGGCCACCTCGGCATCGCGCCCAACCAGGGCGACACCTCGGTGCCCTGCCAACCCGGCGTCTGCGACTACTCCCTCGACGTGCGCGGCGGCTGGTACGACGCCGGCGACCACGGCAAGTACGTGGTCAACGGCGGCATCGCCACCTATCAACTGCTGAACACCTTCGAGCGGACCAAGACCGCGGCCACCGCGGGCGGCGGCACCGCGCTGGGCGACGGCACGCTGCGGGTCCCCGAGCGCGGCAACGGGGTGCCGGACGTGCTCGACGAGGCCCGCTGGGAGCTGGAATTCCTGCTGCGCATGCAGGTACCCGCCGGCCGGCCGCTCGCCGGGATGGCCCACCACAAGATCCACGACCGGAACTGGACCGGACTGCCGCTGCAACCCGAGGACGACCCGCAGCCGCGCGAGCTGCACCCACCGTCCACCGCGGCCACCCTCAACCTGGCCGCCGTCGCCGCCCAGTGCGCACGGCTCTTCGCCCCCTACGACGCGGCCTTCGCCACCCGCTGCGCCACCGCGGCGAAGACGGCGTACGCCGCGGCCGAGGCCAACCCCACCCGGTACGCCAGCCCAGCCGACAGCACTGGCGGCGGCCCGTACGACGACCAGAACGTCACCGACGAGTTCTACTGGGCGGCCGTCGAGCTCTACCTGACCACCGGGTCGTCGGCGTACCTGGCCGACCTGACCGCGTCGCCGCACCACACCGGGGACGTCTTCGACCCGCGCGGCTTCGGGTGGCAGAGCGTCGCGGCGCTCGGCCGGCTCGACCTGGCCACCGTGCCGAACGGGCTGCCGGCCGCCGAGCTGGCCCGGATCCGCGCCTCGGTCACCGCCGCCGCCGACGCGTACCTCGCCGAGTCCGGCCGGCAGGCGTACGGGCATCCGATGCCGGGCGACGCGGGCAGCTACTTCTGGGGCGGCAACAGCAACATCATCAACAACGCGGTGGTGATGGCGACCGCCTTCGACCTGACCCGGGACGCGAAATACCGCGACGGGGCGGTGCGGGCGATGGACTACCTCCTCGGCCGCAACGCGCTGAACATTTCGTACGTGACGGGGTGGGGCGAGCACGCGGCGGAGAACCAGCACAGCCGCATCTTCGGCCACCAGCTCGACCCGAGCCTGCCGAAGCCGCCCGCCGGGTCGCTCGCCGGCGGACCGAACGCCGCCCTGCAGGACCCGTTCGCCGCCCAACTGCTCGCCGGCTGCCGGCCGATGTTCTGCTACGTCGACGACATCAACTCGTACGCGACCAACGAGGTGGCGATCAACTGGAACTCGGCGCTGGCCTGGATCGCCTCGTTCCTCGCCGACCAGGGCGACGCCGGCGCGGTGCCCGCGCCGAGCTGCGCGGTGACGTACACCAACTACGGCACGTGGCACGGCGGCAGCGGGTTCACCGCCCAGGTCACCGTCCGCAACACCGGCGCCACGGCGGTGAACGGCTGGACCGTCCGGTTCGCGTTCACCGGTGACCAGAAGGTGCGCGAGGCGTGGCTGGCGAAGGTGACCCAGTCCGGGGCCACCGTGACCGCGCGGAACGAGTCGTACAACGCCCGGATCGCCCCGGGCGGCACGGCGACGTTCGGCTTCAACGCGACCACCGCCGGCGGCGCCAACCCGGCACCCGGCCTGGTCACCGTCAACGGCAGCGCCTGCACGCTGTCCTGACCCGGGCGTGCGGCTGGTCGCCGTCCACGAACCGGTCGATCGTCCGGACGGCAGGTGCCGGAGCCGGACGCCTATTGCAGTGGACGGGCGCGCGGGCCTGCGACATGCTGCCGGCATGGACGAGGCGGAGCGTCGGGTGTGGGCGCGGCTGCCGGCCGGCACCCGAGCCGCGCTGGGCGGCCTGACCCCGGCGGAGCTGCGCACGCTACTGCTTGGCGTGGCGCGAGACCGGGCGGCCGCCGTCCGCCCGGCGGACGTGGTGCGCCGCTGGCGGGCGGACCGGTTCACCCGCCCGGCCGCCGCCAGCGGCGCACCAC
>NZ_POUB01000349.1 GCF_003236335.1 Micromonospora deserti
CGGGTGGTGTGTGGTTGTTCTTTGAGAACTCAACAGGGTGCTTGATAAGCCAGTGCCAATTTGTTTGATATCCCTGGCTGGTTGATTCTTCGGGGTCTTCTGGTTTGGGGTTCCTTTGGCAACACTTTTTGTTGTCGGGACGATTTTCCATTTTTTGTTGGAGAGTTTGATCCTGGCTCAGGACGAACGCTGGCGGCGTGCTTAACACATGCAAGTCGAGCGGAAAGGCCCTTCGGGGTACTCGAGCGGCGAACGGGTGAGTAACACGTGAGCAACCTGCCCCAGGCTTTGGGATAACCCCGGGAAACCGGGGCTAATACCGGATATTACTTGATGCCGCATGGTGTTGGGTGGAAAGATTTTTCGGCTTGGGATGGGCTCGCGGCCTATCAGCTTGTTGGTGGGGTGATGGCCTACCAAGGCGACGACGGGTAGCCGGCCTGAGAGGGCGACCGGCCACACTGGGACTGAGACACGGCCCAGACTCCTACGGGAGGCAGCAGTGGGGAATATTGCACAATGGGCGGAAGCCTGATGCAGCGACGCCGCGTGAGGGATGACGGCCTTCGGGTTGTAAACCTCTTTCAGCAGGGACGAAGCGTGAGTGACGGTACCTGCAGAAGAAGCGCCGGCCAACTACGTGCCAGCAGCCGCGGTAAGACGTAGGGCGCGAGCGTTGTCCGGATTTATTGGGCGTAAAGAGCTCGTAGGCGGCTTGTCGCGTCGACTGTGAAAACCCGCAGCTCAACTGCGGGCCTGCAGTCGATACGGGCAGGCTAGAGTTCGGTAGGGGAGACTGGAATTCCTGGTGTAGCGGTGAAATGCGCAGATATCAGGAGGAACACCGGTGGCGAAGGCGGGTCTCTGGGCCGATACTGACGCTGAGGAGCGAAAGCGTGGGGAGCGAACAGGATTAGATACCCTGGTAGTCCACGCTGTAAACGTTGGGCGCTAGGTGTGGGGGGCCTCTCCGGTTCCCTGTGCCGCAGCTAACGCATTAAGCGCCCCGCCTGGGGAGTACGGCCGCAAGGCTAAAACTCAAAGGAATTGACGGGGGCCCGCACAAGCGGCGGAGCATGCGGATTAATTCGATGCAACGCGAAGAACCTTACCTGGGTTTGACATCGCCGGAAATCCTCCAGAGATGGGGGGTCCTTCGGGGCCGGTGACAGGTGGTGCATGGCTGTCGTCAGCTCGTGTCGTGAGATGTTGGGTTAAGTCCCGCAACGAGCGCAACCCTCGTTCGATGTTGCCAGCGGTTCGGCCGGGGACTCATCGAAGACTGCCGGGGTCAACTCGGAGGAAGGTGGGGATGACGTCAAGTCATCATGCCCCTTATGTCCAGGGCTTCACGCATGCTACAATGGCCGGTACAATGGGCTGCGATACCGTGAGGTGGAGCGAATCCCAAAAAGCCGGTCTCAGTTCGGATCGGGGTCTGCAACTCGACCCCGTGAAGTCGGAGTCGCTAGTAATCGCAGATCAGCAACGCTGCGGTGAATACGTTCCCGGGCCTTGTACACACCGCCCGTCACGTCACGAAAGTCGGCAACACCCGAAGCCGGTGGCCCAACCCCTTGTGGGAGGGAGCCGTCGAAGGTGGGGCTGGCGATTGGGACGAAGTCGTAACAAGGTAGCCGTACCGGAAGGTGCGGCTGGATCACCTCCTTTCTAAGGAGCACCATCCGTCGAAGGACGGTATGGAGCCCCGTGGCCCGCGAGTGTCGGGTCGGGGTGCTCGATGGCGGAGACACTGGTGAGTTTTTTCCTGGCAACGGCTGGGACGCTTAGTACGACCACTGTGGTGGTAGGGAACGGTTGTTCTGGTGCGGCTGGGGAGGGATGATGGGCACCCTGTTGGGTCCTGAAAGAACAACTGTGTGTTGTCTTTCGGGATGCTGGTCTCGCCTGTTTGGGTGGGGTTGGTGTTGCCAGGCATGGCCTGGCCTTGCATACCGCCGGTTGTTGCCGGGTTTGGTGTGGGGCGGATCGGGTTGTGGGTTGGTCGTTTGTTGAGAATTGCACAGTGGACGCGAGCATCTTTGTGGTCAAGTTGTCAAGGGCGAACGGTGGATGCCTTGGCACCAGGAGCCGATGAAGGACGTGGGAGGCCGCGATAGGCCTGGGGGAGCTGTCAACCAAGCTGTGATCCCAGGGTGTCCGAATGGGGAAACCCGGCACCAGTCATGTGGTGTCACCCGTACCTGAACACATAGGGTACGTGGGGGGAACGCGGGGAAGTGAAACATCTCAGTACCCGTAGGAAGAGAAAACAACAGTGATTCCGTGAGTAGTGGCGAGCGAAAGCGGATTGAGGCTAAACCGGCTGCGTGTGATACCTGTCAGGGGTTGCGTGGTCGGGGTTGTGGGACCCTGCGACACGGGCTGACACTCGTGTGAGGAGTTACAAAGCTGGCTGCTAGTCGAACAGTCTGGAATGGCTGACCGTAGACGGTGATAGTCCGGTAGGTGAAAGTGGCTGGTCTTCTGTGGGTGTTCCCGAGTAGCGGCGGACTCCTGAAATCTGCCGTGAATCTGCCAGGACCACCTGGTAAGCCTAAATACTTCCTGGTGACCGATAGCGGACGAGTACCGTGAGGGAATGGTGAAAAGTACCCCGGGAGGGGAGTGAAATAGTACCTGAAACCGTTCGCCTACAATCCGTCGGAGCCCGTGAGGGTGACGGCGTGCCTTTTGAAGAATGAGCCTGCGAGTTAGTGGCATGTGGCGAGGTTAACCCGTGTGGGGGAGCCGTAGCGAAAGCGAGTCTGAATAGGGCGTCAGAGTCGCGTGTCCTAGACCCGAAGCGGAGTGATCTAGCCATGGGCAGGCTGAAGCGCGGGTAAGACCGCGTGGAGGGCCGAACCCACCAACGTTGAAAAGTTGGGGGATGACCTGTGGTTAGGGGTGAAAGGCCAATCAAACTCCGTGATAGCTGGTTCTCCCCGAAATGCATTTAGGTGCAGCGTCGCGTGTTTCTTGCCGGAGGTAGAGCACTGGATGGTCTAGGGGGCCCACAAGCTTACCGAAATCAGCCAAACTCCGAATGCCGGTAAGTGAGAGCGCGGCAGTGAGACTGCGGGGGATAAGCTTCGTAGTCGAGAGGGAAACAGCCCAGATCACCAGCTAAGGCCCCTAAGCGTGTGCTAAGTGGAAAAGGATGTGGGGTCGCATAGACAACCAGGAGGTTGGCTTAGAAGCAGCCACCCTTTAAAGAGTGCGTAATAGCTCACTGGTCAAGTGGTTCCGCGCCGACAATGTAGCGGGGCTCAAGCACACCGCCGAAGCTGTGGCACTCACACATGTACTTCGCATCGCCTTTGGGTGGTGTGCAGGTGTGTGGGTGGGTAGGGGAGCGTCGTGCCGGGGGTGAAGCAGCGGGGTGACCCAGTTGTGGACGCGGCACGAGTGAGAATGCAGGCATGAGTAGCGAAAGAAGGGTGAGAAACCCTTCCGCCGGATGACCAAGGGTTCCAGGGCCAGGCTAATCCGCCCTGGGTGAGTCGGGACCTAAGGCGAGGCCGAGAGGCGTAGTCGATGGACAACGGGTTGATATTCCCGTACCCGCGAAAGAGCGACCCTGATGAACCTCGTTGTGCTAACCATCCAATCCATCCAAGACCTTCGGGTTGAGGGTGGGGAGCGTGGGAACCTGGCGGGTAGTAGTCAAGCGATGGGGTGACGCAGGAAGGTAGCTGATCCCGGCCGGTGGTTGTGCCGGGGTAAGCGTGTAGGCCGCACCATAGGCAAATCCGTGGTGCATGAAGGCTGAGACGTGATGCCGAGCCGATTCAGGTGAAGTCAGTGATCCTATGCTGCCGAGAAAAGCCTCTAGCGAGTTCTTAGCGGCCCGTACCCCAAACCGACACAGGTGGTCAGGTAGAGAATACCGAGGCGATCGGGCGAACTGTGGTTAAGGAACTCGGCAAATTGCCCCCGTAACTTAGGGAGAAGGGGGGCCGGAGACGTGAAGCCCCGCGCGGGTGGAGCGTTGTATGGCCGCAGAGAGCAGGGGGAAGCGACTGTTTACTAAAAACACAGGTCCATGCGAAGAAGTAATTCGATGTATATGGACTGACGCCTGCCCGGTGCTGGAACGTTAAGGGGACCTGTTAGCTCTTCGGGGCGAAGCGGAGAACTTAAGCGCCAGTAAACGGCGGTGGTAACTATAACCATCCTAAGGTAGCGAAATTCCTTGTCGGGTAAGTTCCGACCTGCACGAATGGCGTAACGACTTCCCCACTGTCTCAACCACAGGCCCGGCGAAATTGCACTACGAGTAAAGATGCTCGTTACGCGCGGCAGGACGGAAAGACCCCGGGACCTTTACTATAGCTTGACATTGGTATTTGAGTTAGCTTGTGTAGGATAGGTGGGAGCCGGTGAAGCTCATACGCCAGTATGGGTGGAGGCAATCTTGAAATACCACTCTGGTTGATTCGGGTATCTAACTTCGGACCGTTATCCGGTTCAGGGACAGTGTCTGGTGGGTAGTTTAACTGGGGCGGTTGCCTCCTAAAGGGTAACGGAGGCGCCCAAAGGTTCCCTCAGCCTGGTTGGCAATCAGGTGTTGAGTGCAAGTGCACAAGGGAGCTTGACTGTGAGACTGACGGGTCGAGCAGGGACGAAAGTCGGGACTAGTGATCCGGCACTGGCATGTGGAAGCGGTGTCGCTCAACGGATAAAAGGTACCCCGGGGATAACAGGCTGATCTTCCCCAAGAGTCCATATCGACGGGATGGTTTGGCACCTCGATGTCGGCTCGTCGCATCCTGGGGCTGTAGCAGGTCCCAAGGGTTGGGCTGTTCGCCCATTAAAGCGGTACGCGAGCTGGGTTTAGAACGTCGTGAGACAGTTCGGTCCCTATCCGCCGCGCGCGTAGGATACTTGAGAAGGGCTGTCCCTAGTACGAGAGGACCGGGACGGACGAACCTCTGGTGTGCCAGTTGTCCCGCCAGGGGCACGGCTGGTTAGCTACGTTCGGAAGGGATAACCGCTGAAAGCATCTAAGCGGGAAGCTCGCTTCAAGATGAGGTATCCCACCCCACTTTGTGGGGGTAAGGCCCCCAGCTAGACGACTGGGTTGATAGGCCGGAAATGTAAGCCCGGTAACGGGTTCAGTTGACCGGTACTAATAGGCCGAGGACTTGACAACAAGGCTGCTACGCGTCCACTGTGCAACTCCCGACAAACGAACAACACATCCGTGTGTGTGGTGTTGTTTGATATGTCGATAGAGTTACGGCGGTCATGGCGGAGGGGAAACGCCCGGTCACATTCCGAACCCGGAAGCTAAGCCCTCCAGCGCCGATGGTACTGCACCCGGGAGGGTGTGGGAGAGTAGGACACCGCCGGACAATCTTCCAGTCGAGGGCC